>NZ_JAOTNX010000004.1:0-428493 GCF_036346475.1 Pseudomonas sp. AM8
AGATACAATTCGCCGTCAACAGTTAATTTCAAGTTTATTCGGATTTGAGCGTAATACGCGCAAATGCCTTCTTCCCCGCCTGACAAACGTGGGTAGCACCAAGTTCGTATATAAAGGTGCGATCCACCACCTCACCATCTATACGCACACCGCCAGACCCCAGAAGGTCACGCGCGACCGCCGAGTTCTTTACCAAACCCGCCTTATTAAGGACTGCCGCAATCGGCATGGCCTCAGTAGCCGTCAATTCAATCTCAGGTAGATCATCCGGCAGCTCGCCGTCCCTCATGCGATTACCTGCCGCACGGTGAGCACTGGCCGCTGCCTCTTCACCATGGAAACGCGCAACTATCTCTTCCGCCAGCTTGATCTTCACGTCACGCGGATTGGCGCCCGCCTCTACATCCGCACGCAGCGCATCGATCTCATCCATCGAGCGGAAACTCAACAGTTCGAAGTAGCGCCACATCAAGGCATCCGGGATAGAGACCAGCTTGCCGTACATCACACCCGGAGCTTCCTGGATGCCGACATAGTTGCCCAGAGACTTGGACATTTTCTTGACGCCATCCAACCCTTCCAACAACGGCATGGTCAGGATGCACTGAGCTTCCTGACCATAAGCACGCTGCAACTCACGCCCCATCAGCAGGTTGAATTTCTGATCGGTACCACCCAATTCAACATCCGCGCGCAGCGCTACCGAGTCATAACCCTGAACCAGCGGATACAGGAACTCATGAATCGCGATCGGTTGATTGGTTGAATAGCGCTTGTCGAAGTCATCGCGCTCAAGCATGCGCGCCACGGTGTACTGGGAAGTGAGGCGAATGAAGTCCGCCGGCCCCATCTGATCCATCCAGGTGGAGTTAAACGCCACCTCGGTCTTGGCCGGATCAAGAATCTTGAATACCTGGGTCTTATAGGTCTCGGCATTATCGAGAACCTGCTCACGGGTCAGCGGCGGGCGTGTTGCACTCTTACCGCTCGGATCGCCGATCATCCCGGTGAAATCACCTATAAGGAAGATCACCTGATGCCCCAGCTCCTGGAACTGACGCAGCTTATTAATAAGCACGGTATGACCCAGGTGCAAGTCCGGCGCCGTCGGATCGAAGCCAGCCTTAATACGCAGGGGTTGGCCACGCTTGAGCTTTTCGATCAGCTCGGCCTCGACCAACAGTTCTTCCGCACCACGTTTTATCAGCGCTAGCTGCTCTTCAACCGACTTCATAACAGACCCGCAAGGCTCAGATTCAAAAGGGAACCAACCATACAAGATCAGGGACTAATTACAAGTTTTGCCCTGCGCACGGACACCGTTCAGCAAGCCCAGCGTTCGCGAGCTTGCGCCACAGATGATTTGGTTATATTTTATACAGTTATTTCATCTTCATCATGTCATTCATCTTTTCCATTTCATCTTCAAAGTCAAAATTACCTATGACCACTGAACCGTCTAAAGCGCCGCCGCTTTACCCGAAGACCCACCTGCTTGCAGCAAGTGGTATCGCCGCCCTTCTCAGCCTGGCACTCCTGGTATTCCCTTCCAGTGACGTAGAAGCCAAACGAACATCCCTGAGCCTTGACTTGGAGAGTCCGGTTGAACAACTGACACAAGATCAAGACGCTTCCGACGCCCAACAAGCCACAAATGCTCCCACTGAATCGCCGTTTGCCCAGATCGAAAACACGCCGGAAGATACCCAGCAAGCCGTTCAAGAACAGAAAAAAACCGTAGTAGACGCTGCTAAGAACCCTCAACACCGCGAAGTGATCGTGGCGAAAGGCGATACGCTTTCGACCCTGTTCGAGAAGGTAGGCCTTCCCGCAGCCACCGTTAACGATGTACTGGCCAGCGATAAGCAAGCCAAGCAATTCACCCAGCTCAAACACGGCCAGAAACTGGAATTCGAACTGACACCAGACGGTCAGTTGAACAACCTGCACACCAGCGTCAGTGACCTCGAGAGCATCTCCCTGACCAAGGGCGCCAAAGGCTTTGCCTTCAACCGTATTACCACCAAGCCAGTCATGCGCTCTGCCTACGTTCACGGCGTGATCAACAGCTCACTGTCGCAATCTGCCGCGCGCGCTGGCTTGTCCCATAGCATGACCATGGACATGGCCAGCGTGTTTGGCTACGACATCGACTTCGCCCAGGACATCCGCCAGGGTGATGAATTCGACGTGATCTACGAGCAGAAAGTCGCCAACGGCAAAGTAGTCGGTACCGGCAACATTCTCTCCGCACGCTTCACCAACCGTGGCAAGACCTACACCGCAGTGCGTTACACCAACAAGCAAGGCAACAGCAGCTACTACACCGCCGACGGCAACAGCATGCGCAAGGCCTTCATCCGAACTCCGGTGGATTTCGCTCGTATTAGCTCGCGTTTCTCCATGGGTCGCAAGCATCCAATTCTGAACAAAATCCGCGCCCACAAAGGCGTCGACTATGCCGCCCCACGCGGTACGCCTATCAAAGCGGCCGGCGATGGCAAGGTCCTGCTCGCAGGGCGCCGCGGTGGCTACGGCAACACGGTGATCATCCAGCACGGCAACACCTACCGCACCCTGTATGGCCATATGCAAGGTTTCGCCAAGGGCGTGAAAACCGGCGGCAATGTGAAGCAAGGCCAAGTAATCGGTTATATCGGCACCACCGGCCTGTCCACCGGCCCGCACTTGCACTATGAGTTCCAGGTCAATGGTGTGCACGTTGACCCATTGGGCCAGAAACTGCCGATGGCCGACCCGATTGCCAAGGCCGAGCGCGCACGCTTTATGCAACAGAGCCAGCCGCTGATGGCGCGCATGGACCAGGAGCGCTCCACCCTGCTTGCTTCGGCGAAGCGTTAGGGTATGCCGCTCTATATAGGTGTAATGTCCGGGACCAGCCTCGATGGCCTGGATATCGCCCTGATCGAACAAGATTCGGCGGTCAATCTGATCGCCACCCACTACACACCGATGCCGGACACCCTGCGCGCAGAGCTGTTAAGCCTGTGCGCCAGCGGCCCGGATGAGATTGCCCGCTCAGCGATAGCCCAGCAGCATTGGGTCACACTCGCCGCCCACGGCATTCACACGGTGCTCGACCAGCACAACCTCAAGCCTCAAGACATACGCGCGATCGGCAGCCATGGCCAGACCATCCGTCATGAACCCGCCCGAGGCTTTACCGTGCAGATCGGCAACCCGGCATTGCTTGCGGAGCTGACGGGCATCAGCGTAGTCAGCGACTTCCGCAGCCGCGACGTTGCCGCTGGCGGCCAGGGTGCGCCTCTGGTGCCCGCCTTTCATGAAGCGTTGTTTGGCGAAAGCACTGGCAGCCGTGCAGTATTGAATATTGGGGGCTTCAGCAATCTCAGCCTGATCGGAACCGGGAGGCCCGTAGCCGGCTTCGACTGCGGCCCAGGCAATGTGCTGCTGGACGCCTGGATTCAACAGCAGCGCGGCGAACATTTTGACCGTGATGGGCTGTGGGCGGGTAGTGGCAAGGTCGAACCTCAACTACTCACGGCCCTACTCAGCGATCCATTCTTCCTGACCAAAGGCCCGAAAAGCACCGGCCGTGAAGTGTTCAACCTCGAGTGGCTGCACCGGCATCTTGGCCGTCTGCCCGCCTTTGACCCCCAGGACGTACAGGCCAGCCTGCTGGAACTGAGCGTCCTGACCATCGTCGAGGCCCTGCAAACCGCGCAGCCCGAGACAGAAACGTTACTCGTCTGTGGCGGCGGCGCCCATAACACCACAATGATGAATCGTCTGGCCGCGTTGTTGCCATCCACTCAAGTCAGTAGCACCGCCACCTACGGCGTAGACCCGGACTGGGTCGAAGCCATGGCTTTCGCGTGGCTGGCTCACTGCTGCCTGGAAGGCATTGCCGCCAACCGGCCCAGTGTCACCGGCGCACGCGGGCTAAGGGTACTTGGCGCGATCTACCCCGCCTGACGAACACCTCGCCAGAACCGCAGACAGCAAAACGCCGCTTGGCCGATCAAAGCCAAGCGGCGTTTTTATTCGTTGTAGATCAGATCGAGAACGAAGAGCCGCAACCACAGGTGGTGGTCGCGTTAGGGTTCTTGATCACGAAACGCGAACCCTCCAAACCCTCCTGGTAATCCACCTCGGCGCCTGCCAAGTATTGGAAGCTCATCGGGTCCACGACCAGGCTAACGCCCTCGCGCTCAACGATGGTGTCATCGTCGGCCACATCTTCATCAAAGGTGAAACCGTACTGAAACCCTGAACAACCGCCGCCCGTAACGAATACGCGCAGCTTCAAGCGATCATTACCCTCTTCATCGACCAGGCTCTTTACCTTGTGCGCAGCACCGTGGGTAAATTGCAAAGCCGTGGGGGTGAAGGATTCAACGCTCATGCTGATAATCTCCCGGCGTAGCGCCGCCATATGCGTAATGGCAGGCATTATCCGCTTCTCCTAGAAAAGCGGTCAACTATTGTTACGGTATATCAATCTGCATCGCCGCCATTAGAAACACAAAAGGCCCGATCAACGGGCCTTTTGCGCAGTCCATAAATCGTTTTAAGGCAGCATGCCGGCGTGGGACAGACCCAGCTTTTCATCCAGGCCAAACAGGATGTTCATGTTCTGCACCGCCTGGCCCGACGCGCCCTTGACGAGGTTATCGATCACCGACAACACCACCACCAGGTCACCATCCTGCGGACGATGCACTGCAATCCGGCACACATTAGCGCCTCGCACGCTGCGGGTTTCCGGATGGCTGCCAGCAGGCATTACATCGACGAACGGCTCGTTGGCATAACGTTTTTCAAACAACGCCTGCAGGTCTACCGAACGATCGACCACTGTGGCGTACAACGTGGAATGAATGCCACGAATCATCGGCGTCAGGTGTGGCACGAAGGTCAGGCCCACGTCTTTGCCAGCGGCGCGACGCAGCCCCTGACGAATCTCTGGCAGATGGCGATGCCCTTTTACCGCGTAAGCCTTCATGCTTTCCGACGTCTCGGAGTACAGGGAACCTACCGCTGCTCCACGACCAGCGCCGCTGACACCCGACTTACAGTCTGCGATCAGGCGCGAAGCATCCGCCAGCCCGGCCTCGAGCAACGGCAGAAAGCCCAGTTGCGTCGCCGTCGGATAGCAACCCGGCACGGCGATCAGGCGCGCCTGCTTGATCTGCTCACGATTGACTTCCGGCAGGCCGTACACCGCCTCTTCCAACAGTTCCGGTGCACCGTGAGGCTGGCCGTACCACTTGGCCCATTCGTCGGCGTCTTGCAGGCGGAAGTCCGCCGACAGGTCGATGACCTTGGTGCCAGCGGCCAGCAGTTCGCCAGCCAACGCATGGGCAACGCCGTGAGGGGTGGCAAAGAACACCACATCGCAGGCGCCAAGGGTATTGATGTCCGGAACGCTGAACGCCAGGCCGTCGTAGTGGCCTCGCAGGTTCGGGTACATATCGGCCACGGCCAGGCCGGCCTCGGATCGAGAGGTAATGACCACCACCTCAGCTTGCGGATGCTGAGCCAACAGACGCAGCAATTCGACACCGGTGTAACCCGTGCCGCCGACGATACCGACCTTGACCATAAACCTGCCCTCAACGAACCCACTGGAAAGCCGTCGATAATAGGGGCCGTATCGTCCTGCGACAACCGTCAACGTGACGTATGGGCGCATGAGCCACTACTATCTGCGCTACCGTGAACCTGGGAATAACTAAAAATGCTTTATCTATGGGTCAAAGCCTTCCATATCGTCAGCATCGTCTGCTGGTTTGCCGGGCTGTTCTACCTGCCGCGCCTGTTCGTCTACCACGCTCAAAGCGAGGACACTGTCAGCAAGGAACGCTTCAGCGTCATGGAGCGCAAGCTGTACCGCGGCATCATGGGCCCGGCGATGCTGGCCAGCCTGGTGTTTGGTATCTGGCTGATAGCCCTTAACCCCGGCATCTTTCAATCGGGCGCCTGGATCCACGCCAAGTTGACCCTGGTAGTGTTCCTGATGGGCTACCACCATATGTGCGGCGCGCAGGTAAAACGTTTCGCCCGTGGCGAAAACACCCGCAGCCATGTCTTTTATCGCTGGTTCAATGAAGTCCCGGTTCTGATATTGCTGGCTATCGTAATTTTGGTCGTGGTCAAACCGTTCTAACTTCAATTACTCGGGGTACCTCCAATGTCGCTGCCCGCTCTGCTTGAACAACGTCTGCGCCTGCCAGTGGTGGCTGCGCCGATGTTCCTGATTTCCAATCCGCAATTGGTGCTGGCCTGCTGCCGCAATGGGGTAGTCGGCAGTTTCCCGGCGCTCAACCAGCGCGAGAGCAGTGGCTTCAAGGCCTGGCTGGAGGAAATCAAAGCGGGCCTGGCGCAGTTGGACAATCCTGCGCCCTACGCCGTCAATCTGATCGTGCATAACAGCAACCCTCGCCTTGAGGCTGACCTGGCGATCTGTGTTGAGCACAAGGTGCCGATCGTGATTACCAGCCTGGGCGCAGTGAAAGAAGTGGTAGATGCGGTGCACAGCTATGGCGGCCTGGTGTTTCATGACGTCACTACCCGGCGCCATGCCGAAAAGGCCGCTGAAGCCGGTGTCGACGGCCTGATCGCCGTGGCCGCAGGCGCCGGTGGCCATGCCGGTACCTGGAGCCCGTTTTCGCTGATCGCAGAAATTCGCCAATTCTTCGACAAGACCCTGCTGCTGGCCGGCTGCCTGAACCACGGCCATGAGATACTCGCCGCCCAGTTACTGGGGGCAGACCTGGCGTATTTCGGCACACGTTTTATCGGTACCACCGAAAGCCACGCCCCGGATGCGTATAAAGAGATGCTGCTCACATCACGCGCCGCTGACATCGTGCACACTCCCGCGGTCTCCGGCGTGCCCGCAAGCTTTATGCGCCAGAGCCTGGAAAATGCCGGTTTCGACCTCGCTGCCCTGCAGGGCAAAGGCGAAGTAAACTTCGGCTCCAAGCTCAAGCCGCTGAGCGACGAAGCCAAGGCCTGGAAGACCGTATGGTCTGCAGGCCAAGGTGTCGGTGAGATTAATGATTTACCCGGCGTCGATGAACTCGTTGCCCGCCTGGATGCCGAATACCGCAAGGCGCGCGAACAGGCGACACAGTTGCGCTGGCCACGCTGACCCAACCGCAAGGCCTGCCGATCGAGCAGGCCTGCACTACTCCACTGATTCAGTGACAAGGATGCCCGCATGAGCGATAACCGTTTCAAGATTGTGTTTGATGGGGCCTTGCTCCCGGGTGTCGAAAGCACCACAGCCAAGCTGAACCTGGCTGAACTGTTCAAGAGCACGGTCGAGGACATCGAGAAACTCTTCACCGGCCGCGTTGTTGCACTGAAACGCGACCTGTCCCGCCCCGACGCCGAAACCTACCTCACCGCGCTGAAAAACGCCGGGGTGGACGCGCGTATCGAGGCCGAACAGCCCGTAGCCTTCAGCCTTGCCGAAACCCACGAAACAGATTCCGGCGCAGCGGACTTCTCCCGTCCTGCGGCTTCGCCGTACGCACCACCGCGTGCCGCCGTAGGTGAAAGCCTGCCGGAATACGCCACCCTCAAGGTCTTCACCATCAATGGCCGTATTGGTCGTCTGCGGTACCTGGCATGGACGCTGGTACTGACCGTCGCCATGCTCGTCGCAGCCGGCATCCTCAGTACTGTGGGCTTTGCCATCGCGACCGCGTCACCGACCATAGCCATTATCCTCGGCTCGCTGCTGGGCTTCGCGCTGTTCGTCGCGGTTGTGGTCGTCAGCGTGCAGATCGGCGTGCAGCGCCTGCACGATCTGGGCTGGTCCGGCTGGTTGTACCTGCTGAACCTGGTACCGCTGGTGAACAGTATTTTCCCGCTGCTGCTGTTGGTAATGCCAGGTAACACCGGCGCCAACCAGTACGGCGCACCGCCACCGCGCAACTCCACCGCGGTGAAGGTCCTGGCCTCACTGTGGCTGGCATTCATCCCGCTGATGCTCATCATCGTGGTGTCGCTGGGCATGAACGGCTACCTGGATCAACTCGAAACCAACGTGGACAGCAGCTACGAAAGCAGCTCCATCACCTCCGATGAAGACGCCGATCAAAGCGTGATCGTCGATGAAGAAGATGCGCAAAGTGCTGACGACGCAGCCGAACCTGTAGACTCTCCAGAACAGTAAAGAAACGCGCCGCGCCTGTGATGCCTCCATCCCAGGTGCGGCGCGTTGCGATGGAGAGAGGCATGACCCGTTACGCTCTGATCACCGGTGCCTCCAGCGGCATCGGCCTGGCTTTGGCCGAAGCCCTGGCCCGTCGCGGCCGCAGCTTGATTCTGGTGGCCCGCCAGCGTGATCAGTTGGAAAGTATTGCAATCGAATTGACCCAACGCTTCGGCGTCGAGGTGCTGTTTCGGGCATGCGACCTGGGCGAGCCATTGCGCTTGTCCGGGTTCCTGCTGGAGCTGGAAGAAGGCGAGCGGCAGATCGACTTGCTGGTGAACTGCGCCGGCATTGGCACCAGCGGGCCATTCCTGGCCCAGGACTGGATGACCGAACAAGACCTCATCGAAGTCAACATCCTTGCCCTCACACGCATGTGTCACGCCCTGGGCAATAGCATGGCGCTGCACGGTGGCGGGCAGATTCTCAACGTTGCCTCGGTCGCCGCGTTCCAACCCGGCCCGTGGATGAGCAGCTACTACGCCAGCAAGGCCTATGTGCTGCATTTCTCCGAAGGCTTGCGCGAAGAACTCAAGACCTGTGGCATTAAGGTCTCGGTGCTTTGCCCCGGTCCTACGCGCACCGCATTCTTCGGTACAGCGCATATGGACACCGCCAGACTCGACCGCAGCGAGCAATTGATGAGCCCGGAAGAAGTGGCGCTCTATACCGTGCGCGCATTGGAAAAAAACAAAGCCATCATCATTCCTGGTCGACGTAATCGCTGGCTGGCCTTCAGCCCGCGTTTCAGCCCGCGCTGGCTGACCCGCAAGATCGCCGGCGCCATCAACAAGGCCTATTGCCCACGCTGATCGCCTGAGTACACTCACCTTGCACTTTCATAATGGAGAAACAGCTGTGGATACTCTGTTCACCAAGATCATCAACAGAGAAATACCCGCGAAGATTATCTACGAAGATGATCAAGTCCTCGCCTTCCACGATATTGCCCCACAGGCGCCGGTACATTTTCTGGTTATCCCGAAGAAGCCTATCCGCACATTGAATGACTTGACCGAGGACGATAAGGCCCTGGCCGGCCATATTCTGTTCACTGCCCAGCGTTTGGCGGTGGAACAAGGCTGTGAGAAAGGTTTCCGTGTGGTGATGAACTGCAATGAAGACGGCGGGCAGACTGTTTACCACATCCATATGCATGTACTGGGTCAGCGCCAGATGAATTGGCCACCGGGCTGAACCAGCCCGCAACAAGGGGCGCAGTCCGAGGCTGCGACCCCACGCCCTTGACTCAGGGCAAACGCGTTCCTCTCTCTTGCGGTAAACTGGCCGCCGAGATTCCTCCCGGAGGTCAGCATGACTACCCAACGTCACTACTCGCCGATAGACCGTCTGTTGCTGCAAGCCGACACGGCCATGCGCACGTTGCTGCCCTTCAGCGGCCAACCTTACCGCCCGTCGCCCGCCATCGTGCAGCCTGATGCGCAGATGAGCGAGACCGAAACCCGTCATGTGGCCGGCCTGATGCGCATCAACCATACCGGCGAGGTCTGCGCCCAGGCGCTGTACCAGGGCCAGGCCCTGACCGCCAAGCTGCCGCAGGTGCGCGCAGCCATGGAGCATGCGGCCGAGGAAGAAATCGATCACCTGGCCTGGTGCGAGCAACGTATTCGCCAGTTGGGGAGCCATCCCAGCGTGCTCAACCCGCTGTTTTACGGTTTGTCATTCGGCATCGGCGCGGCTGCCGGCCTGATCAGCGACAAGGTCAGCCTCGGTTTTGTCGCCGCGACTGAGCATCAAGTGTGCAAGCACCTGGATGAACACTTGGAACAATTGCCGGCCGACGACGAAAAGTCCCGCGCAATTCTTGAGCAGATGCGTATCGATGAAGCGCACCACGCCGAAAGTGCATTGGATGCCGGCGGTTTCCGCTTCCCGGCGCCAGTGCGATTCGGCATGAGCCTGCTGGCCAAGGTCATGACCAAAAGCACTTACCGCATCTGACGAAACCTGCGGCTGCAAAAAAGGGCGCTATCGAAGCGCCCTTTTCTTTTGCAGATTGGCGGTCAACCCAACTCGATGATCTCGTAATCATGGGTGATGGCCACACCCGCCGCGCCGAGCATGATGGACGCCGAGCAGTATTTCTCGGCCGACAACTCGATAGCCCGCTTGACCTGAGCTTCTTTCAACGCCCGGCCCTTCACCACGAAATGCATGTGGATCTTGGTAAACACCTTGGGATCTTCAGTTGCGCGCTCGGCTTCCAGGAAGGCTTCGCAGCTTTCCACGGCCTGGCGAGATTTTTTCAGGATGCTGACCACGTCGAAATTGCTGCAACCGCCCACGCCAAGCAGGAGCATTTCCATCGGGCGTACGCCCAGGTTACGGCCACCGGCTTCCGGCGGGCCATCCATGACCACCACATGGCCACTGCCCGACTCACCGAGGAACATGGCTTCGCCCGCCCATTGGATGCGTGCCTTCATCGCCCAGACTCCACTGCTAAAAAAGGGTCGCCAGCTTAGCACAGGGCCCGGGCGCAACCGCGCTTCCCATCAAAGCGATCAATAACGGCGCTGACTCGGAAAATTCGCTAATCGAGTCAGAATGTGTCTGTTAAGCTGGCGCCAAAGGAGTGGCGTATTGCCACCCTTTATACAACGTGTATCAATGCCGATACCGCTGAGTACAACAACTCCAACCACCTCGCGCTGCCTTTCGGGATACAACCATGGTTGCTCTTACGCCCATACCCAAGATCAAGAATCTCGACAAGTTGCTGATGCACTGCCAGCGCCGGCGCCACCCCGCCAAGCACAACATCATCTGCGCCGGTGAGCGCTCCGAAACCCTGTTTTTCATTATCAAGGGCTCAGTCACCATCCTGATCGAGGATGAAGACGGCCGCGAAATGATCATCGCCTACCTGAACACAGGGGATTTTTTCGGCGAGCTGGGGCTGTTTGAACAAGCAGGCAAGGAGCAGGAGCGCAGCGCCTGGGTGCGGACCAAGGTCGAGTGCGAAGTGGCCGAGATCAGTTACACAAAGTTTCGCGAACTCGCCCAGCAGGACCCCGATATTCTCTACGCCCTCAGTGGTCAGATCGCCCAGCGCCTGCGAGACACTACGCGTAAGGTTGGCGACCTGGCGTTCTTCGATGTCACCGGGCGTGTGGCCCGTTGCCTGCTGGAACTGTGCAAGCAGCCCGATGCAATGACTCACCCCGACGGCATGCAGATCAAGATCACCCGCCAGGAAATCGGGCGCATTGTCGGTTGTTCACGGGAGATGGTCGGCCGCGTGCTCAAGGATCTTGAAGAGCGCAACCTGGTGCACGTCAAAGGCAAGACGATGGTGGTGTTCGGTACCCGTTAAGCCGGCAGGAAACTGGCCAGCATTTGACGGTACAAGCTGTCCAGCCGGCTGATTGCGTCCGGCGCGGGGAAGGCTTCGTGCAGGGCAATATGGCTGTCGGCGCGAACCCGTTGCTCCAGGCCGCAGGCTTGGTTGAAGCGGTTGACCGCCGCGATGAGTTCTTCACGATCGTTATCCAGCAACAACGCACCGTGCACCAACCCCACCGGGCGGCCCCCGCCTTGCCGCCAGCGCTGGGCAGTGCCGACCATTTTGCGCCCGTTGAGGTTGACGTTGTAACGACCGTTGCAGAATGCACCATCGATTTCCCCGACGGAGGCATCGCCGCCCAACTCGATAAGTAAATCGCAGATCGGCTGGCATAGACGCTGGTAACCGGTTTCGATGCGACCTTGATCACCCTCACTGCGCGGCGGAGCGTAGACCAGGGCGATATTGACCGTGGCGCTGGACTGCGGCACCGGTTCGCCGCCGGTTTCGCGCAAGAGCACCGGCCAACCGGCATCCGCAGACACGCGGCTGGCGACATCGAAAGCAGGCAATCGGCTCAAGCGGCGTGGCATCACCAATGCCTGATCGCTGGGCTGCCAGAACAACAACCCAAACGCCTGCTCACCCGCGCAAACGGCGGCCAGCAAGGATTGCTCGGCGGCAAGGCCTGCTTCAACACGCATCGACACTGGCTGGATCAATGGGCACCTACCTATCTGAATAAATACAAACCCAAATGTGGGAGGGGGCTTGCCCCGATAGCGGTATGTCAGTCAAGGATGCTCCAACTGAATCGCCGCCATCGGGGCAAGCCCCCTCCCACACGTTGATCGCATTTCAAATCAATCGAGAGTGGAACCACTGACCGCCACGCCACGCTCCGGGAAGAACAGACGCTGCAGTTCCGCCCCCGGGTTCTCGGCACGCATGAAGGTCTCACCCACCAGGAACGAATAAACGTCACTGATTTCCATCAGCTCCACATCGGCACGGTTGACGATGCCACTTTCGGTAATCACCAGGCGATCGCGCGGAATACGCGGCAGCAGGTCGAGGGTGT
The DNA here is from genome assembly GCF_036346475.1 of Pseudomonas sp. AM8. Taxonomy (NCBI): domain Bacteria; kingdom Pseudomonadati; phylum Pseudomonadota; class Gammaproteobacteria; order Pseudomonadales; family Pseudomonadaceae; genus Pseudomonas; species Pseudomonas sp. AM8. Next base: position 12,598 of record NZ_JAOTNX010000004.1, read on the forward strand.
TTTCCAGGCTGACTTCGAAGGTGTGCAGGTTACGGTTGTTGACCCCCACCAGCGGTGTGTCGAGGGTTTTCAGCGCGCGCTCCAGCTCATCGCCGTCGTGCACTTCCACCAGCACATCCAGGCCAACGCTTTTGGCCACGGCCGCCAGCTCGGCCATCTTCACGTCATCCAATGCGGAGACGATCAACAACACACAGTCGGCGCCCAAGGCACGGGCTTCAACGATCTGGTACGGATCGACCATGAAATCCTTGCGGATCACCGGCAACTTGCAGGCCGCGCGGGCCTGCTGCAGGAACAGGTCGGAACCCTGGAAAAAATCGATGTCAGTGAGTACCGACAGGCAAGTCGCCCCACCCTTCTCGTAGCTGACGGCGATTTCCGCCGGTACAAAGTTTTCGCGAATCACGCCCTTGCTCGGCGAAGCTTTCTTGATCTCGGCGATCACGGCCGGTTGCTTGAGCTTGGCCTGGGCAATCAGTGCCTTGGCAAATCCACGTGGCGCATCAGCGGCTTTCGCTTGGGCCTCCAACTCGGCCAGGCTCACACGGGAACGGCGTTCGGCGACTTCTTCAGCCTTGCGGGCCAGGATTTTTTCCAGAACGGTCGGCACACTCATCCTTCATTCTCCATCTTGAATACAGCGGTGAATGCTCCCAGCTCTTCGAGCTTTTCACGAGCCAGACCGGTGTGCAGCGCATCGTGGGCCAATTCGACACCTTCCTTAAGACTATAGGCATGATCGGCTGCGTAAAGTGCCGCGCCAGCATTCAGAACAATCATTTCCGCAGCTTTTTGACCGTTCTCGGTCTTACGACGCCCCAGGGCATCGCGAATCAGCTCCAGGGACGCCGCCGGGCTTTCCACCGCCAGGCCGTGCAGGCTCTGGCTCTTCATGCCCAAGTCTTCCGGTTCGACCCAGTAGTCGGTGATTTGGTCATCCTTCAGCTCCGCCACAAACGTTGGCGCGGCCAGGCTGAACTCGTCCAGGCCGTCTTTGGAGTGCACCACCAGCACATGCTTGCTGCCCATGCGTTGCAGCACTTCAGCCAATGGCCGGCACAGTGCCTGGCTGAACACGCCCACCACTTGGTGCTTCACACCGGCCGGATTCGTAAGCGGGCCGAGCATGTTGAACAGGGTACGCAGGCCCAGGTCTTTGCGTGGGCCGGCGGCGTGCTTCATTGCACCATGATGGGACTGGGCAAACATAAAGCCGATGCCGACGTTGTCGATGCAGCGCGCCACTTGTACCGGCGTGAGGTTCAGGTAGATGCCGGCCGCTTCCAGCAGGTCGGCACTGCCGCTCTTGCCGGACACCGCGCGGTTACCGTGCTTGGCCACGGTGCAACCCGCCGCCGCCACCACAAAGGAAGAGGCCGTCGACACGTTGAAGATGTTCGCACCGTCACCGCCGGTGCCGACCACGTCGACCACGCCGTCGAGGGTCTTGAGCTCGACCTTGTCCGCCAGCTCACGCATCACCGATACAGCGCCGACGATCTCGTCGATGCTTTCGCTCTTCATGCGCATCGCCATCATGAAGGCGCCAATCTGCGCATCGGTGCATTGACCGGTCATGATTTCGCGCATCACATCGCTCATTTCAGCGGTGCTCAGATCCAGGTGGCCGACGATACGGCTCAGGGCAGTCTTGATATCCATGGAAAGTCCTTAGCGCGTGCCGCCGCTCTGCTTGAGAAAGTTGGCGAACAGCTCGTAGCCCTGCTCGGTCAGGATCGATTCAGGATGAAACTGCACCCCTTCGATATTCAGTGTCTTGTGACGCAGGCCCATGATCTCGTCGACGGAGCCGTCTTCCAGCTGGGTCCAGGCGGTCAGCTCCAGGCATTCCGGCAGGGTTTCGCGCTTGACCACCAGCGAGTGGTAGCGGGTCACGGTCACCGGGTTGTTGAGTGCCTGGAATACGCCCAGGTCTTTATGGAATACCGGGCTGGTCTTGCCGTGCATCACCTGGCGCGCGCGCACCACATCACCGCCAAAGGCCTGGCCGATGGATTGATGGCCCAGGCAAACGCCCAGGATCGGCAGCTTGCCGGCGAAGTACTTGATGGCCTCGAGGGAGACACCCGCCTCGGTCGGCGTGCAGGGGCCCGGAGAAACCACGATGCGCTCCGGGTTCAGGGCAGCGATTTCGGCCACGGTCAGTTCGTCATTGCGAACCACCTTGACCTCGGCGCCCAGCTCCCCCAGGTACTGCACAACGTTGTAGGTAAAGGAATCGTAGTTATCAATCATCAGCAACATGGGGGAAACCTCAAGAATTGGGGGTCTGTTCAGCCAGCGCTACAGCGCGGAACATCGCGCGGCGCTTGTTCAGGGTTTCTTCCCATTCGAGGGCCGGCACCGAGTCGGCGACAATCCCGCCACCGGCCTGCACGTGCAGCTCCCCGTCCTTGATCACCGCCGTGCGAATCGCAATGGCGGTGTCCATGTTGCCGTTCCAGGCGAAATACCCCACGGCGCCGCCATAGACACCGCGCTTGACCGGTTCCAGTTCGTCGATGATTTCCATCGCGCGGATCTTCGGCGCCCCCGACAAGGTGCCCGCCGGCAGAATCGCCCGCAACGCGTCCATCGCAGTCAGCCCGGCTTTTAACTCGCCGGTGACGTTGGACACGATGTGCATCACGTTGGAATAACGCTCAATGACCATCTTCTCGGTCAACTTCACCGAGCCGATTTCCGAGACACGCCCGGTGTCGTTACGACCCAGGTCGATCAGCATCAGGTGTTCGGCGATTTCCTTGTCGTCGCTGAGCAGGTCTTCTTCGAGCGCCAGATCCGCTTCTTCGGTCGCGCCACGCGGGCGTGTGCCGGCAATCGGGCGCACGGTGATCAGGTTGTCCTCGACACGCACCAGCACCTCCGGCGAGCTGCCCACTACGTGGAAGTCGCCAAAGTTGAAGAAGTACATGTACGGCGTCGGGTTGAAGCAGCGCAGCGCCCGGTACAGGTCGATGGGCGCCGCCTTGAAGTCGATGGACATGCGTTGCGACGGCACCACCTGCATGCAGTCACCGGCGAGGATGTATTCCTTGATGGTATCGACCGCGCGCTCATAGTCATCCTGGGTAAAGCTGGAGCGGAACACCGGATCAGCCGCCGGCGGACGGCTGAGGTCCAGGCCGCGACGCGGGGTGATCGGCTGGCGAAGCTTTTCCAGCAGCGCTTCGAGGCTGGCCTGGCCTTGCTCGAAGGCGTCGGCCTGGGACGGGTCGGCGAGCACGATCGCGTGCATCTTGCCGGCGAGGTTGTCGAACACCACCACCGCGTCGGAGACCATCAGCAGAATGTCCGGCACGCCCAGCGGGTCCGGGTTCGGGCATTTGCCCAGGCGTTTTTCCACATAGCGCACGCAGTCATAGCCGAAGTACCCCACCAGGCCGCCGTTGAAGCGCGGCAGGCCAGGGATGGTCGGCACGTTGTAGCGCGCCTTGAAGGCTTCGACGAAGGCCAGCGGGTCTTCGACCTCATGACTTTCGATCTCGACACCATCATGGGTGATGCTCACATGATGGTCGTGCACCCGCAGCACAGTGCGGCATGGCAGGCCGATGATCGAGTAACGGCCCCATTTCTCGCCGCCCTGTACCGACTCCAGCAGGTAGGAGTTGGGCTGGTCGGCCAGCTTCAGGTAGATCGACAGTGGCGTGTCGAAGTCGGCCAGGGTTTCGCAGGCCAGGGGGATACGGTTATAGCCGGCAGCGGCCAAACGCAGGAATTCTTCGCGGATCATGAGGTGCCTCGTGGCGTGAGGGTCTAACAGTCAGGTATGCAAACGTGCCGCATGGCGCGGCCAGGATCAGTCAGGCGCGCCAACGCCAGCGGGCCAGGGCCTTGATGACTTTCATCCAGAGTTTGCGAGTGACCACCACGATGGAATTTCCAGAAGGGGACGGATCGATGTCGGGCAACGTTATCTCAGCGCCAGCTCCCAAGCAACCGGGGATTAGCAGTCTGAGATCATCAATCACCAGCGACGGCGACTCTTCGGCGATCGGACGGCCATGGTTGTAGCCGTAACTCAGGGCCACGCACTGCACGCCGGCCGCTTTCGCCGCCAGCACGTCACTGCGTGAATCGCCGACAAACAGCGACTGGGACGCCGGAATATTGGCCATTTTCATCACGAAAAACAGCGCCGCCGGGTCGGGTTTCTTCTGCGGCAAGGTATCGCCACCAATGATCCAGCGGAAATAACGGCCAATTTTCATCTGGTCCAACAGCGGCGCGACAAAGCGCTCCGGCTTGTTGGTGATCAGGGCCATTTCCACGCCCTGCTTGCTCAGCCATTTGAGGGTGTCGCGTACGCCGGGGTAGACCACGGTCAGTTCGTGGCTGCGTTCATAGGCTGCGTTGAACAGTTCCAGGGCGTGCTCGGCCTCAACCTCATCGACACCTTCGGCATCGATGTGATTGGCCAGGGCCCGGCGCACCAGCATCGGTGCGCCATTGCCGACCCACTCGCGTACCGACGCAAGCCCCGCCGGCTTGCGCCCCAGCTTGAGCAGCATTTCGTCCACAGCCGCCGCCAGGTCTGGCACCGAGTCGATCAAGGTACCGTCCAGATCGAACATCACCAGCCGTGGCAGTTTGCCGGGGAACAGCTGCTCAAAGCCGCTCATGAACGCGCCAGCGCCAGTTCGGCGCGCATCTTGGCGATGACTTCCTGATAGTCCGGGGCGTTGAAGATCGCCGAGCCGGCCACGAAGGTGTCGGCGCCGGCGGCCGCGATTTCACGGATATTGTTGACGTTGACCCCACCGTCGATTTCCAGGCGGATGTCGCGGCCCGACGCATCGATCAGCGCACGGGCTTCGCGCAGCTTGTCGAGGGTACCGGGGATGAACTTCTGCCCGCCGAAGCCCGGGTTGACGCTCATCAGCAGCACCATGTCGACCTTGTCCATCACGTACTTGAGCACGTCCAGCGGGGTGGCCGGGTTGAACACCAGGCCGGCTTTGCAACCGCCCTCGCGGATCAGTTGCAAGGTGCGGTCGACGTGCAGAGAGGCTTCCGGGTGGAAGGTGATATAGGTCGCGCCGGCGTCAACGAAGTCACCGATGATGCGATCCACCGGGCTGACCATCAGGTGCGCATCGATCGGCGCGGTGATGCCGTACTTGCGCAGCGCCGCACAGACCATCGGACCGATGGTCAGGTTGGGCACGTAGTGGTTGTCCATGACATCGAAGTGCACGAAGTCGGCACCGGCGGCCAACACCTTGTCCACTTCCTCACCCAGGCGGGCGAAATCGGCGGAGAGAATCGATGGAGCAATAACGAAGGGCTGCATGACGCACCTTTTTTGAGCTAAATCACGATGGCGCGCATTGTATACCTCATGCTTTGCCCTGCGCACCGTGACCTAACTCAACGGCTAGTACGCCGCCCGATAGATTTTCTCGATATCGGCCGCGCTGAGCTTGCGCGGGTTGTTACGCATCAGGCGCTCGATACCCGCCGCTTCCGTGGCCATGGCCGGGATGGCGTCCTCGGGAACCCCGAAACTGCGCAGGCCGGAAGGAATCTCCACGGCGGCACACAATCTTGTCATCGCTTCGACGGCCTGGTCGGCGGCATCGTTGACACTCAGGCCGCTGACATTCACGCCCATGGCCTGGGCAATGTCCTGCATGCGCTCGACACAGGCCAGTTTGTTCCAGTGCATCACATAGGGCAGCAACAGCGCATTGCTGACGCCATGGGCGATATTGAACCGCCCGCCCAGCGGGTAGGCCAACGCATGCACTGCGCCCACCCCGGCATTGCCGAAGGCCATGCCGGCCATCAGGCTGGCGGTGGCCATATCGTCGCGGGCCTGCAGGTTGGCCGGGTTGGCGTAGGCCTTGGGCAGCGCCTTGGCGATCAGCTTGATCGCACCGATGGCCAGGGCATCCGTGATCGGCGAGGCATTCAGGGAAAGGTAGGACTCAATCGCATGCACCAGCGCATCCACGCCACTGGCGGCGGTGACACTGCGCGGGCAGGTCAGGGTCATTTGCGGGCTGATCAGCGCGACGTCCGGCAGCAGGTAGTCGCTGACGATGCCCTTCTTCAACTGCGCGACCTTGTCGGAGAGGATCGCCACATTGGTCACTTCCGAGCCGGTGCCGGCGGTGGTCGGGATGGCGATCAGCGGCGGGCCCTTGCGCGGCACCTGGTCGACGCCAAATAAGTCCGCCAGGGCGCCGTGGTAACCGGCATAGGCGGCAACGCTCTTGGCAATATCGATGGCACTGCCGCCGCCCAGGCCGATCAGGCCGTCGTGGCCACCGTCGCGGTACGCCTGCATGCAGTCTTCGACGATGGAGATTTCCGGGTCAGGCAGCACGCGGTCGAAAATCTCGTAAGGGCGCTCACCCAGGTGTTCGAGTGCCAGCGCCACCGTGCCTGACTTGACCAGCGCCGCGTCGGTAACAATCAACGGGTTATCCACATCCAGGCGCGTCAGCTCGGCGGCGAGTTGCTCAATGGCGCCAGCGCCAGTCAGCAGTTTGTGGGCGATCTTGAATGAGGAAGTACTCATGTGCGCGGCCTCTTATCGGTAATGGGCTGGCACAAGAGTAGCTGACTGGATCGGGTTGTCTTCCATTCAGGCGCTGAATGGTCACAGCCCCCCTGTGGGAGGCGGCTGTGTGGGCTTTAGACCTGGGCCGTGCGCAGTTTCTCGCTACGCCCACGCAGCCACTCCAGGGTCAGCAACAGCAACACCGAGAAGGCAATCAGCAAGGTCGCCGCCGCCGCAATCGTCGGGCTGAGGTTTTCGCGGATGCCGCTGAACATCTGGCGCGGCAGGGTCGCTTGCTCGGGGCCGGCGAGAAACAGGGTCACCACCACCTCATCGAACGAGGTCGCGAAGGCAAACAGCGCGCCGGAGATCACCCCCGGTGCAATCAACGGCAAGGTTACCCGGCGAAACGCCGTCAAAGGCGAGGCACCCAGGCTGGCCGCGGCCCGTACCAGGTTATGGTTGAAACCCTGCAAGGTCGCCGACACGGTGATGATCACAAACGGCACCCCAAGCACCGCATGCACCACGATCAGCGAGAAGAAACTGTTGCCCAGGCCCAGTGGCGCAAAAAACAGGTAGCTGGCCACACCGATAATCACCACCGGCACCACCATCGGCGAAATCACCAGGGCCATCACCAACGCCTTGCCGGGGAAATTCCCACGGGTCAGGCCGATCGCCGCCAGGGTGCCGAACACCATGGCCAATACCGTGGCGGCCGGGGCCACAATGATGCTGTTCTTCAGCGCACGCATCCATTCCGCCGAGGCGAAGAAATCCTGGTACCAATGCAGCGAGAAGCCTTGCAGCGGATACACCAGGAAACTGCCGCTGTTGAACGACAGCGGGATGATCACCAGCACAGGCAAGATCAGGAACAACAGGATCAAGCCGCAGAGGATCCGCAAGCTGTAGAACCACACCCGTTCCACTGGTGACATATAAGGGCTCAGCATCGCAAGGTCTCCTCAGCTCAGGCGCAGGCGGCTGGCGCCCACCAGCCGGTTGTAGATCAGGTACAGCACCACGGTCGCCAGCAGCAGCAAGCCGCCCAACGCCGTCGCCATGCCCCAGTTGATGCTGGTGTTGGTGTAGAAGGCCACGAAGTAGCTGACCATCTGGTCGTTCGGGCTGCCCAGCAGTGCCGGGGTGATGTAGTAACCAATCGCCAGGATGAACACCAGCAGGCAGCCGGCGCCGACACCGGCATACGTCTGTGGGAAGTACACGCGCCAGAAGCTGGCGAACGGGTGACAGCCCAGGGAGATCGCCGCACGCATGTAGGTGGGCGAGATGCCTTTCATCACGCTGTAGATCGGCAAAATCATGAACGGCAGCAGGATATGCACCATGGAGATGTAGACCCCGGTGCGGTTGAACACCAGCTCCAGGGGTTTGTCGATCAGGCCCATGCCCATCAGCGCACTGTTGATCAGCCCGCCGGATTGCAGCAACACGATCCACGCCGCCACCCGCACCAGGATCGAGGTCCAGAACGGCAGCAACACCAGAATCATCAGCAGGTTGCTTTTGCGCGCCGGCAGGTTGGCCAGCAAATACGCCAGCGGATAAGCCAGCAGCAGGCAGATGGCGGTGATCACCAGGCCCATCCAGAAGGTGCGGGCGAAGATGTCCAGGTAGATCGCCTGGTCCGGGGTGGCCGGGGCCACTTCGCCAAGGTCGTCGATGCGATGATCGACGGCCGCCAGCAGGTAGAACGGCGTCAGGCTGCTGGTATTGCGCCGGATCGCCTGCCAGTACGCCGGGTCGCCCCAGCGTTCGTCGAGGTTTTCCAGCGCTTCTTTATAAGAGGCAGGCGCTTCGGTAAACGGCAGCGCCCGCGCGGTTTTGGTCAGCAGGCTGCGATAGCCGGCCAGTTCCATGTTCAAGCGTTTGGACAGGTCGCCCAGGGTCTGGTTTTTGCGTGCCTCGCCCAAGTCCTCACTGAGGGCCTGGTACACCGGCTCACCCGGCAGACCACGACCGTCCCAGGCCGTCACCGCAACTACGGTACGCGGCAGACCGCCCACCACTTCCGGGTTGCCGACGCTTTTAAACAGCAGCGCAACAATCGGCACCAGGAACACCAGCAGCAAAAACAGCACCAGCGGCGCAATCAAGGCCTGGGCCTTCCAGCGATTGAGCCGCTCGGCACGCGCCAGGCGCTGCTTGAGGGTGGGGCCAGGAATGGCGATATCCATGGCAAACTCCGATTCTGAAAATGAATGCAATAACCTGTGGGAGGGGGCTTGCTCCCGATGACGGTGGGTCAGTCAGCACATGTGTCGCCTGACACACCGTCATCGGGAGCAAGCCCCCTCCCACAAGGGTTAGGCGGTGTTATTTAGCAGCCCAGGAGTTGAAGCGCTGCTCGAGCTGTTCACCGTTATCCGCCCAGAAGCTCACGTCGATCTGCACCTGGTTGGCGATGTTTTCCGGCGTAGTCGGCATATCCTTGAGGATGTCCTTGGCCAGCAACGGTACGGCTTGGGTGTTGGCCGGGCCGTAGGCGATGTTTTCCGAGTAGGTCTTCTGCTGCTGCGGCTGCACCGAGAAGGCGATGAATTTCTTCGCCGCTTCGGCACGCTCCTTGGACAGGCCTTTAGGGATGGCCCAAGCGTCGAAGTCGTAGATGCCGCCGTTCCACACCACTTTCAGGTTGCTTTCTTTTTGCACCGCGGCGATGCGGCCGTTGTAGGCCGAGCTCATCACTACGTCACCCGAGGCAAGGTATTGCGGCGGTTGTGCGCCGGCTTCCCACCATTGGATCGAGGGCTTGAGTTCGTCGAGTTTCTTGAACGCACGGTCCTGGCCATCTTTGCCGGCCAGCACTTTGTACACGTCCTTCGGTGCAACACCGTCGGCCATCAAGGCGAATTCCAGGGTGTACTTGGCGCCCTTGCGCAGGCCGCGCTTGCCCGGGAATTTCTTGGTGTCCCAGAAATCCGCCCAACTGGTTGGCGCAGACGCCAGTTTGTCCGCGTTGTAGGCCAGAACGGTCGACCATACGAAGAAGCCCACGCCGCACGGCTGGATCGCGCCCTTCACGTAGTCGGCGCTGTTGCCAAACAGTTTCGGGTCCAGCGGCTCGAACATGTCTTCGTCACAGCCACGGGACAACTCCGGCGACTCCACCTCCACCAGGTCCCAGGACACGCTCTTGGTGTCGACCATGGCTTTCACCTTGGCCATCTCACCGTTGTACTCGCCGGCGACGATCTTGCCGTTGCCCGCGCTTTCCCAAGGCGCATAGAAAGCCTTGACCTGTGCAGCCTTGTTCGCACCGCCAAAGGACACGACGGTCAGGTCCGGGCCAGCCATGGCCTGTGTCGCGCCCATCAAGCTCAGGGCCAGGACGGAATATTTCAGGGATCTCAACATTGTTGTTCTCTCCACGTGCAGGGTTGGTGAAGCCATGGGGCGATCAATTCGCCTCTAGAAGTGGGTCGAGTGCGCGAACGTGCTCGACTTGCCAGCCAATCGGTACCACGTCGCCGACCGCCAACGCCGGGTCCAGCTCGGCGATCGGTTGTTTCACAAAAAAATCGGCCTTGCCGCAGACTTCCAGGCGCACGCGCACGTGGTCGCCCAGGTAGATGAATTCCGCCACCCGCCCGGAGAAACGGTTGACGCAGCTTTCGCTGGAGCCATTGAGGCTGACACGCTCAGGGCGCACCGACAGGGTCACCGGACCGCCGATCTGGCCGACGTTCACCGCCAGCGCCTCGACCTTCTCGCCGCGCGCCAGCTCCACCACGCAACGCTCGCCGGTATGGCTGTGCAGGCGACCATTGAGGCGGTTGTTTTCACCGATGAAGTTGGCGACGAAGGTGTTCTTCGGCTCTTCATACAAGGTGCGTGGCGCAGCGATCTGCTGGATCTCGCCCTGGTGGAACACCGCCACGCGGTCGGACATGGTCAAGGCTTCGCCCTGGTCGTGGGTCACGTACACCACGGTCACGCCGAGGCGCTGGTGCAGGTGCTTGATCTCCATCTGCATGTGTTCGCGCAGTTGCTTGTCGAGGGCACCGAGGGGTTCGTCCATCAACACCAGTTGCGGTTCAAACACCAACGCCCGGGCCAAGGCCACACGCTGTTGCTGGCCGCCGGACAGTTGCGCCGGGTAACGCTGGGCAAAGGCATCGAGCTGGACCATGCTCAGCACGCGTTTGACCCGCTCGCTGATATCGGTCTTGCTCAAGCCCCGCACCGACAGCGGGAACGCGAGGTTCTCCGCAACGGTCATGTGCGGGAACAGCGCGTAGTTCTGGAACACCATGCCAATGTCGCGCTTGTGCGGCGGCACGTTGTTGATCGAGCGCCCGGCCAGCTGGATTTCGCCGGCGGTCGGCGTTTCGAAGCCGGCCAGCATCATCAGGCTGGTGGTCTTGCCCGAACCGGAAGGCCCGAGCAGGGTGAGGAACTCGCCCTTGCAAATCTCCAGGTTGAGGTCTTTGACGATCAGGTTCTCGCCGTCGTAGCTCTTCTGCACGCCACGAAAGCTGACCAGCACATCATTTGAATCCACCTCGCTCATACCCGCACCTTTGTGTTTTGGACTGCTGTGGCACAAGCGTAGTCCAGGCGCGAGACCCCGGAAATCGGGGGCCAGGAGAGAATGGCATCAGCCGGATGGAAGGTTTGGGGTAGGGATCGCCCTACACGGATGGCGGGGATGGGACAGGGCAGCGGCAAGAGGCGAGCTGCAAGCGGCAAGAATGGGTTCGGCGGTGTTTTGGGGCTGTCGTTATTGGATATGTGGTTAGAGGAGCTTGTGCTCCATGGCGTACTTCACCAGCTCGGCCAGGGAGGTGATATTCAGCTTTTGCATCAGCCGCGCCTTGTGAGTGCTGATGGTCTTGCTGCTCAACGCCAGTTGCTGGGCGATGTCATTGACGTTGGCGCCCTGGGCCAGGCGCTCGAACACTGAGAATTCACGCTCGGACAGCAGCGAATGCAAAGGCCTTGAATCCGTCAGGCCGACCTCGAAGACCATGCGGTCCGCCAGGTCCGGGTCGATGTAGCGCCCGCCGGCCGCGACCTTGCGAATCGCCATCAGCAGCAGCGCCGGGTCGCTGTCCTTGGTGGCGTAACCCGCAGCACCCACCTTGAGGGCGCGAGCGGCCATTTGCGCCTCATCGTGCATCGACAGCACCAGGATCGCCGGCGGATTGCTCAGCGCACGAATGCGCGCAATCGCTTCCAGGCCATTCACGCCTGGCATCGAGATGTCCAGCAACACCACCTCGCAAGGCACATGGCGCAAGGTCTCGAGCAACTGCTCGCCATTACTCGCCTCCCCCACCACCAGCAGGTCCTTGGCCAGGCCGATCAATTGCTTGATGCCTTCACGAACGATGGTGTGGTCTTCGGCTACCAGTACACGGATCACAAGGGCTTCCTCTTATCGTTATGCATCCAAAGGCACCGTGACACTCAGGGTGGTGCCCTCGCCCAATTGACTGTCCAGGCTCAGTTGCCCGCCCATGATCAGCACCCGCTCGCGCATCCCCACCAGGCCAAACGACACCGGGCGCCCCTGGGCCTGGACGAAACCGACGCCATCGTCGCTGATGGTCAGCCGCAGGTCGGTGCCTTCCACCGCCAGGGTCAGTTCGACAGTATGCGCCTGGGCATGGCGCATCACATTGGTCAGCGCCTCTTGCAGGATACGGAACAGGCCGATGGCCTTGGCATCGCTCAAGGCCGGCAGGTTATCCGGCACTTGCACCAGGCAGGGAATCTGCGTGCGCGCTTCGAAACGCCGCGCCTGCCATTCGATGGCCGAGGCAATCCCGGCATCGAGAATCGGCGGGCGCAGCGCCGTCGCCACGTCCCGCACCAACTGGAACAGTTGGGCGATCAGGCGCTTCATGCTGTTCAAGCGCTCATGCAGGCCAGGATCCAGTTGCGCGTAGGACAGCTCGCACATGGAGGTTTCCAGCTTGAGCACCGTGAGCATTTGCCCGAGTTCGTCGTGCACTTCCCGGGCGATGCGGGCTTTTTCTTCTTCGCGCACGGTTTCCAGGTGGGCGGACAACTCGCGCAGTTGCGCTTCACTCTGCATCAAGGCGGCCAGGGTGCGGCGCAGTTCGGTGACATCGTTCAGGTAGACAACCAGGTATTCCGCCTCGGCAAATCGCAGAAAGCTCAAGGACACGTTGGCCGGCAGGATGCTGCCATCGGCGCGCAAACAATCGGTGGCGAAGTTCTGCGGCCCCTCTTCGCTGGCCCGTGCGCGCTTCCACAGGTTGAGCCAGCGGTCCATATCCAGGGTCGGGTCGAGGTCGACCAGCGGCCGTTCGATCAGTGCACCGGGCTCGTAACCCAGCATGCTCTCGGCCGCACGATTGGCGTAGCGCACGTGGCTGTCCCAGTTGACCCAGAGGATGCCGACGGTGCTCTGGTCGATGGAAAACTGCGTCAAGCGCAACGCTTCGGCACCGGCGGCACGGGCGGCGCTTTCTTCGCGGGCGGCCAGCAGGTCGTGCTCCAGCACGCGTTGCTGGCGGCGCTGCCAGAACACCACGGCCAGGCTGGCGAGCAGCAACAGGCCGAGCAGCAGGCTGAGGTTCTGCCAAAGGCCTTTGGATTCGGATAAACGTGGGTATTTGGGTTGCAGCCAGCGACTGTGCAGTTGATCCAGGTCGCGGGCCGGGATCGCGCTCAGGGCACTTTCCATGATGCCGGCCAGTTCCGGCCAGTCCCGCCGCGTGGCGACCCGCAGCAATTGCGGCAGGCCGATGTCCCCGACCACCGCCAGCCCGCTGAACTCCGCCTCTGCAGACAAGCGGCTTAATTGCGCTTCATCCACCACGGCATAACGCGCCTGCTGGCTGACCAACAACTGCAAGGCCTGGCGCTCCATGGGCACGCCTTGCAGGTTGAGGCCGGGATAGGTACTACGCAGGTAATCGGCCACAGCACTGGGCATGCGCACGGCAACACGGGATTGATCGTCGAGCTTCTCCAACTCCACGGCACCACCACCCTCGCGGATGCCGACAATGTGTTGAGGCACACGCATATACGGGTCGGTGAACTGCCACAGGCGCAAACCGGCCGGGGTTTGCTGCAGGCCAGGGGCAATGTCCACCTCGTCGTCGCGTACGGACGCCTCCAACTGCTCCTGATCAGGGAAGTTGCGCCAGGTCAGCTCGATATTCAGTGCCTTGGCCAGCCACTGCATCAACTCGACATTCGCCCCGGACAAGCGCTGCAGGCGTCGGTCGTATTGCGCGTAAGGCGCCTGCAAAACCACGCCCACCCGCAGCTCAGGGTGCCGGGCCAGCCATTCGCGCTGCGGCGCATTCAGCTGCGCCTGCGGTGTGGCGGGCGCGGGGGAAGCGTTTGCCATCAAGGCAAGGCACAAACAGCCGATAACCAGCAGACAGCGAAAACCCATGATCCACGTCTCACATCACTGACAAATACTGACCAACCCATTAGGCTGCTGGAATCACTTCTGGCCGGAAATCAACGATGTCCTATCGAAACCGTTCGGCACTGCCAGCATTGTGCCTGTCACTGCTGTTTACCAGTGCCTTTTCTGTGCAGGCTGAAGACGCACCGGCACCGGCTGCCGAAAAACCCGTCGAACGCCAACCCCTGCCCGAGCGTAGCCAGGAAGAGGCCAGCGCCCTGGAACGCAAAATCCCGCAGCAGGAACAGCAACAGTTGCAGGCCGGCAGTGATTCATTCCTTGCCCTGTGGAAACCGGCCAACAGCGCCGAACCCGAAGGCGTGGTGATTATCGTACCGGGCGCCGGCGAAAATGCTGACTGGCCGCAAGCAATCGGCCCGTTGCGACGTAAATTGCCGGATGCCAATTGGGGCAGCCTCAGCCTGTCGTTACCGGACGTGAGCATGGACACCCTGCCACCGCGCGTCATGGAAGCACCCAACGCCACCGTCGACACCAGCAGTAAAGACGCGAGCACCGCCGACAAGCCGATCGAGCAAGCCGCCAGCGCCGAGGCGGAAGGCACCGACCCGGCGGTGGTCCCGGGTGCAGACGAACAGGACAAGACCGACGCCTCGCGCATCTTTGCGCGCATCGATGCCGCCGTGGCTTTTGCCCAGACCCAGAGCGCACGCACGGTGGTGCTGGTGGGCCATGGCACTGGCGCCTGGTGGGCGGCGCGTTACCTGACTGAAAAACAACCCTCCCAGGTGCAGAAGCTCGTGATGGTTGCCGCCCAGACGCCTGCCGGGCGTCATCCGGATGTGCAGCAACTGGCGCCGGCGCTGAAGCTGCCGACGGCCGACGTCTTCTATCAAGACAACGCTCAAGCACGCAATAACGCCCTGGCACGCGCCCAGGCTGCGAAGCGCTTGAAAAATGACGGCTATAAGCAGGTGTCATTGAAGACCCTGCCCGGCAACAGCGCCGCCGAGCAGGAACAGTTGTATCGCCGGGTTCGCGGCTGGTTGAGCCCGCAGGCCAGCGCCGACTGAGGATCAGCACAAAACCAATGTGGTTATCCGTGAAATAGTGGCCTCTAACGAAAATCCCGGCGCTCGCGAATCAACGAATAGGCATTGTGCAATTCACGGGTGCGCTCGGTCGCCTCACGCACTTGCGCAGGGCTGGCGCCACTGCCGGCCACCTTGTCCGGGTGGTGACGGCTCAGCAGGCGGCGATAGGCACGCTTGATGACCGACGGCTCGGTGGTAGCTGTCACGCCGAGCAAGCGCAACGCTTCCTGGTAGGTCGTGCCACGATTGACCAGCGGCTTGCGCTCAGGTGTGTAGTCGGCCGCCAGCGCCTGGAGCTGTTGCGGTGTCCAGCCCAACCACTTCCCCCACAGGTCGATCAAGTCGCGCTCGGCGGCATCCGCCTTGCCGTCCGCCCAGACCATCCGCCAGCACGCCCGCAACACCCCTTCCGCCGCATGGGGCTGGGCCTTGAGCACACGCAGGTAGCGGCGTACCCGGTCGGAACCGGATTTGCCGCGGTTGAACGCCGCAATCGCGCGGCGCTGGGCCGATTCGGTCATGTCCAGTGAGCGCATTTCCTGCCGCGCCTGCTGGATATGCCCGTCCACCACACGCCCGTTGCTTTTGGCCAGGCGCCCGAGCAACACAAACAATAACTCGTCATTGCGTAACGCCGGACGCCCGCCCAAGCGCTCGCGCAACTGTGCCCAACTGTGCAGTTGCAGGCGGCGATCCAGCGCCTGCCCCAACAGCGCACCCAACAAGGCCCCCGGAATACTGGCAATGGCAAAGCCAGCCCCGGCGCCGATCAGCGTCCCTGGCCACAACATGCTACTGCCCCGCTGTCAGCAGGGTTTCGACGTGCGCCAGGCGCTCCAGCGTGCCGACATCAATCCAGCGTCCCGCCATGTGTTCCCCCGTTACCAAACCTTTCGCCATGGCCGCACGCAGCAGCGGCGCCAGCTTGAAGGCACCGGCGTTGCAACCCTCGAACAGCCGGGGGTCGAGCACTGAAATGCCACTGAAGGTCAGGTTATCGGCACCGGGCGCCGCATCATGAAGCAAGCCCTGATCAAGGTAGAAATCACCGCCCGAGGGGTGATGTGCCGGGTTGTCGACCATCACCAGATGAGCCAGGCCCTTAAGCGGCTGCTTGAGTCGGGTGAAGTCGTAGTCGGTCCAGATATCGCCGTTGACCACCAGGAATGGCTCATCCCCCAGCAACGGCAGCGCCTGGAAAATCCCGCCGCCGGTTTCCAGCGGTTCGCCCTCCGGGGAGTAGCGGATACGCAAGCCGAACTGCGCGCCATCCCCCAGGTAGCGCTCGATCTGCTGGCCGAGCCAGGCATGGTTGATCACCACATCGGTAAAGCCGGCCTTGGCCAGCGCCTCCAGATGGTACTCGATCAGGCGCTTGCCGCCGGCCTGCACCAGCGGCTTGGGGGTGTGCAAGGTGAGCGGACGCATCCGCTCGCCTTTGCCGGCGGCCAGGATCATGGCCTTCATACGCCGGCCTCTGCGGGCTGGCGCAGGCTGGTCAGTAACTCAGCCAGTTCGCTCAACTCCGGGCGATCGTCCAGCACCGCCTCTATATAAGCAAAGAAGCGCGGTACGTCGGCCAGGTAGCGTGGCTTGCCGTCGCGATGGCAGATGCGCGCAAAGATGCCGATAACCTTGAGGTGGCGCTGCACGCCCATCAGGTCGCTGGCGCGCAGGAAGTCTTCGAAATCCGGTTGTACCGGAATGCCGGCCTGGCCCGCACGCTCCCAGTAGTCGCGCTGCCATTCCCGCACACGGGCCTGGGGCCAGCTGAGAAAGGCGTCCTTGAACAGGCAGGTAATGTCGTAGGTGACCGGACCATACACCGCGTCCTGGAAATCCAGCACGCCAGGGTTAGGCTCGCTGATCATCAGGTTGCGTGGCATATAGTCGCGGTGCACCAGCACTTTGGGTTGCGCCAGGGCGCTGTCGATCAAGTGATCGCTGACACGCTGCCAAAGTGCATGCTGCCGGGTATCCAGCTCGAGACCCAAGTGTCGGCGCACGTACCATTCGGGAAACAATTCGAGTTCACGGCGCAGCAAGGCGACGTCATAGCTGGGCAGTGGTGCGTCCATCGGCAACTGCTGATAAGCCAGCAAGGCGTCAATGGCATCGGCAAACAATTGATCGGCGTTTTCGTCGTTTATCACGTCCAGGTAGGTTTTTCTGCCCAGGTCATTGAGCAAAAGAAAGCCTCGCGGCAAGTCTTGTGCATAAATTTTTGGAACATTTATTCCCGACGTCGACAACAAATAAGCGATATCGACGAAAGGCTTGCAGTTTTCCTGAGGCGGCGGCGCGTCCATTACCACGAAAGTCCGACCGCCGCCTTCCCAACGGAAATAGCGCCTGAAACTCGCGTCGCTGCTGGCCGCGGTCAATGTGGCCGGGGGTACGGCACCCCAGCCTTGAGCGTTGAAAAGGATCGGCAACTGCTCATCCAGCCAGACTTCCAGCTGCTGTAAACGTAGATCTTGCTCGGGCATTACAAGGGTCTCCGACGGCGCTAGCCGTCAAGCGGGTCATGCTTTATTATCACGCATCTTTTTCAGACCATCGAGAGGCGTGCGGCCCAAACCGCGGGCAGATGGCACGCAGGAAGCCCGGACTAATAAGATGGCATTGAAATCCCCCGCGTTTCGTAGAAAATTTCCGTTGCTGGTAACCGGCAGTCTGCTGGTCATGCAACCCTTCGCCACCTCATTCGTGGTCGCCGCGGAACAGTATGACTGCTCAGTCTCTGCTTCGGGTGCCTGGGACTGCGCGCCGAAGACCGCCGCAGCCCCATTGCCACCGCGCCCGGTGCATGACGGCGCAGCCGTCAGCTCGGCCAACAGCACGGCGCAGGCCGACGCTGGCGGCAGTGCCGAAGCCGAGCCGAAGACCGCACTGGTCACCGAGTCCAAGGGCCGTGGCCTGCGTTCGCGCAGCGCCGACTACAGCCACTTGGACTGGGTGCCTCGCGAAAAGTTGACCGCAGCCCAGCTGGCGGAAACCGGTCCTTACTGCGGCGGCGCGTACATCGAGCCAACTCGTCCTGGCATGAACGACAAGACGAACAAGAGCGATGCGCCCACCTTCATCGGTGCCAAGGCCTCTCGTTACGAGCAGGAACAACAAGTCGCAACCCTGGCCGGTGACGTCGTCATGCGCCAGGGCAGCATGCAGCTGGAGTCGGAAGAAGCCAGCCTGTACCAGGCCGAGAACCGTGGCGAGCTGAACGGTAACGTGCGACTGCGCGACAACGGTGCATTGATCGTCGGCGACCACGCCCAGGTTCAACTGGATACCGGCGCTGCGCAGATCGACAACGCCGAATACGTGCTGCACAAGTCGCGTATCCGCGGTAACGCGCTGTATGCCAAGCGCGCCGAAAACGCGATCATCCGCCTCAAGGACGGTACGTACACCACCTGCGAGCCGGACAGCAATGCCTGGCAGCTCAGGGGCAACAACATCACGTTGAACCCGGCCACCGGTTTCGGTACGGCCACCAACGCGACGCTGCGGATCAAGAACATTCCGATCCTGTACACCCCTTACATCTACTTCCCGATCGACGACCGTCGTCAGTCCGGCTTCCTGCCTCCGAGCTTCAGCACCGGCGGCGAAACCGGCTTTACTCTGGTCACACCGTACTACTTCAACCTGGCGCCAAACTACGACGCCACGTTGTACCCGCAATACATGACCAAGCGCGGCATGATGATGGAAGGCGAATTCCGCTACCTCACCAAGTCCAGCGAAGGCCAGTTCGGCGGCGCGTACCTGAACGACGACAACGACGAACGCAAGAAGCAGACCGACTACGAAAAAACCCGCTACATGCTCAATTGGCAGCACAAGGGCGGGCTGGATTCGCGTGTACTGACCCAGGTCGACTACACCACGATCAGTGACCCTTACTACTTCCAGGACCTCAAGTCCTACCAGGAAGGTGTCGAGAGCCGCGACTACGTCAACCAGCAGGGCTCCGTGGCTTATCGCGGTGACACCTTCCAGGCACGCCTGAACCTGCAGGCTTACCAGTTGGCAACGATCTCCCAGGTCACGCCGTATAACCGCCTGCCGCAGATCACCTTCAACGGTACCCTGCCTTATCATCCGGGTGGCTTGAACTTCAGTTATGAGACCGAAGCCGTACGCTTTGATCGCGACCTGGAAAACGGCAATTTCAGCAATGAGAACGGGGACATCGAGCGCCGCCTCGACACTTATGTCCGCGGTCTTACCCGTGCCAATGGCACGCGCCTGAACGTAGCGCCGGCTGTCGAGTACCCGATGAACTGGACCTACGGCTTTGTAACGCCGAAGCTCAAGTACGTGTACACCAAGTACGACCTGGACCTGGATAACATCGGCAAGAACCAGATCCTTGTTGATCAGGCTGCAGCAGTGGCAGCCGGTACCCAGTACGCGGGCGGCACCTTCAAGAGCTCCCAGGACCGTGCGGTTCCGGTGGCCAGCGTCGACAGCGGCCTGTATTTCGATCGCAACACCAACTGGTTTGGCAAGGATTATCGCCAGACCCTCGAGCCGCGCGCGTTCTACCTGTACGTGCCGAACAAGGACCAGGCCGATATCCCGGTCTTCGACACCAGCGAATACTCGTTCAGCTACGCGTCCCTGTTCCGCGACAACCGCTTCAGCGGCTCCGACCGTATCGGCGACGAGAACAAGCTGTCCCTGGGCTTGACCAGCCGGTGGATCGAAGAAAACGGTTTCGAGCGTCAACGCGTATCCGTGGGACAGGCTTTGTACTTCAAGGATCGTGAAGTACAACTGCCTGGTATCCTGGCGGCCGACCGTGCCGATGCACAGTCCGACGTATCGCCCGTTGCCCTGGACTACGAGTTCCGCTTCAACCGCGACTGGCGCGCCACTGCCGACTACAACTGGGACACCGAGGAGCACAGCCCTCGTTCCGGTAGCGCGATGCTTCACTACCAGCCAGAAGACAACCCGAACAAGATCATCAACGTCGGTTATCGCTATCGTAACGACCAGGTCGTCTACAACCAGTTGACCGGCAAATGGCAGTTCGGTGGCGACTACGGTCAACCAGGCGATCCGAACTACGTGAAGGATTACTACAAAATCCAACAACACGACTTCTCGATGATGTGGCCGATCATTCCCCAGTGGAACCTGATCACCCGCTGGCAGTATGACTACGCTCGCAACCGTACCCTGGAAGCCTTCGGTGGTTTCGAGTACGACAACTGCTGCTGGAAACTGCGCGTCATCAACCGTTACTGGGTTTCCAACGACGAATACAGCCAGATCGCCCCGCTTAACGAAAAGGGTGACCACGGGCTCTTCCTGCAGATCGTCCTCAAAGGACTCGGCGGCCTGACCGGCGCCAAGGTAGAGAGCTTCCTCGACAAAGGCATTGAAGGTTATCGTGAACGTGAAGACCAAGCTTTCTGATTGTCTGCGCCCGCTAGTGCTGGGCGCGCTGTTCCTGGGCACCGTATCGGCTCACGCTGCGGTTCAGCAACTGGATAAAGTAGTGGCCATCGTCGATAACGACGTGATCATGCAAAGCCAACTGGACCAGCGCGTCAAGGAAGTGCAGCAAACCATCGCCAAGCGTGGCGGTGGCGTGCCACCGACCAGCGTGCTGGACCAGCAGGTACTGGAACGCCTGATCGTCGAAAACCTGCAACTGCAGATCGGCGAGCGTTCCGGCATCCGCATTTCGGACGAAGAACTGAACCAGGCGGTCGGCACCATCGCTCAGCGCAACAACATGAGCATTGATCAATTCCGCGCGGCCCTGGCCCACGATGGTCTTTCGTATGAAGACGCCCGTGACCAGATCCGCCGCGAAATGATCATCAGCCGTGTGCGCCAGCGTCGCGTCGCCGAGCGGGTCCAGGTATCCGAGCAGGAAGTGAAGAACTTCCTGGCCTCGGACCTGGGCAAGATGCAGCTTTCCGAAGAACTGCACCTGGCCAATATCCTGATCCCGACCCCGGACAGTGCCAACTCCGAGCAACTGAATGCGGCAGCGGCGAAAACCCAGGCTATCTATGATCGCCTGAAAGCCGGCGCTGACTTTGCCCAGATGGCCATTGCCCAGTCCGGCAGCGACAACGCCCTTGAAGGTGGTGATATGGGCTGGCGTAAAGCTGCTCAACTGCCACCTCCGTTCGACCGTGAACTGAGTGCCATGGAAGTGGGTGGCATCACCCAGCCAGCCCGCACCCCAGGCGGCTTCATCATCCTGAAGTTGCTGGAACGTCGCGGTGGCGAGACCTCGCTGAAAGACGAAGTGCATGTTCGTCATATCCTGGTCAAACCAAGCGAAATCCGCACCGAGGCCCAAACCAAGGAACTGGCCCAGAAGATCTATGACCGCATCGAAAGCGGTGAAGACTTCGCCACCCTGGCCAAGAGCTTCTCGGAAGACCCAGGTTCCGCCCTCAACGGCGGCGACCTGAACTGGATCGACCCGAAAGCCCTGGTGCCTGAGTTCCAGCAGGTAATGGCCGATACTCCGCAAGGCGTACTGTCCAAGCCGTTCAAGACCCAATATGGCTGGCATGTACTGGAAGTCCTTGGTCGTCGCGCCACCGACAACACCAGCCAGGCCCGCGAGCAGCAGGCGTTGAACGTACTGCGTAACCGCAAATACGACGAAGAGCTGCAAACCTGGCTGCGTCAGATCCGTGACGAAGCCTACGTGGAAAACAAGCTGCCAGGCGCCGAGCAAACAGGCACCGACCAGGCAGCTCCGTGAAACCCCAGCGTTTCGCCGTGACACCCGGCGAGCCGGCCGGCATTGGTCCAGACCTGTGCCTGCTGCTCGCCTCGCACCCCCAGCCGCACCCCCTGATTGCCATTACCAGCCGCGACCTGCTCCTTGAGCGGGCCGCGCAGCTGGGTGTGGTCGTCAGTCTGCTGGACGTGGCACCGGGCAACTGGCCCGACCTGCCGGCGCCCGCCGGCAGCTTGTATGTGTGGGACACCCCGCTGCAAGCCAAGGTCGTTGCCGGTCAACTCGACAAGGCCAATGCGGCGTTCGTCCTGGAAACCCTGACCCGCGCGGGGCAAGGCTGCATCGACGGCGACTTCGCCGGCATGATCACCGCGCCGGTCCACAAGGGCGTGATCAACGAATCGGGCATTGCGTTTTCCGGCCACACCGAGTTCCTGGCCGAGCTGACCAACACCGCTCAAGTCGTCATGATGCTGGCCACACGCGGCCTGCGGGTCGCCCTGGTGACCACGCACCTGCCATTGCGCGACATTGCCGACGCCATCACCGCCGAGCGTGTGGAGCGCGTTACGCGCATCCTGCATGCCGACCTGCAACAAAAATTCGGCATCGCCCAACCGCGCATCCTGGTCTGCGGGCTCAACCCCCACGCCGGCGAAGGCGGACACTTGGGCCATGAAGAAATCGACATCATTGAACCAACCCTGGAGCGTCTGCGCCAAGAAGGCATGGACCTGCGTGGCCCACTGCCAGCAGACACTCTGTTTACCCCCAAATATCTGGAGCACTGCGACGCAGTGCTGGCGATGTACCATGACCAGGGGCTGCCCGTGCTGAAGTACAAAGGCTTCGGCGCCGCAGTCAACGTGACACTGGGCCTGCCGATCATCCGCACCTCCGTCGACCATGGCACCGCCCTGGACCTGGCAGGCAGCGGCAAGATCGATACCGGCAGCCTGCACGTGGCCCTGGAAACCGCCTATCAGATGGCCGAGACCCGTATATGACCGAGCATTACCAACACCGGGCGCGCAAGCGCTTCGGGCAAAACTTCCTGCACGACGCAGGCGTGATCGACCGTATCCTGCGCTCCATCCATGCCAAGCCAGAAGACCGCCTGCTGGAAATCGGCCCGGGCCAGGGCGCGCTGACCCAAGGCTTGCTCGCCAGTGGCGGCCAACTGGACGTGGTGGAACTGGACAAGGACCTGATCCCGATCCTCAACCAGCAGTTCGCCGGCAAGTCCAACTTCAACCTGCATCAGGGCGATGCACTGAAGTTCGACTTCAATACCCTCAACGCCGCGCCTAATAGCCTGCGTGTGGTGGGTAACCTGCCGTACAACATCTCCACACCGCTGATTTTCCACCTGCTGAACAACGCCGGGATCATCCGCGACATGCACTTCATGCTGCAAAAAGAAGTGGTGGAACGCCTGGCTGCCGGCCCTGGTGGTGGTGATTGGGGCCGATTGTCGATCATGGTTCAGTACCACTGCCGCGTCGAACACCTGTTCAATGTCGGCCCGGGCGCATTCAACCCGCCGCCGAAGGTCGATTCGGCCATCGTGCGCCTGGTGCCTCACGCCGTGCTGCCACACCCGGCCAAGGATCACAAATTGCTGGAACGCGTGGTGCGTGAGGCGTTCAACCAGCGCCGCAAGACCCTGCGCAACACACTCAAGGCCCTGCTGAGCAACGCCGAGATCGAAGCAGCCGGCGTCGACGGCAGCCTGCGTCCCGAGCAACTGGACCTCGCCGCGTTCGTGCGCCTGGCCGACCAACTTGCCATCCAGCCTGCGCCAGTCGCCGACTGAAACCCCCAGGCATGGCCAGACACATGTCTGGCCTAGTGCCCACCTCTTGGCCTAGACTGATCCGCATCTGCTGTCCTCCGCTTTTGCTTTTAAGGCCTCTTGCATGTCCGATCCTCGCTACCAGATCGACGTCAGCGTCGTCACCCGCTTCCTCGCGGACCAATCGCAACCTGAACAGAACCGCTTCGCCTTTGCCTACACCATCACGGTGAAAAACAACGGGCAGGTGCCGGCCAAGCTGCTGTCACGCCACTGGGTGATCACCGACGGTGACGGTCAGGTCGAGGAAGTTCGCGGCGCAGGCGTTGTCGGCCAGCAACCGTTGATCGACATTGGCGCCAGCCACACTTACAGCAGCGGCACGGTAATGACCTCCAAGGTCGGCACCATGCAAGGCTCGTATCAGATGAAAGCCACTGATGGCAAACTGTTCGACGCCATCATCAAGCCTTTCCGCCTCGCCGTACCAGGCGCCCTGCACTGATGGCAACGTACGCGGTCGGCGACCTGCAAGGCTGTCTGGAGCCTCTCAAGTGCCTGCTTGAACGGGTGGCCTTCGACCCGGCCAACGATCGCCTGTGGCTGGTCGGCGACCTGGTCAATCGCGGCCCCGAGTCCCTGGAAACGCTACGTTACCTGTATAGCCTGCGGGATTCCCTGGTGTGCGTACTGGGCAACCATGACCTGCACCTGCTGGCGGCCGGCAATAACATCGAGCGCCTGAAAAAGGGCGATACCCTGCGCGAAATCCTCGAAGCGCCAGATCGCGCACAACTGCTTGACTGGCTGCGTCGGCAAAAGATCATGCATTACGACGAAAGCCGCAATATGGCCTTGGTCCATGCCGGTATCCCGCCGCAGTGGACGCTGAAAAAAGCCCTCAAGTGCGCCGCCGAAGTCGAAAACGCCCTGGCCGATGACAGCCTGTACACCGCCTACCTCGACGGCATGTATGGCAACGAGCCAGTGAAGTGGGACAACGACCTTACCGGCGTCGCCCGCCTGCGGGTGATTACCAACTATTTCACACGCATGCGCTTCTGCACCGCCGAGGGCAAGCTGGACCTCAAGAGCAAGGAAGGCGCCGACACGGCACTGCCTGGCTACAAACCATGGTTTGCCCACAAGGAACGCAAGACCCGCGACACCAGGATCATCTTTGGTCACTGGGCCGCCCTTGAAGGCAAGTGCGACGAACCTGGCGTGTTTGCCCTCGACACCGGCTGCGTGTGGGGCGGCGCCATGACCCTGATGAACATCGACACCGGCGAGCGCCACGGCTGCCAGTGCCAACCCACTCTTCCCGTTACCCTGCCGGCTGCAGCCAAGCCATAGGAGCCCGCCATGAGCGAATTCAAACGTATCCCTCCCGAACAAGCCCAGGCCCTGCGCGAGCAAGGTGCAGTGGTGGTCGATATCCGCGACCAGCCTACTTACGCCGCCGCCCATATCGCTGGCGCCCAGCATCTGGACAACGTCAACATCGCTGATTTCATCCGTGCCGCCGACCTTGATGCACCGCTGATCGTGGCCTGCTACCACGGCAATTCCAGCCAGAGCGCAGCCGCCTATCTGGTCAGCCAGGGCTTCTCCGACGTCTACAGCCTGGACGGCGGCTTTGAGCTGTGGCGTACGACGTATCCTGCAGAAATTGCCTCCGGCGATTCGCAATAATTTTTTTCACACCCCGCTACCCCGCGTGACGCTTGGGCTCGCGCCGTTTCTGACGAACGGCGCAGCCAAACTAATTGCTCATCATCCCTTGCCCTCTCCGATTCCGACTATCCTTAAGCGCAGGCCATCCGAATCAGGGGAGAGCCGGTACACCGGCGTACGGGTCATCGGTAGCGTTTCAGGGTGTTCTGGGGGGAAAACAGCCATTGGCGTTCGCCAATGACTGCCAGCATCGACTGATAGATCCGGCGTCGGCTCCACGTATCGAGCGAGGTGACGACGTCATGAGTATTTTCAGCCACTTCCAACAACGCTTCGCGTCCACACAGCAGGAAGAACTCACGCTGCAAGAGTATCTCGAGCTGTGCAAGCAGGACCGCAGCACCTACGCATCTGCCGCCGAACGCCTGTTATTGGCGATCGGCGAGCCGGAGCTGGTGGAAACCGCCAACAATTCGCGCCTGTCGCGAATATTTTCCAACAAGGTGATCCGTCGCTATCCGGCCTTTGAAGACTTCCATGGGATGGAAGAATGCATCGACCAGATCGTCTCCTACTTCCGCCACGCCGCCCAAGGCCTGGAAGAGAAGAAACAGATTCTCTACCTGCTCGGCCCCGTTGGCGGTGGTAAATCGTCCCTGGCCGAAAAACTCAAGCAACTGATCGAGAAGGTGCCCTTCTACGCCATCAAGGGCTCGCCGGTCTTCGAATCGCCCCTGGGCCTGTTCAACGCCACGGAAGATGGCGCGATCCTCGAAGAAGACTTCGGTATCCCACGACGCTACCTCAACACCATCATGTCGCCCTGGGCCACCAAGCGCCTGGCCGAGTTCGGCGGCGACATCAGCCAGTTCCGCGTGGTGAAACTCTACCCGTCGATCCTCAACCAGATCGGCGTGGCCAAGACCGAACCGGGCGATGAGAACAACCAGGACATCTCGGCGCTGGTGGGCAAGGTCGATATCCGCAAGCTGGAGGAATTCCCGCAGAACGACGCCGACGCCTACAGCTACTCGGGCGCGTTGTGCCGGGCCAACCAGGGCCTGATGGAATTCGTGGAAATGTTCAAGGCGCCGATCAAGGTGCTGCACCCACTGCTCACCGCCACCCAGGAAGGCAACTACAACAGTACCGAAGGCCTGGGCGCGATTCCGTTCACCGGGATCCTGCTGGCCCACTCCAACGAATCGGAATGGCACACCTTCCGCAACAACAAGAACAATGAAGCCTTCATCGACCGGATCTACATCGTCAAGGTGCCGTACTGCCTGCGGGTCAGCGATGAAATCAAGATCTACGACAAGCTGCTGTTCAACAGCTCCCTGGCCAAGGCCCACTGCGCACCCGACACACTGAAGATGCTCGCCCAGTTCACCGTGCTGTCGCGTCTCAAGGAGCCGGAAAACTCGAATATCTATTCGAAGATGCGCGTGTACGACGGCGAGAACCTCAAGGACACCGATCCCAAGGCCAAGTCGATCCAGGAATATCGCGACACAGCGGGCGTGGATGAAGGCATGAACGGCCTGTCGACGCGCTTTGCGTTCAAGATCCTGTCCAAGGTCTTCAATTTCGACCCCCATGAGATCGCCGCCAACCCGGTGCACCTGCTGTATGTGCTGGAGCAGCAGATCGAACAGGAACAATTCCAGGCCGAAACCCGCGAACGCTACCTGCGCTTCCTCAAGGAATACCTCGCGCCGCGCTACATCGAGTTTATCGGCAAGGAAATTCAGACCGCGTACCTGGAGTCCTACAGCGAGTACGGCCAGAACATCTTCGACCGCTACGTGCTGTATGCGGACTTCTGGATCCAGGACCAGGAATACCGCGACCCGGAAACCGGCGAAATCCTCAACCGCGTAGCCCTCAACGAAGAATTGGAGAAGATCGAGAAACCCGCCGGCATCAGCAATCCGAAGGATTTCCGCAACGAAATCGTCAACTTCGTACTGCGTGCCCGCGCCAACAACAACGGCAAGAACCCTACCTGGCTCAGCTACGAGAAGCTGCGGGTGGTCATCGAGAAGAAAATGTTCTCCAACACCGAGGATCTGCTGCCGGTCATCAGCTTCAATGCCAAGGCCAGCAAGGAAGACCAGCAAAAACACAACGACTTCGTCACACGAATGGTCGAG
This sequence comes from Pseudomonas sp. AM8, assembly GCF_036346475.1. Taxonomy (NCBI): domain Bacteria; kingdom Pseudomonadati; phylum Pseudomonadota; class Gammaproteobacteria; order Pseudomonadales; family Pseudomonadaceae; genus Pseudomonas; species Pseudomonas sp. AM8. The sequence continues at coordinate 39,969 of NZ_JAOTNX010000004.1, forward strand.
CGCGGCTACACCGACAAACAGGTACGACTGCTCTCCGAGTGGTACCTGCGGGTGCGCAAATCGCAGTAAGGCAGCGATGGGCGTCAACTGCCAGGTCATGGGCCTGGCAGTTGACCGCTTGTCTCTAAGCTTCCAGCTCGCCGCTTGAAGCTTGTAACGTGAAGCTGCCCGGAGGGCTCCTCATGAGCTATGTGATCGACCGACGCCTTAATGGCAAGAACAAGAGCACGGTAAACCGCCAGCGTTTCCTGCGGCGTTACCGTGACCACATCAAAAAGGCCGTTGAAGAGGCCGTCAGCCGCCGTTCCATTACAGACATGGAGCATGGCGAACAAATCAGCATTCCCGGACGCGACATCGACGAACCGGTGCTGCACCACGGCCGGGGCGGCAAGCAGACCGTCGTACACCCCGGCAATAAAGAGTTCACCACCGGCGAGCATATCCAGCGCCCGCAGGGCGGTGGCGGTGGCAAAGGCCCGGGCAAGGCCGGTAACTCCGGCGAAGGCATGGACGAGTTCGTGTTCCAGATCACCCAGGAAGAATTCCTCGAGTTCATGTTCGAAGACCTGGAACTGCCCAACCTGGTGAAGCGTAACCTGACCGGCACCGATACCTTCAAGACCGTACGCGCCGGGATCAGCAACGAAGGCAACCCCTCTCGAATCAACATCATCCGCACGCTGCGCTCGGCCCATGCACGGCGTATCGCCCTGTCGGGCAGCAGCCGCGCCAAATTGAGGACGGCAAAGGAAGAGTTGGCGCGTTTAAAGCGCGAAGAGCCAGACAACTTCGGCGATATCCAGGAAATCGAGGCGGAAATAGAGAAACTCAGCGCGCGTATCCACCGCGTGCCGTTCCTCGATACCTTTGACCTCAAGTACAACCTGCTGGTCAAGCAGCCCAACCCCAGCTCAAAAGCCGTGATGTTCTGCCTGATGGACGTGTCAGGCTCAATGACCCAGGCGACCAAGGACATCGCCAAGCGTTTCTTTATCCTGCTGTACCTGTTCCTGAAGCGGAACTACGACAAGATCGACGTGGTGTTCATCCGCCATCACACCAGCGCACGGGAAGTGGATGAGGAGGAGTTCTTCTACTCGAGGGAAACCGGCGGCACCATCGTGTCCAGCGCCTTGAAGCTGATGCAGGAGATCATGGCCGAGCGCTACCCGGCCAACGAGTGGAATATCTACGCGGCCCAGGCCTCCGACGGCGACAACTGGAACGACGATTCGCCGATCTGCCGCGACATCCTGATCAACCACATCATGCCGTTTGTGCAGTACTACACTTACGTCGAAATCACCCCCCGTGAGCACCAGGCCCTGTGGTTTGAATACGAGCGCATCGGCGAAGCCTTTGCCGACACGTTCGCCCAGCAGCAACTGGTCTCGGCCGGCGATATCTATCCGGTCTTCCGTGAACTCTTCCAGCGCAGGTTAGTGACATGACCGCCAAAAAAGAGACTAAGCGCCAACCCATTTCCACCGGCTCCGAGTGGACCTTTGAACTGATCCAGGCCTATGACCGGGAAATCAGCCGCATCGCGGCGGGTTATGCCCTGGACACCTACCCCAACCAGATCGAAGTGATCACGGCCGAACAGATGATGGATGCCTATGCTTCCGTCGGCATGCCCCTGGGTTACCACCACTGGTCGTACGGCAAACACTTCCTCAGTACCGAAAAGTCGTACACCCGGGGGCAGATGGGGCTGGCCTACGAGATCGTGATCAACTCCGACCCGTGCATCGCCTACCTGATGGAAGAAAACACCATCTGCATGCAGGCGCTGGTGGTGGCCCATGCCTGCTATGGGCACAACAGCTTCTTCAAGGGCAACTACCTGTTCCGCACCTGGACCGACGCCAGCTCGATCATCGATTACCTGGTGTTTGCCAAGCAGTACATCATGCAGTGCGAGGAGCGCCACGGTATCGACGCCGTGGAGGACTTGCTCGACTCCTGCCATGCCCTGATGAACTATGGCGTCGACCGCTACAAGCGCCCGTACCCTATTTCTGCCGAGGAAGAGCGCCTGCGCCAGAAGGAGCGCGAAGAGCACCTGCAGAAGCAGATCAACGACCTGTGGCGCACCATTCCCAAACGCGCCGGCAAGAACAGCGACAAGGACAACGCGCGATTCCCCTCCGAACCACAGGAAAACATCCTGTACTTCCTGGAAAAGCACGCACCGCTGCTGGAGCCGTGGCAACGGGAAATCGTGCGTATCGTACGCAAGATCGCCCAGTACTTTTACCCACAGCGCCAGACCCAGGTGATGAACGAAGGTTGGGCGACGTTCTGGCACTACACGCTGATGAACGACCTGTACGACGAAGGCCTGGTCACCGACGGCTTCATGATGGAGTTCCTGACGTCCCACACCAGCGTGGTGTTCCAACCCGGCTTCGACAGCCCGTATTACAGCGGGATCAACCCTTACGCGCTGGGTTTTGCCATGTACCGCGATATTCGGCGCATGTGCGAACACCCCACCGATGAGGACCGCCGCTGGTTCCCGGAAATCGCCGGCAGTGACTGGCTGTCGACGATCAAGTTCGCCATGAGCAGCTTCAAGGATGAGAGCTTTATCCTGCAGTACCTCTCACCCCAGGTGATCCGCGACCTCAAACTGTTCAGCATCCTGGATGATGACCTCAAGGATGACCTGGTGGTGCCGGCCATCCACGATGAACCCGGCTACCGCACCATCCGTGAAACCCTGGCGGCGCAATACAACCTGGGCAACCGTGAGCCCAACGTGCAGATCTACAGCATCGATGTGCGCGGCGACCGCTCGCTGACCCTGCGCCACCAGCAGCACGACCGCAAACCCCTGGGCGAATCCACCGAAGAAGTGCTCAAGCACCTGCATCGGCTCTGGGGCTTCGACATCCACCTGGAAACCCTGCAGGGCGACCAAGTGATGAAGACCCACCATGTACCACCGCGCAACGATCACAACGACAACGACTACGGCCGCCTGGACCTGGCCGTCGTTCATCTCTGAAACAGCAAAGCCTCCATTGGCCAGGCACAGGCGGTATCCTGTGCCGCTAATGGAGGCTTTTTCATGAAAATCTACAAAGTCGGCGGCGCCGTGCGTGACCGCCTGCTGGGCATCAAGGTCACCGATGTCGACCGCGTGGTCGTCGGCGCGAGCACCGAAGAGATGCTCGCCAAGGGCTTCAAGCCAGTGGGTTCGGACTTCCCGGTGTTCCTCGATCCAAAAAACGGCGACGAGTACGCCCTCGCCCGTACCGAACGCAAGAGTGGTCGGGGTTACGGTGGTTTTGTGTTTCACGCCAGCCCCGAGGTGACGCTGGAAGAAGACCTGATCCGTCGCGACCTGACCATCAACGCCATCGCCGAAGACGACGACGGTAACCTGACTGATCCGTATCACGGCCAGCGCGACCTTGAGTCCCGCATACTTCGTCACGTTTCCCCCGCATTCGCCGAAGATCCACTCAGAGTTCTGCGTGTCGCCCGTTTTGCCGCGCGCTACGCACACCTGGGTTTTACGGTAGCACCGGAGACACTGGAGCTGATGCGTCAACTCAGCGAGTCCGGTGAATTGGAAGCCCTGACCCCGGAGCGCAGCTGGAAAGAAATCTCCAGGGCGTTGATGGAAGATCAGCCCCAGGTGTTTATCCAGGTACTTCGGGACTGTAATGCGCTGAAGATCTTGATGCCGGAAGTGGACGCACTCTTTGGCGTGCCACAACCCGAGGCCCATCACCCCGAGATCGACACGGGTGTGCACACCTTGAGCGTGCTGGAACAAGCTGCCGAGCACAAACAGCCCCTGACCGTACGCTGGGCCTGCCTGCTGCATGACCTGGGCAAGGGCCTGACGCCTGTGGATAAGTTACCGCAGCACATCGCTCATGAGCATCGAGGCTTGAAGCTGATCAAGGCCGTCAATGAGCGCTTCAAAGTGCCAAGGGATTGCCAGGAATTGGCGCTGTTGGTGGGCCAGTATCACACCCACGGTCATCGCGCGCTGGAGCTGAAAGCCTCGACGTTGCTGGAGTTGCTGCAAAGTTTTGACGTATACCGCAGGCCACAGCGCTTTGAGGAGTTTGTGGTCGCCTGCGAAATGGATGCCCGGGGCCGCAAGGGGCTGGAGCGAAGAAGTTATCCACAGGCGGATTACTTACGCGGCGCGGCGAAAGCAGCGCGCGAGGTTGCCGTGGCGCCACTGCTTGAGCGGGGATTCAAGGGGCCGGAGTTGGGCGAGGCGCTCAAGCGTGAACGACTCAGGGCACTCAAAGCCTACAAGGAACTACACAAACCCTTGTAGGAGCGAGTCCGGGGTGAGTTGCTGGCCCTGCCATTCAAACCCGACAGGCGCCAGCACCTGATCAATCTGAGCATCACGCCACAACGCAGCCATCGTCTTGCCCGCTTCAGGGTGCACCCGGTCCGGCGCCATCATCGACAGCGGCCACAGCACAAAGGCATTTTTCAGGATCTCCGCCCGCGGCAGGATCAAACCATCGAAGTCACCCACCAACTCGCCGTACAGCAGCACGTCGATATCCAGCGGCAGGCCTTTGCGATCCGGCGCATAGCGGCCATTGTCAGCCTCGATGGATTTCAACCGACGATCCAACTCCATCAATGACAGGTCGGTATAGGCCGACACCACCAGATTGAAGAATGGCCCGCTTTTGATGCCCACCGGCTGGCTCTCGAACACCGCCGAGCAGCGCATATCCGTAAGGAAACTCGCCAACGCGTCGAGACCGGCGCGCAGGTGGGGCTCGCGCTCGATATTACTACCGAGGCCAAGGTAAACCTGAGTCAGCGACATCCGCGCTCAATCTCCACGCCTACACCCTTGGCAGCCGGCACTGCGCCGGGCTTGGTCAGCTTGAGGTGCAGCCAGGGAATCTGGAACTCGCTCATCAGCACTTCGGCCAGGCGTTCGGCAAAGGTCTCGACCAGCTGGTACTGGGACTGCTCGGCAAAGGCCTGGATCCGCGCGGACACACTGGCGTAATCCAGTGCCAGGGCCAGGTCGTCGCCAGCCGCAGCCGGGCGGTTATCCCAAGCGAAGCTCAGGTCCAGGCGCAGGCATTGGCGGATCCCGCGCTCCCAGTCGTAGGCCCCGATCACGGTGTCGACTTCCAGGCCTTCGATAAACACTCTGTCCAAGCTCTTCTCCGCAGCACGACAAGGGCGCGATGCCCCGTTAGAATCAGGGCATCCTCGCCCGGAATAGTTAGCATGTTTTGGTCACTGGCGATTCTCGCCTACCTGCTCGGCTCGCTGTCCTTCGCCATTTTGCTCAGCCGCCTGACGGGAAATCCCGACCCGCGAATGAGTGGTTCAGGCAATGCCGGCGCCACCAATATGTTGCGCCTGGCCGGCAAGAAGCTCGCCGTACTGACGCTGCTGGGCGACGTATGCAAGGGCCTGTTGCCCGTACTGATCGCCAGCCTCGCCGGCCTGACCCTGCAGCAGCAGGCCTGGGTGGGCGTGTGCGCCGTCCTCGGCCATCTGTTTCCCCTGTACTTCCGTTTTCGCGGTGGTAAAGGTGTCGCCACGGCAGCCGGCATGCTGCTGGGGATCTACCCGCCGGCGGCGTTGCTGGCCGTGCTCGCCTGGCTGCTGACGTTCTACCTGACCCGCACCAGCTCGCTGGCAGCTCTGATCGCCACACCGCTCACCCTGCCGTTGCTGGCCTGGCAGGAACCGGCGGCGCTGCTGCCGATGAGCGTGCTGACACTGCTGATCGTCTGGCGACACCGGGGCAATCTACGCGACCTGTTTGCCGGGCGCGAACGGCATTTTTAAATACCGCCAATGAGCCCGACTCACGTTGCACTCTTACAAGGGCGGCAGTTGCTCCATCGGCCAGCGCGCCTGCACGCTGATCGCCAGGCTTTCGTGCTGCCCCGCCTGCAGGCGCTGACAACCGGCATAGGCGATCATCGCGCCGTTGTCGGTGCAGAACTCAGGACGGGCGTAGAACACATCCCCCTTCATATCACCGAGCATCTTTTCCAATGAGCTGCGCAACGCCTTGTTGGCGCTGACGCCACCGGCGATCACCAGGCGCTTCATGCCGGCCTGTTTCAGGGCACGCTTGCACTTGATGGTCAAAGTCTCCACCACGGCCTGCTGGAACGCCAGCGCGATGTCGCAACGGGCTTGCTCACTGTCGTCCCCGGCGCTGACACTCTGCTGCCAGGTATTCAACGCGGAGGTTTTCAAGCCGCTGAAGCTGAACATCAGGCCAGGGCGATCGCACATCGGGCGCGGGAAGGTATAGCGGCCGGCAACGCCTTTTTCGGCCAGGCGGGCGATTTCCGGCCCACCCGGGTAATTGAGGCCCATCATCTTCGCGGTCTTGTCGAAAGCTTCGCCGGCGGCGTCGTCCAAGGACTCGCCCAGCAGCGTGTATTGACCGATTCCGTCGACCTGGACCAGCTGCGTATGCCCGCCCGAAACCAACAAAGCGACGAACGGGAACTGCGGCGGGTTTTCTTCCAGCATCGGCGCCAGTAAATGGCCTTCCATATGATGCACGCCGAGGGCCGGAATGCCCCAGGCAAAAGCCAGCGCCTGGGCGCAAGAGGCCCCAACCAGAAGGGCTCCGACCAATCCTGGGCCCGCCGTATAGGCAATCGCATCGATCTCGGTCGGCACGCAACCGGCCTCGTCCAACACCTGGCGAATCAATGGCAGCATACGTTTGACGTGATCACGACTGGCCAGCTCCGGCACAACGCCGCCATAGGCCCGATGCAAGTCGATCTGACTGAACAGTGCATCGGCCAAGAGCCCGCGTTCACTGTCGTAAAGTGCGACACCGGTTTCGTCGCAGGAGGTTTCAAGTCCCAGTACTAGCATGGGTTTGCGCCTTGTAGAGGCTGAATTCGAAGGCGCGCATAATAGTCGCCACTCCCCCTCCCGACTAGCGGTTTTCGATCAGAGGCTTTGCATTCCTGCCAATGAGGGGTTAACATCCGCAACCCTTAAAAACCGACGACCTCAGCCGCGAATTTTTTGCGACGAGAACGTTGATTCCCGGTAATGAAAGAAGGTAGCTCTGGATGCCAGCCGTCAAAGTAAAAGAGAACGAACCCTTCGACGTAGCTCTGCGTCGTTTCAAGCGCTCCTGCGAAAAAGCCGGTGTTCTGGCTGAAGTTCGTAGCCGCGAATTTTATGAGAAGCCAACTTCTGAGCGTAAGCGTAAAGCAGCAGCCGCTGTTAAGCGTCACGCCAAGAAAGTTCAGCGCGAACAGCGCCGCGCCGTTCGTCTGTACTAATACACAGACGTTCGTAGCAAGCTTCTGCCAAGCCCGGCCCTCAGCCGGGCTGTTGGCATTTGCGGATATCGCTTGATGCTTCATCGTTGACGCCGCACACGCGACTGATACAACTGCTTCAAACGTCAGGACTGGCTCTTTTGCCAGCGGTGCACGTCTCTTCTGACGAGCCTAACAAGGCTACTGACGAGCACACTCATTTTATAAGCAGACGATCAACTGTATCGGCTGTGCCCAGCGACGAGCATCCGAGGCCACGATTGGCCAACGCCGGACTCGAGGGCAACATTTCCAGGCCGAAACACTGATTGAAACTAACGTCAGTGAATGTTCGGCAGATACACTTCCTGACAGCCCAAGCAGACGATTGATGGTCAAGCCATTCGATACGTGCGCTTGAGCACTTCACGGGCACTCATTTACACGCAGTGATGACGAGAACGCCATGGCCGGGCTGATTCCCCAGAGCTTTATTGACGACCTTCTGAACCGCACCGACATTGTCGATGTTGTCAGCTCGCGCCTGCAATTGAAGAAGGCCGGCAAAAACTACACAGCCTGCTGCCCGTTCCACAAGGAAAAAACCCCGTCATTCAGCGTCAGCCCCGACAAGCAGTTCTACTACTGCTTCGGCTGCGGCGCAGGCGGCAACGCCCTCGGCTTCCTGATGGACCACGACAACCTGGACTTCCCCCAGGCGATCGAGGACCTGGCGAAAGCCGCCGGCATGGAAGTCCCCCGCGAAGAAAGTGGCCGCCCGCATAAACCACGGCAACCCACCGACTCGCCTCTGTACCCGCTGCTGACTGCCGCTGCCGACTTCTACCGTCAGGCCCTTAAAAGCCATCCACAGCGCAAGGCCGCCGTCGACTACCTGAAGGGGCGCGGCCTGACCGGCGAAATCGCCCGCGACTTCGGCCTCGGCTTTGCTCCACCTGGCTGGGACAACCTGTACAAACACCTGAGCAGCGATACCCTGCAGCAAAAAGCCATGATCGACGCCGGCCTCCTGGTTGAGAACGCCGAGACCGGCAAGCGCTACGACCGCTTCCGCGACCGCGTAATGTTCCCGATCCGCGACAGCCGTGGCCGCATCATCGCCTTCGGCGGCCGAGTGCTGGGGGATGACAAGCCCAAGTACCTGAACTCCCCGGAAACCCCGGTATTCCACAAGGGCCAGGAACTCTACGGCCTGTTCGAAGCGCGCAAGAACAATCGAAACCTCGATGAAATCATCGTGGTCGAAGGCTATATGGACGTGATCGCCCTGGCCCAGCAAGGTTTGCGCAACGCCGTGGCCACCCTCGGCACCGCCACCAGCGAAGAACACTTGAAGCGCCTGTTTCGCGTCGTGCCAAGCGTGCTGTTCTGCTTCGACGGCGACCAGGCCGGCCGCAACGCCGCCTGGCGCGCGCTCGAAGCCACCCTGTCGAGCCTGCAGGATGGGCGCCGCGCGCGCTTCCTGTTCCTGCCCGAAGGGGAAGACCCGGATACCCTGGTGCGCTCCGAAGGCACCGACGCATTCCGCGCCCGCATCAATCAACATGCGCAGCCGTTGGCGGATTATTTCTTCCAGCAACTGACCGAAGAAGCCGACCCACGCTCCCTCGAAGGCAAGGCCCATATGGCCACCCTCGCGGCACCCTTGATCGACAAGGTTCCAGGGGCGAACCTGCGCACCCTGATGCGCCAACGCCTGCTGGAAATTACAGGACTGAGTGGCGAGGCCGTCAGCCAGCTGGTGCACAGCGCGCCGCAGGACGCGCCGCCTGCCTACGACCCAGGCATGGATTATGACGCCATGCCGGACTATGCCGACTTCCATCAACCCCAGGAGGCGTATGCCCCCCAGCAGGAATGGACGCCGAAGAAGCCCGGTGCCGGCGGCAAGAAATGGGACAAGAAACCCTGGAGCAAAAACGGCAAGCGCGGTGATCGCGATGAAGCCTACGCACCTCGCACGCCGGTCGCCGTAGAAGCGCCCACATTGATTGCCCTGCGCACGCTTATCCACCACCCGCAATTAGCGAGCAAGGTTGAAAGCGCCGACCATTTTGCCAACGCGAGCAATACCTACGCTCAGGTGCTGATCGCACTGATCGAGGCCGTGCAGAAAAATCCTAAGCTAAACTCCATTCAACTGATGGCTCGCTGGCATGGCACGGAACAGGGTCGTTTGTTGAAGGCACTCGCGGAAAAGGAGTGGCTAATTGACGGCGATAACCTTGAACAACAGTTTTTAGACACCATTACTAGGTTATCCGCGGGTCAGCACACGCAGACCCTCGATGAACTCATCAAGAGAGCAAGACAGCCGGGATTATCGGCTGAAGAGCAAATTCAGATAGCAAAACAGATGCGCGACCTCTTAAAACAGAATGTTTCCGCATCAAACCCGACCTCAGCTGGCGTGTGAGGTCATAGCTCGGGTATAATCCTCGGCTTGTTTTTTGCCCGCCAAGACCTTCAGTGGATAGGGTGTTATGTCCGGAAAAGCGCAACAGCAGTCTCGTATCAAAGAGTTGATCACCCTTGGTCGTGAGCAGAAGTATCTGACTTACGCAGAGGTCAACGATCACCTGCCTGAGGATATTTCAGATCCAGAGCAGGTGGAAGACATCATCCGCATGATTAATGACATGGGGATCCCCGTACACGAGAGTGCTCCGGATGCGGACGCCCTTATGTTGGCCGACGCCGATACCGACGAGGCAGCCGCTGAAGAAGCCGCTGCCGCGTTGGCCGCGGTGGAGACCGACATCGGTCGCACGACTGACCCTGTGCGCATGTATATGCGTGAAATGGGTACCGTCGAGTTGCTGACGCGCGAAGGCGAGATCGAAATCGCCAAGCGTATCGAAGAGGGTATCCGTGAAGTGATGGGCGCAATCGCGCACTTCCCTGGCACGGTTGACCACATTCTCTCCGAGTACACTCGCGTCACCACCGAAGGTGGCCGCCTGTCCGACGTCCTGAGCGGTTATATCGACCCGGACGACGGCATCGCGCCGCCTGCTGCCGAAGTACCGCCGCCTGTCGATGCCAAAGCCGCGAAAGCGGACGATGACACCGAAGACGACGAGGCTGAAGCCAGCACCGACGACGAAGACGAAGTCGAAAGCGGCCCAGACCCGATCATTGCTGCCCAGCGTTTCGGCGCGGTTTCCGATCAAATGGAAATCACCCGCAAGGCCCTGAAAAAGCACGGTCGCTCCAACAAGCTGGCAATTGCCGAGCTGCTGGCGCTGGCTGAGCTGTTCATGCCGATCAAGCTGGTCCCGAAGCAATTCGAAGGCCTGGTTGAACGCGTTCGTAGCGCCCTTGAGCGTCTGCGTGCACAAGAGCGTGCGATCATGCAGCTCTGTGTCCGTGATGCGCGCATGCCGCGTACCGACTTCCTGCGCCAGTTCCCGGGCCACGAAGTTGACGAAAGCTGGAGCGACGCCCTGGCCAAAGGCAAGGCGAAGTACGCTGAAGCCATTGGTCGCCTGCAGCCGGACATCATCCGTTGCCAGCAGAAGCTGACCGCACTCGAGACCGAAACAGGTCTGACGATTGCCGAGATCAAGGACATCAACCGTCGCATGTCGATCGGCGAGGCCAAGGCCCGCCGCGCGAAGAAAGAAATGGTTGAAGCGAACTTGCGTCTGGTGATCTCCATCGCCAAGAAGTACACCAACCGTGGCCTGCAATTCCTCGATCTGATCCAGGAAGGCAACATCGGCTTGATGAAGGCTGTGGACAAGTTCGAATACCGTCGCGGCTACAAGTTCTCGACTTATGCCACCTGGTGGATCCGTCAGGCGATCACTCGCTCGATCGCCGACCAGGCCCGCACCATCCGTATTCCGGTGCACATGATCGAGACGATCAACAAGCTCAACCGTATTTCCCGGCAGATGTTGCAGGAAATGGGTCGCGAACCGACCCCGGAAGAGCTGGGCGAACGCATGGAAATGCCTGAGGATAAAATCCGCAAGGTATTGAAGATCGCTAAAGAGCCGATCTCCATGGAAACCCCGATCGGTGATGACGAAGACTCCCACCTGGGTGACTTCATCGAAGACTCGACCATGCAGTCGCCAATCGATGTCGCCACTGTTGAGAGCCTTAAAGAAGCGACCCGCGACGTACTGTCCGGCCTCACTGCCCGTGAAGCCAAGGTACTGCGCATGCGTTTCGGCATCGACATGAATACCGACCACACCCTTGAGGAAGTCGGTAAGCAGTTTGACGTGACCCGCGAGCGGATCCGCCAGATCGAAGCCAAGGCGTTGCGCAAGTTGCGCCACCCGACGCGGAGCGAGCATCTGCGCTCCTTCCTCGACGAGTGACACCAGAACCCCCGGCCCAGGCCGGGGGTTTTGCTTTGTACAGATAAAATCCCGCGCAAATCCCCTCCCCCGTAATGCCCGTCTACACTCGAAACATTCCCCGTGCCATAACGAGACCGTTATGCCCAGATTGCCGACTGTGTTACTGCTGTCGCTGCTGACCTGGACCGCAACGGCTGGCGCGTTGACTCTTAGCGATGATGAGCGTGGCTGGCTGGCGGACCATCAGGAGTTGCGCGTGGGGGTGGACGCCTCCTGGCCACCTTTCGAATACCGTGATGAAGAGGGCCGCTACCAAGGCCTGGCGGCGGACTACGTACGCCTGATCCAGGAACGCCTGGGGGTCAGGATCAAACTGATTGAGCCGGTCAATTGGAGTGCCTTGCTGGAGCGGGCACGCCACAACCAACTCGACCTGCTGCCGGGCATCATGTCTACCCCCGAGCGCCAGGACTTCATGGCATTCACACGCCCTTACCTGGACTTTCCCATTGTCATCCTTGCCCATGACGGCGGCGCCCGACCACGCAACCTCAATGACCTTTATGGGCTGAAGATTGCTGTGGTGGAAAATTATGCCCCCCATGAACTGCTACGCACCCACCATCCAGACCTCAACCTGGTGGCCCTGCCCAATGTCAGTTCGACACTGCAGGCGTTGGCCACCGACGAAGTCGACGCCGTGGTGGGCGACCTCGCGTCAAGCGTCTGGAGTCTGCGCCAGCTCAAGCTCGATGGCCTGTACGTAAGTGGCGAAACGCCGTACCGCTATCAATTGGCGATGGGTGTACCACGGGACAACAAAATACTGGTGGGTATCCTGGACAAGGTTCTCGCTGACCTCAGCCCGGCCGAAACCGAAGCCATCCAGCAACACTGGGTGGGCAGCCTCACCAACCATCGTACGTTCTGGACCGACCTGCTGATGTACGGCCTGCCCGCCGTGCTGTTGTTAAGCACCGTATTGGCCATCGTCATTCGGATCAATCGCCGGCTGAGTTCGGAAATTTCCCGCCGCGTCGCCCTCGAACAGGAACTGCGCAGCAGCGAATACCACTATCGCGGCCTGGTGGAGAGCCTGTCTGCCATCGCCTGGGAAGCCAGCGTTAGCGATTTCACCTACAGCTATGTGTCACCCCACGCCGAGGACCTGCTCGGTTACCCGCGCGCCCATTGGCTGATTCCGGGCTTCTGGCGCAACATCATTCACCCCGCCGACCTCATCCGCGCCGAAGCCTATTGCTACCAGGAAACCCGCGCCAACCGCGACCACAGCATCGACTATCGGGTGATCACGGCGGACGGCCGCTGCCTTTGGGTGCGTGACATTGTGAGCCTGATCGAACACGGCCATGAGCCAGTGTTGCGGGGCTTGATGATCGACATCAGCGAAGCCAAACGTACTGAAGAGGCGCTGCAGCTTTCCGAGCAAAAGTTTGCTTCCGTGTTTCAGCAATGCCCGGACATCCTGGTGATCGCACGACTGTCCGATGGCTGCCTGCTTGAGGTCAACAAAGCATTTGAGGACCAAGTGGGCCTGAAAGCCGCGCAGGTGATCGGAAAAACCGCGACCGCCCTGAATATCTGGGGCATCCCCGGTATCGGCCCCGATCTGTTGAAACGCGTGCAAACCACCAGCATTCGCAACCTGGAAATGCCCTTTCTGCGCAGCAATGGCCAGGCCTTTATCGGGCTGATTTCCGCCGAGCCGTTTCAACTCGACACCACTGAAGCCATTGTGGTGGTGGTCCGAGACATCACCCAGCTCAAGGAAACCCAGCAACAACTGCAAATCTCCGAAGAGAAATTCGCCAAGGCCTTCCACGCCTCTCCCGATGGCTTGCTGCTGAGCCGCCAGCGGGATGGCCTGCTGATTGAAGTGAACGATGGTTTCAGTCGCATCACCGGCTTCAACAGCACGACATCCCTCGACCAATCGACCCTTGACCTGGGCATCTGGGTCGATCTTAACGAACGCAAGCACATGCTGGAGTTGATGCATCAAGATGGATACGTGCGTGACTTCATCTGCCATATACGCCGCAGCGACGGGCAGATCCGGCTGTGCGAAGTATCCAGCCGACCACTGCCAATTGCCGGTGAAGACTGCATGCTCACCATCGCCCGGGACATCACCGAGCGCCAGCTGATGCAGGAAAAACTGCAACAGGCCGCCACGGTATTCGAGAGTACCGCCGAGGGCGTATTGATCACCGACACGCGCCAGAACATCAGCGCCGTCAACCGCGCCTTCAGCGAGATCACCGGCTACAGCGAAGCCGAAGCCCTTGGCCAGACACCGCGCCTGCTCGCCTCCGGCCTGCATGACAGCGCCTTCTACGCCGCCATGTGGCACCAGTTGACGGCCCAAGGTCATTGGCAGGGCGAAATCTCCAACCGCCGCAAGAACGGCGAGTTGTACCCCAGCTGGCTGACCATCAGCGCCGTGCGCAACCGCGACCAGTTGATCACGCATTTTGTCGCAGTGTTTGCCGACATCTCCAGCCTCAAGCTGGCCCAGGCGCGCCTCGACTATCAGGCGCACCACGACCCGCTGACCGGCCTGCCGAACCGCACACTGTTTGAAAGTCGGCTGCAGGCGGCCCTCAACGGCCATCAGGAAACCGGCAAACAAGGCGCGGTGCTGTTTCTCGACCTGGATCGTTTCAAACACATCAATGACAGCCTCGGCCACCCGATCGGCGACCTGCTGCTCAAAGACATCGCCGTACGCCTCAAGGAGCAACTGCGTGACATCGACACCGTCGCGCGCCTGGGCGGCGATGAATTCATCATCCTGCTGCCCGGCCTGCAACACGCCAGCGACGCCGAGCAACTGGCCAATAAGCTGCTGGCCTGCTTCACCCCACCGTTCCAGGCCGGCGAACACGAGTTCTTCATCAGCGCCAGCATCGGCACCAGCCTGTACCCCCAGGACGGCACCGACGTGGCCACCCTGGTCAAGAACGCCGACGCCGCGATGTACCGCTCCAAGGCCAAGGGGCGTAACCGGGTCGAAAGTTACACCCGCGACCTGACAGCCCAGGCCAACGAGCGCGTGGCACTGGAGCACGAACTGCGGCGAGCCATCGAACGTGATGAGTTGGTCCTGTATTACCAGCCAAAACTGAGCCTGCTGACACAAGAATTGATCGGCGCCGAAGCCTTGATCCGCTGGCACCACCCCACCTTTGGCGACGTCTCGCCCGAACACTTCATTGCCCTGGCCGAAGAGAACGGCATGATCCTGCAGATTGGCGACTGGGTGCTGGAGCACGCCTGCCTGCAAATGCACACCTGGCAAAGCACTTTCGATGGTTTTGGCCCGCTATCGGTCAACCTCGCCGGCGCGCAACTGCGCCACCCTGGTTTACTGGCTCGTATCGAACAGCTACTACGCGACTACAGCCTCGAACCGGGCTGCCTGCAACTGGAGATCACTGAAAACTTCATCATGAGCCAGGCCGAAGAAGCGCTGGCAGTCCTGCACCAACTCAAGCGCCTGGGCGTACAGCTGGCGATCGACGATTTCGGCACCGGCTATTCGTCCCTCAGCTATCTCAAGCGCCTGCCCCTGGATTTCCTGAAGATCGACCAGTCCTTCGTCCGCGGCCTGCCTGACGACCCCCACGACGTCGCCATCGTGCGCGCCATCATCGCCCTGGGCCACAGCATGCAATTCACCATCATCGCAGAAGGCGTGGAGAACCCCGCACAGCAAGCCTTCCTGGCCGCTGAAGGCTGCGAACAGATGCAGGGCTACATCGTCAGCCTGCCGCTACCGCCCGAGCTTTTTGCGGCTACCTTCCTTCGTAGGAGCATTGAGGATTTTTCGGATAGCACAGTAGAGAAACCATCGTTATAATCCGCGACCTACTGAGGGCCTATAGCTCAGTTGGTCAGAGCAGAGGACTCATAATCCTTTGGTCCACGGTTCAAGTCCGTGTGGGCCCACCATATAAACCAGGGGCTGCAGCAATGCTGCAGTTTCGAGAGGGTGTTTTGGAATGCCTCCGAGGTACAGTTTCGGTACAGTCCGTGCCGATGTCTTCGGAGAACAGCATGGCAACTCTCGTAAAAACCCCATCAGGAACGTGGAAAGCGGTCATCCGAAAAGTCGGATGGCCGACAGCTTCCAAAACGTTTCGCACCAAACGCGATGCAGAGGATTGGTCACGTCGAACCGAAGACGAGATGGTCAGAGGTGTCTACATCCAGCGCAGCGGATCGGAGCGCATGACCCTAGAAGCGGCGCTGAAGCGTTATCTGTCTGAGGTCACTCCTACCAAAAAGCCTTCGACTCAGAATGGCGAAGCAAGCAAGGCAAAGAAGCTCACTACTGAGCTGGGTAAATACTCGCTTGCAGCCCTCTCCAGCGAAATCATTGCAGCTTACCGTGACAAGCGACTGTCTCAGCCCGCTGCCCGCAAGCGCACATTGACCAGCAACAACACCGTTCGACTTGAATTGGCGCTTCTCGGCCATCTCTACTCAACAGCAATCAAAGAATGGGGCCTCGGCCTCACGTTCAACCCTGTCGCGAGCATTCGAAAGCCCAAACCTGGAAAGGGTCGGGAACGACGTTTTGTAGGCGACGAAGAGGAACGGCTTCTGGGTGCGGCTAATGCTCATAGCAACCCGATGCTCGGATGGATGGCGCGAATAGCCGTAGAAACGACCATGCGCTCATCTGAGATAACAACGCTTACGCTCTCCCAAGTGGATCTAAAAAAACGGGTCGTACACCTTCCGGATACCAAAAATAATACCTGTCGGACCGTTCCGCTCAATAAGCGCGCGACAGATGCAATACAAGCGGCGGTGGGCAACCCTCTCAGACCGAAGGACTGCCAGTTTATCTTCTTCGGTGAACCTGGCAGAGATGGGAAGCGTAGGCCCTACGCCTTTAACAAAGTCTGGGCAACGTTAAGGAAGCCGCTCGGGATGACGGATTTTCGTTTTCATGATTTGAGGCATGAGGCCGTCAGCCGACTTGTCGAATCCGGCCTATCTGATCAAGAGGTTTCAGCAATCAGCGGCCACAAGTCCATGCAAATGCTTAAGCGCTACACCCACTTACGCGCAGAGGATCTAGTCGAGAGACTGGATAGCATCGACAAAGACTAGGCTTAAACAGGGTAGAAAAGATTCTGCATGCGGAATCTTTTCCTGAATTGCTTACCCTCTATGAACGTTGCCAAGACTCTCCTATCGGCTTGAAAACTCCGTTACCTGCCTCTTCTCACCTCCGCAACAAGCACCCGAGTCCTTTCTTGATTGGTTGCTGTCTGTACACCGAAACCAAAGCCCGCCCTTGGTACATCTCCCGCCGTTTTGAATGACCGCACGCCTACCCAATCAAGATAGTGAGGCTTTTCGAACCAACACCGCGGTTTTGGGGCACTCGACTTCCACTATTTAGGTTATTAGCCCGCCTTAAAGGATGTCTAAATGACCGCG
Organism: Pseudomonas sp. AM8; assembly: GCF_036346475.1. Classification (NCBI taxonomy): domain Bacteria; kingdom Pseudomonadati; phylum Pseudomonadota; class Gammaproteobacteria; order Pseudomonadales; family Pseudomonadaceae; genus Pseudomonas; species Pseudomonas sp. AM8. The sequence goes on from NZ_JAOTNX010000004.1 coordinate 57,052, forward strand.
AACCAGACTCGAATTGAGCAGCAACTGATCGAGCGTTACGGCCCTCTGCTAACCAAAAAACATCTTGCCGAGCTGCTTCATCGTAGTGAGAAGGGCCTGGATTACACTTTGACTCATCCATCTGAAAGCGCTTTCGCAGAATCGCTGCATCGGATGAAGCTCCGTCTGGGTCGCCTAATTTACTTTCGCGCTACAGACGTGGCCGTGTTGCTGGCGGGGGCTGAATGATGCGACACGATCTCACGCTCACCAGAACTAAACACTCGGCATGAGCACTTCGGAAGGCATTACTCGTCCAGCAAGCCCCGATAAATCCGCACCGAGCCCATTGATAGGCCGCCTAGAAAACCTGATGCAGCGCTCATTGGAAAGGAACAAATTTGCAGCTGCTTCCGAAAAAGCGCAAAGGCCAACAGTTGGGCGAACAGCACACAAAGTAGGTGAGGTGAGCGATCAATCAATAGCGGCTCAGCTTCCAACCTCAAACGCGAGTGAATACCACCAATGGGACGACAAACAGAATTTTTTCATCCCCACGCTTTATAGCTCTGCCACTCGAGACAACCGGAGTTTCATGGACGTCGCCATTTTCCGTCTCTCCAAACAAAAGCAGCGAGCTGGAGAGGTCATTCGATATAAGCGATCCGACGGTCACCTTGAGGTATCTAGCGGAGCGTTTGGGATGGCCACAGTTTGGGATTACGACATCGTTCTCATGATGGTCTCCCATCTGACCCGAGCGATGGATCGCTATCGAGATGGCGCCGGGGATAAACCAGGAAGAACATTCCGGCCGCATGCGAGCGAAATTTTGAGGTTCATACGGCGCGCTAATGGAAGCCGCCAGGCTCAAGAGATTGAAGCGGCGCTTGACCGTCTTCAGACCACGCGAATTAAGGACTTCCGTATGGAAGCTGATGTAAGTGAGACCGAGGCTGAAGGATTGATTAATCGTTATCGCGTCTTGTCTCGCACGAAAACGAAAAAAATCGATTTTGTTGAGATCGTGGCTCCGGAGTGGATTTATCGTGAAATAGTAAGCGGCGAATCACCATCGATAATGACGGTCCATCCAGATTACTTCCTCATAACGAAAGGTATCGGCAGGTTCGTCTATAGGCTTGCCAGGCTTCGTGCAGGCAACGGCGTGGCAAAATGGTCCTTTGAAAAAATATACGAACACAGCGGCAGTTCAGGGGGGGCAAAGAGATTTTTTCAACACCTTCGGGACATCATCAAAAGCGATTGTCTGCCCGAATACACCTTGAAAGAGGAAAAGGGAAGAAATCGTAACCCTTTGTTGGTGATGAGCAAACGGAGTCCGCCCTTGCCCTAGAAGTCCTAACCAGATAAACGGTGAAGTGCGCAAGCTAGGCTCGGACGCGAGCCGCAGCTTCCGTCCTTTGGGTGGGAATACCGTCTATTGGGTACCTAAACCGTCTATTGGGTGCTGGGTGACCGTCTATTGGGTACGTAAAACCGTCTATTGGGTGCGCAACGATTCAGTAACCGATTGAATTTAAACGATAAAATCACAGATTCACTCTCTAAATCTTATTAAATCTATAAATCTGTGGCAGAAATTGAATGACTAGGCCCGCACTGAACATCGAACCACGCGGCGCGCCAGACAACCTGACGACAACAGCACTAGGGACCTGTCTCTCTACCGAAGATAGGTGTCCGTGATTTCTGGACGAAAATGACCTAACTCCTGGGAGACAATAGCTTTTGCGCGCTGTACCTCACCTAGTGAAGCTTGCACCTCGCGGTTTCTGTCCTGAGCGTATGAATGTCTCAAACCATGCGCTCCGTTGCTGAAGCCCAATGCCGAGTTGCTCGCGCGCGAGAAAGATTGAGACCACGATTGCCCACCGGCTATATCGTAGAAGCTTTTGTAATGAATTCGACGATCTATGACAATGACAGGCGCATCTAGCCGGCGAGCTTCGAGTTGTACAGCCAAGTTCCTTGGCAAGCTTACTTCGCGGACGAGCCCTCCTTTTCCTACCACAGTATATCTAACACCTTCTCGAAACTTTCCTGGGTCCGCAGGACGATCATCCATTGCCCTTTCGGATGCTGGGAGTAGTGTCAGTAGTTCGTGAGCTCTCAGTCCCGCTGTAGCGGCCAATTCGGTGCTAAGCGCATTACGCGCGGTCTGATGAGAAAGAATTCTCTGCACTTGTTCGGCAGTGTAATTTCGGCTACTTAGGTTCTGTGGCTTTTCTGCCTGAATTACGCTCAAACGCTGCTTATCACTGAGCTTTCCAAGTTGGCGCAATACAGCCTGAAGAGCTTGCCGGTCTCTGTCTAAAGTTTTTTGACCGACTTCTCTGGAGCGCTCATACAGATAAGCTTTAGCTGCCTTCGGAGTAAGTTCGTGTAATGCTCCTCGTCCTGACCCACGAAGCCATTGTGCGGCCAATTTAAGGCTAGCCTCGTAACTATGTGAAGTGCCAAGCCCCGAGATAAGCCCGGAGTTATACATCGACTTACTAAGGATCTTTGCTTGAGTGGAAGGCTTGGCAAATGTTCTCTTTCCTCTAGAACGAGGACTCTTCATTTTTTTGCTCATTAATTACCTGCAACATTCTGACGATAGAGCTCAGGGACGTTTCCACTCCTTGGGCTCGCAGTTCTATAAGAATTTGCTCAGCACCAAAACCCCTTACATGTCGATAATTCTCGATTAGACCGATATATTTACTCAAGTGCCGACGATAGGTTCTTCGCTGTAAGCTCGTGTCTACGTCATTCCGGTAGCGTTTGAAATCGGAGTCTGAAATGGAAACCGAGTGTGGTCTCTGGGTATTTAATGATCTATGGATTGATCTTGAAATAGCTGAAAGACAGACCTTTACCTTACGCTGCTCAAGCAGCCAACGTTGAATCATCACCAACGTATAGCGCTGTATCCGGAGGGATAAAATCTCTTCGTGATGACCGTTCAGTTTACTATTCATAATTTTTTATGATCCTGCTGTAAGTTACAGCAACCACTTTAAAGACTTAAATTTCAGCTGCAACCCAAATGGGGCGCTTGGAATTCAAGTATGTGGTTCCGACATCCAGCGGATGCCTAGCCCCTTTTTTTGCAGTGTCGGACTTATCAGATGCAGATACCGAAGTACCGCAACGATGCGCTTTCGCACTCTCACTGTTTGCTTCGCTGTCTAATCGACAGAGTCGAAGGGTTGACCCCTTGCCAGGTTTTCGCGCCTGATACAACTCAATTTATTGTCAGAGTTAGACAGTGGTGAATCTGATGCACGATCGAAGCAAAACCCCGCATCAAGCCTAATACAACGCCTTGAGGTGATGGCTAATCAACTCAGGATGCCAAGCGTTCAGATTGAATTAGCAAACTGATGCTTGGGAAGCGAGGTAACGGGCAGCAATAGCTGCCGCATAACCCCGCACCACTCACGCAGACTGAATTAGCAGTCTAGAAAGAACGCACGAAATAGCGTGACATCCTGTGAGGAGAACTCGCATAGCTAGTTCGGGTGCAATTTGATCTTGCTATCGACGCTAGTTAAGGTCAATAGCAAATACTGAATGTCACATCGATTTTGCTTTTGATCGCGGGACGCGGCTCTGTTCATAGTGTTGAGCGTAGCGAAGCACCCTGACAGAGCCGCGTGCTTCGCACGCAGCAGCGCGTAAAGCGCTGCACGTTCAGCCTAAGCTGAACGAACTGAGATTTTGATGACACGCATTTCATGAGCCATTTTGACTGATCGCTGGCTAGCAGCGGGATTGAATTCGGATAGCCTGTTTTGACTTGAGCTTTACGAATTTTACTTCAGAGTGGAACTCCTTAAGGACAGGTGAGGAATTATCGTGAAGGTGCTTAATACTGAGATCAGTCGACGCAGAATGACAGCGCTAGTCATTCTGGTTACGGGATTCACTGTGCTGGAAAATTATGTGTATACAACCGCCGGCCCCGTATGGGCAGCACTTATTTTCGTGATTGGAACCGTATCGATTTTTATTACAGTGCCTAAAAAGATTTTCTCAAGTATAGAGGCTTGACATATGGGCGAGGTTGGTAATTTCGGGTGGTTATTTCAAAGCGGTCTCGATGCTATGATTTCATCGTTAATCTCGATGGGAACGAAGAATGCTGAGCTTGCTGAAATAGTTCGCCAGCTTGCCAGAGCCGTACCTTACATTTCATTGTCCTGGATTATTTGGAATCTGGTGCGAGGCAAGCCCACCAGTATACCTTTCGGTGTTTTCATTACATCGCTGTTCGTATTTATCGCTTTACAGTCTGAAACCGTGACCTTTCCTGGTCGTGCCAGTATGGAGATGACAAAAGGGCAATCATTTGCACTTAAAGTAATTCTTCCAACATATGAAAAGCTCGTCCAGGTGTATCGAACTAAAGATAACGAACAATCCGCGCTGACGATTGCCGATCTTACCGAACGGGAAATCAGTCCATTCATGGGAAGTGATTTGGCTAAGCTAATGAAAGATTACAAAGTATATTGCGAGCCAAGCCCTACTGATGACAATAACGTTCCGGAAACTACTTGGCAAGCTGTTGGGCTTCGGGGTGGTGGTGCGCTCGGAGTACCAGAATCTCAAGTTTCTATACTTAGTAGCAATACTGCCGATAAAGTTTCAGGTCTAAATTTTTCGTGGTTTTCACAAATTCGACAAGCTCAAGCCTTAATGGATATTTACAAGGCAGGCGAACGAAGGTCAGCGGGAAAAGCTGCGCTAGAGCAAATGAGTAGCGATAAATGGCCCACTCGAAAAAGATATTTGCTACCCAGTGAATCTGGATGGAAGTCTAGGTTGTCAGGTGGTGTTGAGGAACCCGCAGGCTACCTGAACCCTTGGGAAATTGCCGATGGTTCGCTTTCTGATCCGGCGTTGTTAGCAGAGCCTTCAGGTGTAAATAATAGATATTTCGTTCCGGAAAATTGCTATGAGGCTTATCAGGCTGCGCAAGCAGGTGCTGAAGAGGGATATAGGGCAGTGGGAGACCGTATTCGACCTTCTAATTTAGCACCTGATACAGAGCCGTCTGTTGTCGCAGGGGTTAGAGCTTGGTCAGATGTTGTCAATAAAAGCCTAGGATCTCTTTATTCCGGTTCTGATGGCTCGTCTTTTGGTTCAAAGGTTCGCGAAAATGCATCTGAGGCGATTGGAGCACTCAATGAAGCAAACGGTGCACTTGCAACTTTAGATCTAGCGGCAAAGCTTCCATGGTTTGTCTATTTAACAGCAATGGGACAAGCCGCTCTTATTCATATATTCCCGCTGGCAGCGCTTTTGGCATGTGTCTTTGGTATTGAGATATTGCTCTATTGGATACGGCTGCTTGTATTTACATATCTATCATTGTTTTTTGCTGAAGGTATTCTTTATTTAGTTGCTAGCCAATTAGCCAGCATTAGTTTTATACAAGCTGCAACTGCTATTAATAGCTCTGGTACGCCAATGGAGATTAATGGCATGCGCGGAGTTTTAGCCGGTGGCGCCGGATTCGTTATTCTGGTCGCGACATGGGCTGCTGCAGCGCTTTTGAGAGTTCAATCGCTACCAAAAACAGACAGTGCTGCCAGCTTCACCCAATTAGGAAGTATCGCTGCATCTGTCGCGGGCTCAGTAGTCGGCGGACTCTCTAAGATGTCGGCAATCAAGAGCGCCGGTCTAAAGCAAGAGCTACTCCGCGCAAAGATCCAACAAGCACAAAAAACCTTGGGCTCGCCTGGGTCGTCACCAGGTGGCTCCCCTAGCAGGGCTGATACGCCGCCGCCTTCACGGCAAAGCCGCGAGTCTGCCGGCCAACGTCTTTCTCGACCAAGCTCTGCCGATAGATCAGAAGGTCAGCAGAAAAATCGGACCACTCGTGGCGAGCGTGCCGAAAAACGTCGGTCGCCGCTCAACCCTTCGGACAATCAGTAGTGCGAAGCACACGCAGCGTCGTTGTGGACGTGGTTCTGGCACGCGAGTCCTCATGCTTCGATGCAGACTCGCCCCTGCTTGAGTGCACCCAAATGAGCCTTACATTCGATTATTACCTAACGGCCACGTACTGCGAAAACTGGGACAACCCGGTCGACCTCAGGTACCTGTTTGATGGCCTCGCCCCTTGGCCGGGATTGGTATGGGTCATGCGCGGGGATCAGTATTTTCTGTCGCCCCAACTGAGCGGAATAGGCGCTTATGAGTGGGATGAAACGACACCCATCGAGATTCGGCTTTTTGAGACGCCATCACTGGACGCTTTGACCTGGTATCTGGTGACTGCGGAGCTAAATCGACGAAACGGCTTTGATGACCGAATGGCGGAAATCCATGAGGTACAGCTGCAACACTTGATCAATGAGCTGCCAGTTGCGACGGTGCCTTACGTAGGGAGAGCTTGAAAAATGGCCCATCACAGGGTTGTCGTTGCGTGGGTGATCTCCGCGATCGCGTTACTTCCGATGACTGTTGCGTTGCTCCCTCAGGCGTCCTATAGCACTGCCCACAAAGCTTATCTGGCACTTCTGATCATCGCGACCATATCAGCAATATACGCAACGCACCGTACCCATCAGTGCACGCTTAGAAAGCGTTTCTGCTGGGTGTTGTGGGGGATCGTGGTCGCATTTCTCTGGACTTGGTATCGATGAAAAAGGAGCCCCCTTTGAAGCAACGGTGGAAGGTACTTTGTGTGGCCGCTTGTTGTGGCTTGGGGTTGACCCCTTGGGAAAAAATCCCAGAACTGATTTCGTCAGAGGTGAGTGGGTACTACATCAGCGACGGCGGATTGAGTACCGGTTATAAAGTGCTCAAGATCGACAGATCAGGGGACGGGAAAATGTACTCATACGATGCGATGCACCACGGGATCCTGAACGTCTACCCCTTCAAGTATTCATCCACTTTTCTGACTATCACTCTCGACTTTGCGGGTGGGGGCCAGGCAGTCCTTTCTGAAGGATGGTTGGGACTGGAAGGCCGTCTCCATTGCTCGAGAGGAAGCTGTGGTGGGCTAGGAACGGTTAGCCGCGTGGGTGAAAGCGAGACGGATCTTCCTGAAGCATTTCAGCGCGCCATATCAAAAACAATTTATTGATATATCAATATTTACTTATTGATATTTTTAAGATGATTGATATCATCGAGTCCGCAGCGCTTCAGGGTAGTAGAAGGGTAAAATCCAATAAACTCTGCTGCTGGTGATAGGGGGGAAGACCTACGGGCTGCCCCCCTGCTCCATTTCTGATGCGTGGTCTATGTCCTTAATTTTCGAAGCAGATCTACGGCGATACATTGCTGCCGGCCTAGCGCATGACATCTCGGTCTTGCACACCCGCGACGGATGGTCGCTGCGTATTCAATTGGGGGCTGAGTGTATGTCGCTGCGCCGCCAGCGCGGCGGCGAGCGGACTTTTAAGAGTCTCGACAAGCTGGCGGTCTTTCTGACGGAGCTGGGGCTTGAGCAATTAATTGTCCAGCTGAGGAATCCAAGCGATCACCCTTCAAAGGCTTCTGTCACGCCGTGAGACCGCAGAGGATTCCCGCTAAGGTCAATTTTTCAGGAGATAGTCGGATGTGGAGAAAATTTGGTTGCCTCATCGGGCTGTGTGTCGGCCTGAGTGGTTGTGGCAATCCGTTTGAGGGTAGCTATCGAGCCATGCAAGGCGTAATAGGGCCGCTGGTAGCCATCGATATTAAAGGCAGTAAGGCCACAATAGTGAAGGTCGATCCTTTTCAGAAAAAGGTCCTGAATGAACAAACCTGGGAGGCAAAAAGCGAAGGCGAAAAGCTGCTTTTGACTGATCTTAAAGGCAAGACATTTGCTTTCAATCGATCAGTTGATGAGAAAGGGCTGGATTGCCTGAATTGTGGCTTCGGCACAGGCATGCCTGAGAAGTGGCAGCAATTCGATCCAGACAAATAAGTGTAAGTCACTTAGCGATTGCCAGATGCTGAGAGTAGGCTAAAACGCCTGAAGCTTGGCGCATGCGCGTCGTTTGCTCAGGACCTGCTGGGCGATAGTGACGGTGACTTTTCAGATGCTTTTTTTTGCACCTAAGCCAGCTATGACGAGGCTTACAGGGCAATTATAGTCAGCAAGATAATTTAGGATATTTGGGAATGCCTTAGTGCCCACTTATCGTCGACCTCTGCTAGTCAGGTCACACCAAGTGTGCTGATCAAGCTCTATGCAAACGACTTTTCAAGTCGAGTGCAAATGAGTGGCCGCACAATGCAAACGGATCGTTAGGTCGAGTGCAATACCCAACGAGATTTCTTCCTAAGGGATTATTACGAATTAGCCCAGTCATCGGCTGCGGAAGACTTTATTTTAGCGACAGAGCACTGCCCTTTCTCTAGAGGTTGATGACAGTGTTTGCACAAGATGGCTTGCAACTGCACTTTCTCCGCGCAATGCGGACAAGTCTTCAAGGCTCGCTCGTCTTGTCGAGATTCGCGTGACATCACTGCAGCGCAAAGCAGAGCTAGGGGCCCGAAAATGCATCCAAGAATGAACCAACCAAACCCGCTACGTCCCTTCCCAGTAGCTATGACCGCACATACAACACCGATGATCAGCCAACAGAAAACCAGAAATCCCATGCTTTTTCTTCCTTTAAATTTTTTGCCTCAGTGGCATTAAGGCAGCACGTGTCAGGGTGCGCGACGACAAGCTAAGCAGTGGTGGCATTCTGCCGCCTTTGCTCGCCATATTCCATACCTAACATCGTCGTGCCAAGTAGCTCTAGCTAGTACCTGATCTTGAATGTGGGCGAATCCTCGGGGCGTAGCTGACGGCGATCATAGATCCGGGTCGTGCTGATATTGGCGTGGCCCAGCCAGGCCTGTACTTTGGCAATATCGGCTTCGTGCTCCAGCGCATTGGTCGCAGCCGTGGCGCGCAGGCCATGCACTCCCAACCCAGCGACATTGATACCTGCCGCCTTGGCATAGCTTCCGACCACTGCGTAGATTCCATTGGCGCTTATGCCTGTGCCTGTAGAACGTCCGCGTAGCGGCACAAACAGTGGCGCCTGAACGTCGTCCTGGTGATGCCCGGAACGCTCCAGGTACGCGTAGATACGCTCGGCTGCGGTCGGGTGCAGCGGTAGATAACGCAGCTTGCCGCCTTTACCGTGGATCTGCAGGTGCGTAATGCCGCGACGCTCCTGGATATCGGCGACCATCAACCGGGCCGCTTCCTCACGGCGCAGGCCGTGGTAAAGCAGTACCGCAAGAATCGCCCGGTCGCGTCGACCTTTCAGGGTTTCCGGATCCGGCGCATCGAGCAGGGCCTTGGCCTGGTGATCACCCAGTGCCGGCGTTTTTCCTTCGTTGGTTTCAATCTTGGGCCGCTTCACGCCGTGGACCGGATTGCCTCCCGAGACCGCATTGCTCTCCAGCAGATGATCGAAAAGGCTGGCCAGCGCTGCAAGTTTACGACGGATTGAGGCGCCGGCCAGTCCGCGCTGTTCGAGCTGTGCCCGCCAGGCTAAAACGTGCGCGCGGGTGACCGCGCGGAACTCATCGGCGCCGGTGAGCCCGACAAACCCGCAGAAGTCCTCCAGGTCGCCTTGGTACGCTCGCCGCGTGCGCGGGTTGTCGATGTTGGCAAACCACTCGACCGCCGCCGGCACGGCTGCTAGGTGCTGAAATTCCGCGGCGGTTAGCCGGCGTTCCTGATGGGTGATAAGTCCCGTCACGTCAAACCCCTCGCCAGTTATTCCGATGAACCTCGCGACACCGATGCACCACTTGCTCTACCAGAGAATTGCGTGGAGTGGCATGTATCCAAGAATCCTCAAAAGGTGGGAGCGGCCCATCGGTCTCCAGCACCGCATTCAATTCCAACGAAAGCAGGATCAGCGTTTTGAATGCGTTAGGAGCCTGGAGTTGTTCGAGTTGTTTTCTTTGGGTATCCATCTCATCTAGATGCGCGTGCTTGCCGTTCCATTCCTTGGATTTGTGATGCACCAAAGCGTTACGTGCCTTGACCAGGCCTTTCAGCCCATTGATGGCGGGGCCATCCGCATTCAGCGATCGACCACAGACCAAGCGTGGGACGACGAGCCATTTACCTACCACATCCAGCTTGTCCAGATAATCTTTTGCTAGGCGCTCTCCCAACTGGAGGGTGGCAAATTCGAACGCAGCAGCTTCTAAGGCCATCGCGGAGAAGACGATGGTTTTTATGGCTGCGACGTTTCTTCTAGTTTTCTGGTCGTCGTAGGCTGTCGAATCGCCGGGCCATTCTTGCCTTGGGAGCGGATTACCCTTCTCGAACAAAAAATATCCGAATGCCTCCTCCGCGATTTCACAATAGGTGGCCACCATGGAATCGACTAAGACCCAGCTATCGCGGACTTCAAACGGTTTGGTCGTGCCCATGACAGCCCCTGAAAAACTAACGATAACGTATTTTATCACCATATTTGAAACACCCCTCCCCCCTTCATGAGCTCACTGTTCTTAGCATTACTTGGCATAGTCGCGCATGAAACGATTGTCTCATGCGCGATTAATGGATACCGTGCATAGGAATTCAATTGTACGGGGTGGGTTATGGCTTTTAGAGCTGACGAAGCGGCAAGACTTGGTTATGAGCAGATGGAGTCCTATTTGATCCCAAGAGCGCGCGATGCGGACGAATATCAGAGAGCACGCAGCAAAGAGGCGCTTCAAGAAATTTCTGAAGAGCTTGGTCCTGTAGTCGATAGCTACCCTTCCTGGCACCCGCTCGTCAGCAATCATAACGACCGCCATCCAGCGACTACGCCAGGGAATCAATCTGGCTACCAGGGACTGGATCACACCAGATTTTTTGTCGGTGGATTCATCACCTGCCCCTATGGTGATGGCCAGAACGTACTGGATTCAGTCGCCAAGCTCCCCTACCACCCAGCAGCTGAAATTACAGCGGAGCGGCTGGATGTGAAGCTGTACAACACCGAGGCCCAGCCTATCTTGGTGAAATGTAATTGGAAAAAACGATTGTCGTCGGATGGAACGATCCCGGCTTCAATTGCTGTGCCTTTGATGCTGGAACAAGAGCTGCCGATGTGGCGGTGGGCTGAAGTCGCGGAGACCTGGGAGAGCATGCGCTTCTATTTACTCGGCACTCCTCATGGCAGTAGATCATCCCTGTTTGTGAATCAAGAGACAGGGCAAACAATGAAGAAAATTTGGAATGCACTGATCTTTACCGGCATGTACGGCCCCATCAAGGTAGGAGAATAGCCTCTAGCGATTCCCCGGCCTGATGGTCGCTATCAGGGATCTACCAACGTCTGATATTGGAAATTCCGGCTCGGCCCTTGTCTGAATGGCGATACGCTCGCGCATTGTTGAGAGGGGCCGAGGCCCAGGCGCTTGGGCCTAACGTGAGACTTGAGTATTTTTTGTACAAAAATCTGGACTAAGGGTATAGAAAGAGTATACTGAGCAAATTGTAGCTACAGTGTGTTCTGGAGGATTTATGGCTAGCACTGAAGTCGTTCGTACTCGAATTGAAAGCGATCTTAAAGCCAATGCCACAGCGATTCTTGAAGAAATGGGCGTCACCGTTTCTCAAGCAATTCGCATGATGCTTGTCCAGGTTGTTCAAACCAAAGAGCTGCCTTTTCAAGTCAAAGCACCCTCGTTGAACGCCCGAGCAAGAGCGGTCATGGAGGAGCAAGATCGGAACCCGGTTGTTACCCAGCACGAAAATTCTGCAGCCCTTTTCGAAAAATTGGGAATCTGACAATCAAGAGAACGGCGCTTGGGGCGCCGTTCTCTTTCACAATCCTACTCAAACAGGTACTGGTTGCTTCCGGTCTGTTCCAAAGTGATTGTCCCTGCCACGGGATCTGCTTTGTAGATCATCCACCAATCGTGGCTGATGCGGCAGCACCAACGCCCCGTCCCAGCCAAAGGGTTGTCACAATGTTGAATAGGCAGTGGTAGCTGCTTTTCGAGACATTGGATAACTTCGATGAATGGAGCTGGATCTTCTCCGGCAGCGAGCTGCGCTTTGAAGTCAGCGATGAATTGCGGTGTATCTTGGATTTTAAGCAAGGTTAAGTACTCCCATACAAAGGTTAAGGTTAGGTATGGGTCGCCAACGTAGCACCAGTCGGAATTATTTGCGGAAAACCGATAAATGGCCATTGACCGGTCCGCTAATTCTCTCTAATCTACAAAAACACACACAGTGTAAGATGTGACTTTTGCACGTTTTTGACACATCCACACAGAATATCATCCTTTCCCGAAAAAAGTAAACACCGGGAAGGGATTTTTTTTGCCTTTTTTTTATGTGTGGTTGCTCACGAGCTCCAAAACACGTCTGGCTTTGCCCCAATGCCAGTCTTGGGGCAAGGTCCCCTCCCCTACTCGGCGGCCAATTCTCGACGCAATGCTGCCAAGGCTCGCTTTAGTGTTTCTCCCAGGGGCTGATCTATATCGTCGGCCATACGGTACAGCTCGTCTTTGGTTTCCTGCTCGCCTTTGATGTTGATCTGGATATTGCGCCCGGTCTTGAAACGTCGCCTCGACCGCTCAACTGGAGTAGGTAAAGGGTTAGCTTGGCGCGCAACAAACCCAAGCTCATTCGCCATTTGCTCAACTTCTGCGTTGCTTTGCTTCGTTTTTTGCTCGGTGGCGGCTTTGCGGTTTCGCTGGCATAGTGATATCAGTGATGATTATTGGATCCATATTTGCGCAGAATCGTCCATCCAGCGGTGAGCGAACGCCCAGCTGCCTAAGCGGTGGACAAGGCCTGACTGGTCTTCAGGGCCGAAGGTGGCGACGACTACACCACCGGTGTTCTTGATCGATCATCGCTTTCGTACGAACTAGCCACAGCGTTTTTATGCTAGCGCGAGAAACTGGCTGAATCTATTTCGATAAAATCGTACGGTGTGATCAGCCAAGCAAAGTCTGTACACCGATACCGTTTTCGGTAACCAGGTTCACAGTGACTGTTCTCATTAGGGATGACAGAGATGATCGAGTCCATACGCCTTGCCATCGCCACTTATATCGATCCCGTCACGATCAACGGCCTCAAGAAAATTAACTTCTTCTATGGGGCCAATGGCGCCGGCAAGACGAGCATTGGCAGGGTCATCGAAGACCCTGAGCACTATCTTCCCTCTGATGTACAGTGGAGAAACGGCCGGCGCGTTGAGACGATGGTGTACAACCAGGATTTCATGGAAAGGAATTTCAACCAAGTTGCCAACCTCAAAGGCGTCTTCACACTAGGGGAAACCCAACAAGCCAAGCTTGACGAGATAAAGGACCTCAAGAAAGACATCGAAAACCTGGAGGCGGGCCGGCAGAGCCTGAAAATAGCACTCACTGGTCTCGATGAAACGGGTGGCAAACGCCAGGAGCTCCTCGTCCTAGAAGAACAGTTCAAGGACAAGTGCTGGGCCCAGAAACGCAAGCATGATGAAGTCTTCCATGGCGCCTTTCAGGGCCTACGAAACAATGCTGAAAAATTCAAGGATAGGGTGCTACAAGAAGCTCGGGGCAACACGTCACAACTCCTGCAACTCCCGGATCTGACGCAAAAAGCAGAGCTGCTCTATGGTGAGAAGCCCAAGTCTGAGGCGTTGATACACTCCATCAACTTCAACGCTCTGACGGAATACGAAAAAGCACCCATTCTGGGGACAAAGGTCATCGGGAAGAGTGATGTCGACATTGCCGCGATGATCGAAAGACTCAACAACAGCGATTGGGTGCGCCAAGGCATAAGGTATTTCAACGAAAATGATGGCGAGTGTCCTTTTTGCCAACAGCAAACCACGAAGGATTTCGAGCGTAGTCTTATCGAATACTTCGATGACAGCTTCGAGAAAAATACACTAGCCATCGATGTGCTCCGAGGTAACTACCAAGACACGAGCACGATGATCGTGCAGCAGCTTCACGCGATTCTGGCGCATGAAAGCAAGTTTCTCGACCGCGACAAATTGGTAACACTGATCGACCTTCTGACGACAGAGACACGCACCAACCTAGAAAAGATCCAATCTAAGAAGGTCACGCCAAGCCTCGTAATTGAGCTGAAATCCACCGCCAGCACATGCGAAAAAATCCTGGGTTTGATCTCAGAGGCCAATCAGCAGATCCACCGGCACAACGACGTTGTCGCCAATTTTGACCGGAAATATAACGAGCTCACTGGGGAGATATGGAAATACATGCTGGAGGTGGAGCTCAAGGAGGAGATCAAGCACTACCGCAAGCAAAAAGCCGCCCTGGACGGTGCCATCACCGGCCTGGCAATCAAGATTCATGCTGGCGATGCGGCCATAGAGGTAAAGCAGGAAGAGTTGGGCAAACTAGAACGCTCCTCAACCACCATCGAACCCACCGCTAGGGCGATCAACAAGCTCCTCAAGGAGTTCGGATTTCATGGTTTTAAGCTTGCCGTCGCTTCGACTGAAAGCTCGTACAAACTAGTTCGCAGCAACGGTACCGACGCTAAAAACACGCTGAGCGAAGGTGAAAAGACTTTCGTGACCTTCCTTTACTTCTACCATCTGCTAAAGGGAAGCGCGTCCACGACTGGCACGACCAATGACCGCGTTGTGGTCATTGACGATCCGGTATCCAGTTTGGACAGCGACGTGCTCTTCATCGTCAGTAGTCTGATCAAGCAAATCTTCGAAGAGGTGAAGGCCAACACCGGATACATCAAGCAGGTATTCATCCTGACCCACAACATCTACTTCCATAAAGAGATCACGTTCAACCATGAGCGCAAGAAGAATGCCTTACCGTACGAGACGTTCTGGGTGATACGCAAATCCGATCAGAAATCGAAGGTCGAATCCCATGCAGGCAATCCCATCAAGACCTCCTACGACCTGCTCTGGTCGGAGTTGAAGCGACCAGACATCAACAACACGACGATTCAGAACACCCTGCGCAGGATCCTCGAGAACTATTTCAAAATTCTGGGTTCCACCGACCTACACACCCTCTATAAGCACTTCGACGGTGCAGACAAGATCCACTGCCGGTCGTTGCTGTCCTGGGTAAATGACGGCTCCCACTTCGCTCATGACGATCTGTACCTAGCGATAGAAAACTCGATGGTGGAGAACTACCGCAGAGTCTTCTTCAAAATCTTCGACCATTCAGGACACTTGGCTCACTACAAGATGATGATGGGCGATGCGTACGTGGATCTGAATATTGCGGAGGAAGAAGCGGAAGTACAGGTCGCCATGGAGGAGCAGGCAACGGTTGAGGCTGACGCTTCCCCAATAGTGGTCGCCAACAGCGGCCAAAATGTGGCCCAACTCTCCAGCGTATTGCCGATCATTGTCCCCGTCACGGCAGCCTCAGAGGAAGTGCTCCAGCCAAAGCCGGATCTTTTCTGAAGGGTGTCTTGCGCTGAATAGCGAGTGGCATAAGTGACGGGGCTACGTCGAACTTTCCTCTAGCGATTCAGGTGTCTGGTCATAAAGGTAGCGGATTTCCGGGCCGTATATAGAAGGGAATCTTCAAGTCCTCACCACAATCGACAATGTGGAGAGGTATTCAAAGTTTGGTAATCAATAATAGGAAAATCAGGTATGAAAGTGAAAGCGCCAGGAAAAATCACCATCACAGTAGAAGCCAGCTCCCCAAAAGCCCTAGAGAAGCTTTTGGATCAAGCGTTATTCGAACTTAAGTTGGAGAGCACGGACGATAACGGATATGAGCAGGCCCTCTCTAAAGCTGCGAAAGGTGAGCAGGCCGGAACGTTGGGCAATTACAGCTTTGACTACTGCGCACCCGAAATCAAGTGGGACAACCCATTCTAGGAAAGTCATGATGACCGAAGAAGAGATGCGCCATGCATTGTTTGGATCCGCTGCGCCTGCTGAGCAATTAACGGTTCCGCAGATCAAGCCGCATGTCGTCGTCGCCGCGACATCGACACTAGCGAGCAAGCGGAAGGAGGCCAAACCATTCGTACCAAAGCTGCAGGTCACACTGCGTGTAGGAAGCGAGTTCGAAGGAAAAACTGAGTTGCTCACCTACGAGGCCGACACATTAAGCACGCTTCAAGCTGAACTGGACGCGACGAAGATGGCAAGGAAGAAGTACCGATTCATTGAGGTCGTTTCGGTCAAGCCTGCGAAGTAGAGATAAATCGGCTACTACCCCCTAAGACTGATGGCTACTGCAAGCCGCGGCGACACTTCACCCCGGGCACCACCAGCTCCACGAACAACGGAAAAGACCATGAACCTTAGTTTTTGGCAGTTTATGAGAGGTTACGCAATTGGTATGGCCGCGTTTCACCTTTGGAAGTTCTACCGCGGTGATCCCTTGCCAAATGTGCTAGCGAATTATGGAATTTCGCTTTTTCTAGGTGCGATATCTTACGGGATCGGGTCGGCTCTCATAGTGAAGCGCGACCAGTGAGAAAAAGTCATAATAATGCCCAAGCCCCGCATCTGTGCGGCCGAGTACATAGAGCGATGCGAAATTCCGCGTCCATCAAGAAAGGAGCAACAACTTGACCGTTTCTACCTGCCGCATTTGTGGACTCCTCTATGTCCCATCCTTGGAAGAAGACCGCCAAACGCACGCTGCTATTCATAAAAAATATGCGCGGGGCTCTCAGCCTCAAAAAGTCCGGGACTTTTCAAAAGCATTCGGCTGGGCTGTCGCTTTCAATGATGGCGGTCTTGACCGAATGAAGGCTCATTACGACCCTGAGCTTGGCAAGCTTGTTGTAGCGTTCTCCTGGTGGAGCCGCGCACTTTCGAATGGGGTTCCAGAGAAAGATTTTGACCACTACATGGATGCCCACTTGGCATTTGCTGATTCATTGGTAAGCGGCGTCGGCGAGGTAGAAGCAAGAGCAGCAATCCAAAAATGGGAGCGCTACGCAGGGTAACCCGGATTACAGGAAATTTGGCTACCGCACCGATGGGTTTGCTGGCCGGTGCCATCCAGGGCGATAGTCACCCCGCTCACCATCGGCTCCCTGCCAGCAATCCGACAGGTTCCTCAAGCGTGCTCTGGGCTGCAATATTTAAAAAGCGTCCGTCTGTGATTGTCCGTCTGGTAAGAATCGCCCTTGCCTCCTTGATGACCAGCTCCTTAATCTGCCACTTATCCGTTCTGACCTTTCGACGCCCTTTCATTTCGACCTCATCTGCCCCAATCGCCGAAGTAATCATTTTTTGCTACAAGACCTAAATCCTCCGAAAAACCAGCGACGTCCTCTGTACCGAACATATTCTGAATTCGCCGCTCTTGACGAAGATATGTCAGTGCTTGAAAAAAGCAGTTCTCACAGAGATGTATTTCGTAACGCTCACCGTCGTGGGAAGAGCCGAAGCCCCATTTCGCCTGAAGGGAGCCAAACTGGAGCCCACCCGTATCTACGCGAGTTGATGCATCGCACACATCGCATCTGACATCAATGAATGTCTCGACTTCGACTCGTCCGATAGTTTTCATTGCCGATACCTCAATTTGCCCCATGCCCAGCTTTCAACGTCACGACGACATCGCCAAAAAGCGCCAGATACCGACCTGACTAAATAAAATCTAGCCTAGGGTGGGTCCTACGATTTGTCACGAGCGGCCATTGAGTCAGCCTATCTCAAGCTTCATCGAGAGTCTGCGAGTCGCATCGCGGTTGATGACGCCCCGTTCCAAGCCTCACAGCGTATAGAAATACTAAAGTCCATCCCTTTGAACCTCGTTTATTGCTGCATTTGAGTCATTTTTTGTGCAAAAAAACGTGGTTTTAGCTAGGCCATTTATTAGTGGTGCGGTTGAGGTGTGCTAAAGGGAAAAATCCGGACCCTTAGAGGAAGTGAGCGGTGGTTGGTGGGCATCAAGGCGTGGATGAGTGCTTTTTGGACATCTGTCCTAGGGTGCGTAATGGAGCACTGAATGGGTGTCTTCGGGGCATTCAAGGGAATCTATAGGGCACTAGCGGTGCTTTGGTGGTGCTAAGCGGGAATTAGAAGGGGCCTCGTCACCCCCGCTTTGGTCCAAAACAGCGAAAAAGCGCTTTAAGCGCCAAGGCCCCGCACAAAAAAGCTCCATTGCCCTTCGGGCCCGTCGTTTGATACAAGCGCCAAGTTTAATCAGCAGAGGAACCAGCACCCGGAAACCAGGCTTAGGCATCCGCGGCAGCGGAGGCGTCCTAAGTACATTGGCGGTACAGTCCCCAGTCGTAACCGTTTTTGCAAAACTAGCAAAAACTCAGTGTTAACAGTTGGTTAGCACTGTTGTACCTTTGCCTACCCTCGCCTAGACTTACATGGCCTCGGAGTGTCATTCGGTGACTCATAATCCTTTGGTCCACGGTTCAAGTCCGTGTGGGCCCACCAATTCGAAAGCCGCGCATTGCGCGGCTTTTGTGTGTCTGGCACAGACGTTTTGCGTGGGGGGCTGCGTACAACCTTACTTCGCAAACAACTGCCCAATATCCCTGAATGCCTTGAACTCCAACGCATTGCCGCACGGGTCGAACAGGAACAAGGTCGCCTGCTCACCCACCTGTCCCTTGAACCGAATATGCGGTTCCAACACAAACGTCGTCTGCCGCGCCTGTAGACGGTCTGCCAGGGCGTGCCAATCTTCCCAGCCCAGCACCACGCCAAAATGCGGCACGGGCACGTCGTGGCCGTCGACAGCGTTGGTGTGGGCGGCTTCCTGGGAGGCGGTTTTCGGGTGTTCGTGGATCACCAGTTGATGGCCGAAGAAGTTGAAGTCGACCCAGTGTTCGCTGGAGCGGCCCTCCTCCAACCCAAAGACGTCGCCGTAGAAGTGCCGTGCAGCGGCGAGATCGAATACCGGAATTGCCAGGTGAAAGGGCGCGAGTGTCATCAGTTCAAACCTCTATGGGCGTTAGTAAGCCGAGTTTAGCCTTGCTCCCAACGATGAAAAGACGATAGTTTTTGCGTCGAGCTCAAAAATTTTTGATGAATCGAGACATCGATGCTGCGTGAATTGAAGACCTTTATTGCGGTAACGCGTCACGGGACGTTTGCGTCAGCGGGCATGCATATCGGGCTGACGCAGTCAGCGGTGAGTGCCCAGATTCGTCAGTTGGAGCAAGCGCTGGGCGTGCAGCTGTTCGACCGCACCGGCCGCCAGGCCACCCTGAATGCCGCCGGTTTGCGCGCATTACCCTTGGCCAAGGAGATTCTGGAGACCTTCAACCGCATGGCGGTGCCGGTGAATACCAATGAATACCGGGGTGAGTTGAAAGTCGGTGCTATCACTACGGCTCAAACCGGTTTGCTGCCCCAGGCGCTGGTGCGCTTGCGCCAGGCCGCGCCAACGGTTGAGTGCAAGTTGGTGCCTGGTGTCTCCCTGGAACTGTTGAACCAGGTCGACGCTGGAGAGTTGGATTCGGCAATCATCATTCGACCGCCCTTCGACCTGCCCAAGGAGTTGTATGTGCAGGTGCTGCGCAAGGAGCCGTTCGTGTTGGTCGTACCGAACACATTGGTGGGCGACGACCCTTTGCACCTACTCAACACCCAGCCCCATGTGCGCTATGACCGTGCTTCGTTTGGCGGCCGACTCGTAAGCCGGTTTCTGCGCGAGCAGAAGCTTGAGGTGCAAGTGGCGCTGGAGCTGGATGAACTCGAAGCCATCGTCAGGATGGTGGAGTGTGGCCTGGGCGTATCGTTGATTCCAAAGGCAGGCTTGTGGCTGGAGCGCTCGCCCCAAGTAAGAATAATCCCGCTGGGCAAGCTGACTTTTTTCCGCGAGATCATCCTGCTGGGCCGCTACAGCCAACGTCACCTGCCGGTACCACAACTGTTTGCCCGCTGCCTGCTGGCCGATCCAAGCCTGTAACATGCGTTCCCATTGCCGCCCGTCACGGAGCCCCACGTGCCTGTTCTAGATGAAATCGATCGCCAGTTGATCGCCGCCTTGCAGATCAACGCCCGCGAAAGCGTGGCCATGCTTGCCCGGCAGTTGGGCATTGCGCGCACCACTGTGACGTCGCGCCTTGCGCGCCTGGAGAAAACCCAGGTGATCACCGGTTATGGTGTGCGCCTGGGTCAACGCGTGGCAGATGGCGGCTTGCAGGCCTATGTGGGGATCACCGTGCAACCGCGCTCGGGCAAAGAAGTGCTGCGCAGGCTGAGCGCCATGGCCCAGGTTCAACAATTGTGCGCGGTCAGCGGCGAGTTCGATTACGTGGCTTGGTTGCGCACCGATTCGCCGGAACAGCTCGATCAATTACTGGACCAGATCGGCAGTGTCGATGGCGTGGAGAAAACCACCACATCGATCATCCTCAGTAACAAATTGGATCGCGGCCAACCAATCTGACCACCTAATTCGTCACTATGACTAAAAACAATTCATTCCGACGACACTTTGCGTCTTATTAACGAACGCAACGCTCCCTAAACTGGCTGCCATCTTTTCCTATACTCAGCGGGTCACTTCCCGCCGAGTCGTCAGCAAGGGCCCGCCATGAGCATTCCGTCCAGCACTATCAGCAAGACCCATCGCCACCCTGCCGACGGTAAAAAACCCATCACCATCTTTGGCCCGGATTTCCCGTTCGCCTTCGATGACTGGATCGAACACCCCGCCGGACTCGGCAGTATCCCCGCCGCCAATCATGGCGCCGAAGTGGCCATCGTCGGCGCCGGTATCGCCGGGCTGGTCGCCGCCTACGAGCTGATGAAGCTGGGCCTCAAGCCCGTGGTGTATGAGGCCTCGAAGATGGGCGGCCGTTTGCGTTCCCAGGCCTTCGAAGGCGCCGAAGGCATCATCGCCGAGTTGGGCGGCATGCGTTTTCCGGTGTCCTCTACCGCGTTCTATCACTACGTCGACAAGCTGGGTCTGGAAACCAAACCCTTCCCCAACCCGCTGACGCCGGCTTCCGGCAGTACGGTGATCGATCTCGAAGGCCAGACCCACTACGCACAAAAGCTGTCCGATCTGCCTGCGCTGTTCCAGGAAGTGGCTGACGCCTGGGCCGACGCCCTGGAAGCCGGCTCGCAGTTCGGCGATATCCAGCAAGCCATCCGCGACCGTGATGTGCCGCGCCTCAAAGCGCTGTGGAACAAGTTGGTGCCCTTGTGGGACGACCGCACCTTCTACGACTTCGTAGCCACCTCCAAGGCCTTCGCCAAGTTGTCGTTCCACCACCGCGAGGTGTTTGGCCAGGTAGGTTTCGGCACCGGTGGCTGGGACTCGGATTTCCCCAACTCCATGCTGGAAATATTCCGCGTGGTCATGACCAACTGTGACGATCACCAGCACCTGGTGGTCGGCGGCGTAGCCCAGGTGCCGATGGGCATCTGGCGCCATGTGCCGGAGCGTTGCGCCCATTGGCCCGCCGGTACCAGCCTGAGCTCGCTGCACCGCGGTGCACCACGGGCCGGGGTAAAACGCATCGCCCATGCTGCCGATGGCCGTTTCGCGGTGACCGACAACTACGGCGATACCCGCGAATACGCGGCCGTGCTCACCACCTGCCAAAGCTGGCTGCTGACCACCCAGATCGAGTGCGATGAAACACTGTTCTCGCAAAAGATGTGGATGGCCCTCGACCGCACGCGCTACATGCAATCGTCAAAGACCTTCGTGATGGTCGACCGCCCGTTCTGGAAAGACAAAGACCCGGAGACCGGCCGCGACCTGATGAGCATGACCCTCACCGATCGCCTCACGCGCGGCACTTACCTTTTCGACAACGGCGACGACAAGCCAGGGGTGATCTGCCTGTCGTACTCGTGGATGAGCGACGCGCTGAAAATGCTCCCGCAGCCCATCGACAAACGGGTGAAACTGGCGCTGGACGCCTTGAACAAGATCTACCCGAAAGTCGACATCAAGGCGCGCATCATCGGCGACCCGATCACCGTGTCCTGGGAAGCCGACCCGCATTTCCTCGGGGCCTTCAAAGGCGCGCTGCCGGGTCACTACCGCTACAACCAACGTATGTATGCGCACTTCATGCAGAAGGACATGCCCGCTGAACAGCGTGGGATTTTTATCGCCGGTGACGACGTGTCCTGGACTCCAGCATGGGTGGAGGGCGCGGTACAAACCTCATTGAACGCGGTGTGGGGCATCATGACCCACTTTGGTGGCAGCACTCACCCCGAGAACCCGGGGCCGGGTGATGTGTTCGATGAGATCGGGCCGATTGCCCTGGCTGACTAAGGAGTTGAACATGCACGTCGCCCTGTACCAATGCCCACCGCTGCCGCTGGATGTCGCAGGCAACCTCAAGCGTCTGCACCAACTGGCGCATGAAGCGTCCGGTGCCGATGTGCTGGTGCTGCCGGAGATGTTCCTCACCGGTTACAACATCGGTGCCGAAGCCGTGGGTGCCTTGGCCGAAGCCCAGGACGGGGAGTCTGCCCAAGCCGTTGCCGAAATCGCGCAGAGCGCCGGGCTGGCGATTCTGTACGGCTACCCGGAGCGGGCCGAAGACGGGCAGATCTACAACGCCGTGCAGTTGATCGACGCCCACGGCCAGCGCCTGTGCAACTACCGCAAGACCCATCTGTTCGGCGATCTGGATCACTCGATGTTCAGTGCCGGCGACGATGATTTCCCGCTGGCGGAACTCAACGGATGGAAGTTGGGGTTCCTGATCTGCTATGACCTGGAGTTCCCGGAAAACACCCGACGCCTGGCCCTGGCCGGTGCCGAGCTGATCCTGGTGCCCACCGCCAATATGGTGCCGTTCGACTTCGTCGCCGATGTCACCGTGCGGGCGCGGGCCTTCGAGAACCAGTGCTACGTGGCCTACGCCAATTACTGCGGGCACGAAGGCGATATCCAGTACTGCGGGCAAAGCAGCATTGCCGCACCAGATGGCCAGCTAATCGCCCAGGCCGGCCTGGATGAAGCCTTGATTGTCGGGACAGTGGACCGGCAATCGATCCTCGACGCCCGCGCCGCCAACCATTACCTGCAAGACCGGCGTCCCGAGCTTTACGGCCCGCTGTACAAGCCCTGACTGAATGGGTTTGTTAGCATAGGCACTTGCCCGTTCTGGAAGTGCCCATGCCCGCCCCGGCCCACCTTTATCCCGTTCACCTGACCCTGGCCAATGGCCTGCGGGTTTCCCTGCGCCATGCACCGCGCTTAAAACGTTGCGCGGCGGCGCTGCGGGTGGCTGCCGGTAGCCACGACGTGCCGTTGGCCTGGCCGGGGCTGGCGCATTTTCTTGAGCATTTGTTGTTTCTGGGAACCGAGCGATTTCCTGCAGGCGAAGGGCTGATGGCCTACGTACAGCGCCACGGCGGCCAAGTGAATGCAAGCACCCGCGAACGCACCACGGACTTCTTCTTTGAACTACCGGTTTCAGTCTATGCGCACGGGCTGGAGCGACTGGCGGACATGCTGACCCATCCGCGCCTGACCCTGGAAGATCAACGGCGCGAGCGCGAAGTGCTGCACGCCGAGTACGTCGCCTGGTCCCAGGATGCCAAGGCACAGCAGCAGGTGGCGCTGCTAGAAGGCTTGGCAGCGGATCATCCACTGCGCGGCTTTCACGCGGGCAACCGCGACAGCCTGCCGGTGGAGCGCGAGGCGTTTCAGCAAGCACTGCGGGAATTCCACACGCATTTCTATCAAAGCGGACAGATGACGCTGAGCCTCGCCGGCCCGGAGCCGCTGCAAGAACTGGAAGCCCTGGCGCAGCGTTTCAGCGCGCAACTGATCGCTGGCCCCTTGCATCCGCAGGCCTCACCACCGGCCTTGATGCAAGGCCAGGCTCGGCGCTATCAACACATCGACAACAACCACTTGCACCACGTCATCACCTGTGACGCGCCCCGTGAAGCCCTGGATTTCCTCTGCACCTGGCTCAATGCCTCTGCGCCGGGCGGGCTGCTCGCCGAGTTGAAAACCCGACACTTGGCCAGCGTCCTGCAGGCATCGGTGCTGTACCACTTCGCCGGTCAAGCCGTGCTGGACATCGACTTTACACTCGACAGCAAGGACGAACCGCCCACACACATTGAGACGCTGCTGCACGACTGGCTGAGCTTTTTCGCCCACAGCGATTGGACGCCACTGCGCGAAGAGTTCGCCCTGCTGAACGCTCGCCAACAACAGGTCCAGGGCGCCCTGGCATTGGCTCGAAACGACAGCGAAGACCTCAGTGAACAGGGCGTCGCCGCGCTCAAGGCCCTGCTTGATTCACTGCACTTGCCGCCCGCCGAACACCGTTGGCAACTGCCGCCGAACAACCCGTTCCTGCGCCCACCGGCCAAAGAAGAACGCGCCGGCCTGATCCGTGGCCAAACCAGCGCTCACCGAGGCTTGCGCACGTTTGCCCAGGATCGTTCACGGGGGCGAAGGGACGTATCGCCGCTGACCTTCAGCCAGGCCTTGGCGGATGACGGCGATGAAGGCGCGCTGTACGTGCAGTGGCGCTTCGACGCGCCAGCGCCTGCCGGGCTGGAAAACACCTTGCAGCCGTTGCGTGAACATGCGCGCCAGGCGGGCGTCGAATTATCTCTCGAAGCCACCGGCCATGATTGGCTGGTGAAGATGACCGGGCTGCACGAGCCGATGCCGGCCGTGCTGGAGGCGTTGGCGCAACACCTCAACCTGCCGCAGGAAACTGCCCCGGCACCTGCGCCCATGATCGCTATCCGGGAACTGCTCCAGGCCCTGCCCACGTGCTGCGCCACCGGCCATGCCGACGCCAGCGAACAGCCTGGATCCTGGGCCACTGCCCGCTGGCACGGCCTGGGGCTGAGTCTGCCCGCCGCATGTGAAACGTTGATAAAGGCCGCCGCCGCCCGTCTGCCTGGGCAACCTGCACACTTCGAACCGTCTCTTCAACACCTCGGTGGTCAACGTGTGTGGCATACGGTTAAAACCCACTCAACCGAAGCCGCCGTGCTGCTGTTTTGCCCGGCACCCAGCCAATCCCTGGCCGATGAAGCCTCATGGCGGCTGCTTGGGCACCTGCTCCAAGGGCCGTTCTACCAACGCCTGAGGGTCGAGTTGCAATTGGGCTACGCCGTATTCAGCGGTGTCCGACAGATCAACGGGCAAACCGGCCTGCTGTTGGGTGTGCAATCACCCAGCGTTTCACTGGCAGGTATCGTCGATCACCTGAAAGCCTTCCTGAAACACCTACCGTTGTTGATCGACGGCACCAGTGACGTGGGCAATCACGCCTTGGCACAGCAGTTCTGCGCCGCGACGTTACCGATCACCCAAAGCGCCGAACTGCTTTGGCACGCGCGCCTGGCGGGCCACCCGTCGGATTATCTGTACCGGCTTCAACAGCTGATCCAGGCCCGCACACGGGAGGACCTGCAACACGCGGCCCAACAACTGCACGACGCGACCGGCGGCTGGCGCTGCATCGCCAACGACCCACCTGTCGACGAGAGCTGGCAACCGGCGAGCTGATCATTGCCAACCCTGCAACAGGCTTTTTCCACCAAGACAGCGCTAACTTGAGAAGAATTGCGTAACATTCCCACGCACACATCTGAACATCTCCGACTGGAGGTGGACTATATGTATTACTTGGTAGTAAACGTCCCATCCCTTCGTAGGAGTAAGAATATGACCTGGTCCAAACCTGCTTACACTGATCTGCGTATCGGCTTCGAAGTCACCATGTACTTCGCCAGCCGCTAAGCCGCTGGGTAATACAACGCCTCGGTTCGCCCGGGGCGTTTTTGTTTTGAGCTTTGCTTGATGGAGCGGCCATGTTTGTCCAGATTCTAGGTTCCGCCGCTGGCGGCGGCTTCCCGCAGTGGAACTGCAACTGCGTGAACTGCGCAGGTTTTCGTGACGGCAGCCTGCGGGCGCAGGCGCGGACCCAGTCGTCCATCGCCATTTCCGACGATGGCGTGAACTGGGTACTGTGCAATGCCTCACCGGATATCCGCGCGCAACTCCAGGGTTTTGCGCCGATGCAGCCCGGCCGCGCACTGCGCGACACCGGCATCAGTGCCATCATCCTGATGGACAGCCAGATCGACCACACCACCGGCCTGTTGAGCCTGCGCGAAGGTTGCCCGCACCAGGTGTGGTGCACCGACATGGTCCATGAAGACCTGAGCACCGGCTTCCCGCTGTTCACCATGCTCACCCACTGGAACGGCGGCCTGGCCTGGAACCGCATCGAGCTGGATGCCAGCTTCACCATCCCGGCCTGCCCCAACCTGCGCTTCACCCCGTTGCCCCTGCGTAGCGCCGCCCCACCGTACTCGCCGCACCGCTTCGACCCGCACCCAGGCGATAACATCGGCCTGATCGTCGAAGACCTGCGCACCGGCGGCAAACTGTTCTACGCCCCGGGCCTGGGCAAGGTCGACGCGCCGTTGCTGGAGATCATGGCCGGCAGCGATTGCCTGCTGGTGGACGGTACGATGTGGGACGACGATGAAATGCAGCGCCGTGGCGTCGGCACCCGCACCGGCCGCGAGATGGGCCACCTGGCGCAAAATGGCCCCGGCGGCATGCTCGAAGTGCTGGAGCAGTTGCCCAAGCAGCGCAAGGTGCTTATCCACATCAACAACACCAACCCGATCCTCGATGAAGATTCTCCCGAGCGCGCGGAACTGGTGCGGCGCAATGTCGAAGTCGCTTACGACGGCATGAGCATCGAACTGTAGGAGCGGGCTTGCCCGCGAAAAACCCAAGGGCACCGTGCTCATTCAGAACGCCCACGTCATCGTTAACGACCTTCGCGAGCAAGCTCGCTCCTACAGGAGACCTCTTATGACTGATAGACCGATGAACACCGCCGAATTCGAAGCCGCCTTGCGGGCCAAAGGCGCCTTCTACCATATCCATCACCCGTACCACGTGGCGATGTATGAAGGCCGTGCCACCCGCGAGCAGATCCAGGGCTGGGTCGCCAACCGTTTCTATTACCAGGTGAACATCCCGCTGAAAGACGCGGCGATCCTGGCCAACTGCCCGGACCGCGAGATCCGTCGCGAGTGGATTCAGCGCCTGCTCGACCACGATGGCGCACCGGGTGAGGACGGCGGTATCGAAGCCTGGCTGCGTTTGGGCCAAGCGGTCGGCCTCGACCCCGACCAGTTGCGCTCCCAGGAACTGGTATTGCCCGGCGTACGCTTTGCGGTAGACGCCTACGTCAACTTTGCGCGCCGCGCCAGCTGGCAGGAAGCCGCCAGCAGCTCGCTCACCGAGCTGTTCGCGCCGCAGATCCACCAATCGCGCCTCGACAGCTGGCCGCAGCACTACCCGTGGATCGACCCCACCGGCTACGAATATTTCCGCACCCGCCTGGGCCAGGCGCGGCGCGACGTGGAGCATGGGCTGGCAATCACCTTGCAGCACTACACCACCCGAGAAGGCCAGGAGCGCATGCTGGAAATCCTCCAGTTCAAACTCGACATCCTGTGGAGCATGCTGGATGCCATGAGCATGGCCTACGAACTGAAACGCCCGCCGTATCACAGCGTGACCGAGCAGCGGGTCTGGCATAAAGGGATCACCCTATGAGCTTTGATCGCAGCAGAAAACCGACCTGGCGCCAGGGCTACCGTTACCAGTACGAACCCGCGCAAAAAGGCCATGTGTTGCTCTACCCCGAAGGCATGATCAAGCTCAACGACAGCGCCGCGCTGATTGGTGGCCTGATTGACGGTGAGCGCGACGTGGCGGCGATCATTACCGCCCTCGAAGAACAGTTCCCCGGCGTACCTGAGCTGGGTGACGACATCGAGCAATTCATGGAGGTCGCCCGTGCTGAGCACTGGATCACCCTTGCCTGAAAAACCCGCCATCGGCCTGCCGCTGTGGTTGCTCGCCGAGCTGACCTATCGCTGCCCGCTGCAATGCCCGTATTGCTCCAACCCGCTGGACTTTGCCGAGCAGGGCAAGGAGCTGAGCACCGAGCAGTGGATCAAGGTATTTCGCGAGGCCCGCGAGATGGGCGCGGCGCAACTGGGGTTTTCCGGCGGTGAGCCGCTGGTGCGCCAGGACCTCGCCGAGTTGATCGCCGAGGCGCGCAAGCTGGGGTTCTACACCAACCTGATCACCTCGGGCATCGGCCTGACCGAGCAGAAGATCAGCGACTTCAAGAAAGCCGGCCTGGACCATATCCAGATCAGCTTCCAGGCCAGCGACGAACAGGTGAACAACCTGCTGGCCGGTTCGAAAAAAGCCTTTGCGCAAAAACTGGAAATGGCCCGCGCCGTGAAGGCGCATGGCTACCCGATGGTGCTGAACTTCGTCACCCATCGGCACAATATCGACAAGATCGACCGCATCATCGAGCTGTGTATTGCGCTGGAGGCGGATTTTGTCGAGCTTGCCACCTGCCAGTTCTATGGCTGGGCACAACTCAATCGCGTGGGTTTATTGCCGACGAAGGAACAACTGGTGCGCGCCGAACGCATCACCAACGAATACCGTGCCAAGCTCGAAGCCGAAGGCCATCCGTGCAAGCTGATCTTCGTGACACCGGACTACTACGAGGAGCGCCCGAAGGCCTGTATGAACGGCTGGGGCAGTATCTTTCTGACCGTGACGCCAGACGGCACCGCCCTGCCCTGCCACGGCGCCCGACAGATGCCGGTGCAGTTTCCCAATGTGCGCGACCACAGCATGCAGCACATCTGGTACGACTCTTTCGGGTTCAACCGCTTTCGCGGCTACGACTGGATGCCCGAGCCGTGTCGTTCGTGCGATGAAAAGGAAAAGGATTTCGGTGGCTGCCGTTGCCAGGCCTTCATGCTCACGGGGGATGCGAGCAATGCCGACCCGGTGTGCAGCAAGTCCGAGCAGCACGGCATCATCCTCAAGGCGCGGGAAGAAGCCGAGCACGCTACCCAGACCATCGAGCAACTGGCCTTTCGCAATGAGCGCAATTCACGGCTCATCGCAAAAGGCTGACGGGCTCAGCGCTTGGCGATGATGTATACGGCGTGAATGATGCCTGGGAAGTAACCGCACAAGGTCAGCAGAATATTCAGCCAGAACGCGCCAGCGAAACCCACTTGCAGGAACACACCCAGTGGCGGCAGCAGAATGGCGATGATGATACGAATGATGTCCATGGGTCAGCTCCAGAAAATCGGCTCGTGTGAGCCGTGTAGCTAATCGACCTTGGGCGTTCGTGAGGGTTCAGTGGGATCTGGCACCGGGCCATCCTTCAGGCCAGAATTTCTAACCCATGCTTTTGCACGATGCTAAGAAGTTTGAGCGCCATGCCGCTGGGTTGCTTCTCGCCAGATTCCCATTTCTTCACCGTGGAGGCGCTGGTATTCAGGTAACGAGCAAACACCGGTTGGCTGACATGGCTACTTTCACGTAGCTGCTTGATCTGTTCGGCAGGGATTTGCGCCGGGATCTTTGCAAGGCATGCCTCGTCGAACTCACGAAGAGTAGTTTTGTTGATGGCGCCAATTGCATAAAGCGCTTTGGCAGATTGGTGAACAGACTCAAGAATTTCGCTTTCATATTTTTTGGTCATGGTGCATCTCCACAAATTCCCCACTATCCAGAAGGTGTTGAACCTGTACCTCGTTTAACCCTTCATAAACCTTAGCCAGTGCTCGCAACGCGCTGAGTTCCTTATGGCTGATATTGCTTCGCCTCTGCTTGTCAAAAAGAGAGTTATAAACCCAGTAATGCCTGCCCTTGGCCAAGACAATAGATCGATGTCGGTTCTCTTTGAGGCGTTTCTTCCAGACACCACCTCCCAAATTGTCAGCTTGCCCCCTGAGCAATTGGCCGAACGCCTCCCTCAACTCCGAATCACAGATCCACGCCTTTCTGGCCGCCTCAGCAAAATTCCTGGTTTTAAACAACCTAAGCCTCATGGATATCCCTTCCCATAAACATACCACCCAGTGGCATAGATTAGAAGTGGAGCAACCAATGCTCCGTCGACAGTCCTTATCGACGCACGCTAAAAAGCCATTGTTTTCACAGGCGATCAATCAACGCTTTCAATCCAAAAATTTCACACGCAAAAAAACGCCCCCAGCCGAAAAAATCAGGCTGGAGGCGCCGCGTATACCGCGAGACGGTTCAGGAATGTGGGTTAAACGGCGATGCCCTTGCGGCATTGCAACTGGGCGGTGCGCACCCGGGAAAAAGCGCGGGCCAGGCGCAGGAGCATTTCGTCGATGTTGCTTTTGCTCACCGTAAGCGCCGGGGTGAAGCGCAGGCAGTCAGGTTGCGGGGCGTTGAGGATCAGGCCTTCGTGCAGGGCGGCTTTTACCACTGCATCTGCAGAATCATCCGCCAACGTCAGGCCCCACATCAGGCCGTGGCCGCGCAATTGGCCCTGGTCGTAGCGGTAGGCCAGTCGGGCAAGGCCTTCGCCCAGGTAAAGGCCGGATTCACGTACGTGTTCCAGGAAGCCGTGCTCCAGCACCGTATCGAGTACCGCCAGCCCGGCCGCTGCCATCAATGCGTTGCCATGATGGGTGCCTTCCAGCTCACCCACTTCAAAGCAACAGGCGTTGCCTCGCGCCAGCAGCGCAGCCAACGGCACGCCGCCGCCCAGGCCTTTGCCGAGGGTGATGATGTCGGCTCGCACACCGTATTGCTGTTCGGCAAGCAAGGTGCCGCAACGGCCAAGGCCGGTTTGTACTTCGTCGAGGATCAGCAGGATCCCCAGTTCGCGGCACAGCCGTTCAACCCCCTTGAGGTAATGTTCCGTCGCGGGGATCACACCGGCTTCGCTCTGGACCGGCTCCAGCAGGATGGCGACTGTCTGTGCATCGACCGCAGCATGCAGGGCCGGAAGGTCGTTGAAGGGCACATGGCTGAAGCCGGGCAATTGCGGTTCAAAGCGGTTTTCCAGATTGCCGGCCGACGCCGCCAGTGCCGCGAAACTGCGACCATGGCAACCATTGCTCGCACTGATAATGCGGTAGGCCCCGCCGCGATGCAGTTGGCCCCACTTGCGCGCCAGCTTGATCGCCGCTTCGCAGGCCTCGGCGCCACTGTTGAGCAGGTAGGCCTGGTCGCTGCCGGTACGATGGCACAGGCGGTCGACAAGATTGAGTTGAGCGCGGTTATGCAGCCCCAGGCCTGGATTGATCAGGGCCTGGGTCTGGTCGGCAAGGGCTTTGATCAAGACCTGCGGGCTGTGGCCGAGGCTGTTGGCAGCGTTGCCCTGGCTGAAATCCAGGTAGGCACGCTCGTCGCTGTCCCACAGCCACGAGCCCTGGCCACGAACGAAAACCTGAGGCGGCCTCGCCACGGTGGGCATCAGCGCCTCGCTGGACAGCGTATCGGGTGAAGCCTCCAGCAGCAGGTCGTCCAGGCTGGGCACGGGGCGACGCATATTGAAGAGATTCACAGCTTGCCCCCAGTGGCAACCGGGCCTTGGTCGGTTTTCCCTGCAATCACTGTCTGCGGGTGTGTTGCCTTGCCTATGTAAACGCCATCAACATAAACGCTGTTCATTGCCCGATCCGGCCCTGTAAGCCCTGCGAATAGGCGCTAGACTAGGCGCCTCGGGGGCCACCGGCCATTTCGTTTTTCCAGCTTTTTCGATAAGAAAACCTTATGGATTTTAAGCAACTGCGTTATTTCGTCGCGGTGTATGAAGAAGGCCATGTGGGCCGTGCCGCTGAACGCCTGTCGATCTCCCAGCCAGCGCTCTCACAACAGATCCGCCAGTTGGAGCGCAACCTCGATGTGAGCCTGTTCGAACGCAGCAGCAAACGCCTGCTGCCCACCCTGGCCGCCCATACGCTGTACAACCATGCCTTGCCGCTGATCGATGGCATGCAGCAAGCCGTCGAAGCCTTGCGTAACTTCAAGGGCCAGGCCATGCGCACCCTGGCCATCGGCGTGCTGCAAACCGTGCACACCAGCCTGGTCCCGCAAATGCTCGAGCGCGTGCGCAAGGCCCAGCCGCACCTGGTGGTGCAGATCTACGAATTGACCGGGATCGAGATTGAACGGCGGTTGCTTAACGGCTCGCTGGACATCGGCATCAGCTATCTGCCGCCACGCCAGCCGGGGCTGCACGGTGTGTTGTTGTACGAAGATGAATTGAAGATAGTCATCCCCGAGGACCATCCCCTGCGCGAATTCAAGAAAGTCTCGCTGAAACAGGCCGCCGAACTGCCGATGTTGTTGCTGGGGGAAGAGTTCCAGGTTCGACAGATCTGGCAGGGTCAGTTATCCAACCTCGGACGCCGGCCGCAGGTACAGGCGGAGTTGAATACCATGGTGGGAATTCTCGACAGCTTGCCTAACACCAAATTGGCCACGGTGCTGCCGGGACGCTCCCAGGACGAACACAACAGCCAGTCGCTGCTCTGGAAACCCTTGAGTGAACCCAGGGTGCCGTTAAAGGTAGGTTTGGTGTGTCGCGATGTACAGCGCCAGCAGGCAACCATGGCGCTGCTGCGCACCTTGCTGGAAGACGTGATGAATGCGCCGCAGGCCCTGCCCTGAAATTCGGCGCCTGACTTTTTCGCGGGCAAAAGAAAACCCCGCCGAAGCGGGGCTTTGCAGACTGTTTCCCTGACATCCATTTCACTCCGCCATCCTGGCAGAATCCTACGTGTCCGTGTTGTTGCTTTGCGCTTCCTGCGCGACGTCCATGTGAAGTAGATTATCCGTGGATCCAATTTGGCGATAGAGGACGATTAGCAGTACGTCATGTAAGAGAATGCTTACACGCCCTCCAAGCCCTTAGAACAGTGCCTCATCCAGCAAAAACAGTGATTCGCTACCGGCTTTTACCGACGCACTCAGCGAGTGAATACGTGGCAACAGACGCGCAAAGTAGAAGCGCGCGGTGCCCAGCTTGCTGGCGTAGAAGTCTTCCTCAGTCTCTTTGCCCAACGCGGCCTTGGCCATACGCGCCCACATATAGGCGTAGGCCATGTAACCAAATGCATGCAAATACTCCACCGAGGCTGCGCCGATCTCGTTCGGATTAGCCCTGGCACGATCCAGCACCCAGGCGGTCAATTCGTCCAGGTTATCCACCGCTGCGCCCAGTGGCTGGGTGAACTCCGCCAATTCGGGCCCCGCCGAGGCGATGAACTGGCGAATCTCGTCGGCGAACAAGGTGTAGAACGCACCGCCGCTGCCGACGATCTTGCGCCCCATCAAATCCAGTGCCTGGATGCCGTTGGTGCCTTCGTAGATCTGGGTGATACGTACATCACGCACCAGTTGCTCCTGGCCCCACTCACGAATGTAACCGTGGCCACCAAACACTTGCTGGCCGAGCACGGTGGTTTCCAGGCCCAGGTCGCTGAGGAACGCCTTGGCGACCGGCGTCAACAAGGCCACCAGGTTATCGGCCCGCTCGCGGGCAGCGGCATCTTCACTGAACTTGGCGATGTCCAGCTGCGTCGCCACATAGGTGGAAAACGCGCGTCCGCCTTCGTTGGCGGCTTTCATGGTCAACAGCATACGGCGCACGTCGGGGTGGACGATGATCGGGTCGGCCACTTTGTCTTTGGCCTGGGCACCGGTCGGCGCACGGCTTTGCAGGCGGTCGCGGGCATATTCAATCGCGTTCTGGTAGGAACGCTCGCCGGACGCCAGGCCCTGGATACCCACGCCAAGGCGCTCATAGTTCATCATGGTGAACATCGCCGCCAACCCACGGTTGGGTTCGCCCACCAGGTAACCCACGGCTTCGTCGAAGTTCATCACGCAGGTGGCGGATGCCTGGATACCCATCTTGTGTTCGATGGAGCCGCAGCTCACCGGGTTGCGCGCGCCCAGGCTGCCGTCGGCGTTGACCATGAACTTCGGCACCAGGAACAGCGAAATCCCCTTGGGACCGGCCGGTGCGTCCGGCAGTTTGGCCAGCACCAGGTGAATGATGTTCTCGGTGAGGTCGTGTTCACCGCCAGTGATAAAGATCTTGGTTCCGCTGATCCTGTAGGAACCGCCTGCCTGCGGCTCGGCCTTGGTGCGGATAATCCCCAGGTCGGTACCCGCGTGTGCTTCCGTCAGGCACATGGAGCCTGCCCACTCGCCGGAATACATCTTCGGCAGGTAGATGGCCTTGAGTTCCTCGCTGGCATGGGTGTTGATCGACACGCAGGCGCCGGAGGTCAGCATCGGGTACAGGCCGAACGCCAGGCTTGACGAGTTGATCATCTCCTCGACCTGGGCCGATACCGCCTTGGGCATGCCCATGCCGCCAAACACGGGGTCGCCGCCTACGCCGACCCAGCCACCTTCAGCGTAGGTCTTGTAGGCCTGTGGATAACCATCCGGAGTAAACACCGCCGTGTTATCCCAGCGGCAGCCCTGTTCATCGCCGCCACGGCTGAGCGGGGCGATGGATTTGGCGGTGACCTTGCCGGCTTCTTCGAGGATGGCCTCTACGGTTTCGGCGTCAACGCTGTCTGCCAATGCCGGCAATTGGGCCCAAGTGGTGGCGACCTCAAAGACTTCGTTGAGGACGAAGCGCATATCACGCAGCGGCGCTTTGTAATCAGCCATGGCAAACCTCGTGAGAACGTGAAAAGTGATTCGATAGGATCGGTTTTACAGGCTCCGAGTGTACCCGAACAACTTTTCAGACACATAGGGTCCACTTGTGACTGACTGGTATTTTTAAGTCATCACAGCGCAAACGACTCCGCAGGCAGACTCATCAGGCATTCGCTGCCCGCTTCCACGGCGGCGCGGTGGGTTGCGGTACGTGGCAACAGGCGCTTGAAGTAAAAGTCGCAGGTCGCCAGCTTGGCCTTGGCGAAGTCAGTGTCATCGTGCGCCAGCGCTGCAATGGCCATCCGAAGCCACAGGTAGGCGAGGATGATGTAACCGCTGTACATCAAGTAATCCACCGCCGCTGCGCCCACCTCATCCGGGTTTTTCATCGCGGCCATACCGACCTGGGTAGTCAGCTCGCCCCATTCCTGATTCAGTTGATTAAGCTGCACCACATAGCCCTTGAGCTGCGCATGTTCGGCATTCGCCGCGCAAAACTTATGCACGATTTTGGTAAAGCCGCGCAGCAGCTTGCCCTGGCTGCCCAACACCTTGCGCCCCAGCAGGTCGAGGGCCTGGATGCCGTTGGTGCCTTCGTAGATCGGCGCAATCCGCGCATCGCGCGCCAGTTGTTCCATGCCCCACTCACGAATGTAGCCATGGCCGCCGAATATCTGCATGCCGTGGTTGGTCACCTCCAGCCCGGTGTCGGTCATAAAGGCTTTGCAGATGGGAGTGAGGAACGCCAACAGGTCTTCGGCCTCCTGGCGCTGGCCGGCGTCGCTGCAAAGGTGCGCGGTGTCGAGCAACTGCGCGGTGAAATAGGTCAGTGCGCGGTTG
Source organism: Pseudomonas sp. AM8 (assembly GCF_036346475.1). NCBI lineage: Bacteria > Pseudomonadati > Pseudomonadota > Gammaproteobacteria > Pseudomonadales > Pseudomonadaceae > Pseudomonas > Pseudomonas sp. AM8. The sequence goes on from NZ_JAOTNX010000004.1 coordinate 92,281, forward strand.
CCTTCGTTGAAGGCTTTCATGGTCAGCAGCATACGGCGCACATCGGGATGCACGATGATCGGGTCGGCGGCTTTCTCCGGGGCCTTGGCGCCGGTCAGCGCGCGCATTTGCAGGCGGTCGTTGGCGTACTTGATCGCGCCCTGGAAGCTCGCCTCGCCATTGCACAGGCCCTGCATGCCGGTGCCCAGGCGGGCGTGGTTCATCATGGTGAACATGCAGTTGAGGCCCTTGTTCGCCTCGCCAATCAAAAAGCCCTTGGCGCCGTCGAAGTTGAGCACGCACGTGGCCGAGCCCTTGATGCCCATCTTGTGCTCGATAGAGCCGCAGTGCACCGCATTGCGCTCAGCCGAATCCACATGGAACTTGGGCACGATAAACAACGAGATACCCTTGGTGCCCGCCGGCGCATCCGGCAGCTTGGCCAGCACCAGATGGATGATATTGGCGCTCATGTCGTGCTCACCGGCCGAGATGAAGATCTTGCTCCCGGTGATCGCGTAGCTGCCATCCGCCTGGGGCACGGCACGGGTCTTGATCAGGCCCAGGTCGGTGCCGCAATGGGCTTCGGTCAGGCACATGGTGCCGGTCCATTCGCCCGCTGTGAGTTTGCTCAGGAACGTGGCCTTCTGCTCTTCGGTGCCGTGGGCGTGGATCGCCGACATCGCGCCGTGGGTCAGGCCCGGATACATGCCCCACGAGGTGTTGCTGGAGCCGATCATCTCGCTGAGCACCAGGCCCAACGATTGCGGCAGGCCCTGGCCGCCGTAGGCCGGGTCTGCCGCCACACCGTGCCAGCCGCCCTCGACGTACTGGGCGAAGGCTTCCTTGAAGCCCTTGGGCGTCGTCACCACGCCGTTGTCGAAATGGCAGCCCTCCTCATCACCACTGCGGTTGAGTGGCGAAAGCACGTTCTCGCAGAATTTGGCACCTTCTTCCAGGATTGCACTGACCATGTCCGGACTGGCGTCCGTGGCGCCCAGGGCAGCGTAGTGGCCGTGGAAATCAAACACGTTGTCGATCAGAAAGCGCATGTCGCGCAGGGGAGCTTTGTACTCAGGCATGGCGATGTCTCCGGCAGCAGATCCTTTCAACCTACTGCCGGCCAGCGCCTCGGACAATCATTGTAGAACCGCTGAATACAGCGCCATCACTCAACCGGCAGCGCTCTGCATGCGCACCGCGCCACGGCGGGTCTGCCCGGCCGCAACCACACAGTTACGCCCCGCGCCCTTGGCGGCGTACAGCGCCTGGTCGGCGGACTTGAGCACTTCTTCCGCCGTGCGCTGGTCGATCTGGCGTTCGGCCACGCCGATGCTGACCGTCACAGACACACTCGACGCGCCGCTGCCCGCCCGGCGTTGACGGCCTTGTTGATCATCCTGGGGCCGGTCCGAATTACGCAGCTTGATGTCATAGTTGGCGACGATCTCGCGGATTTCCTCCAGGTGCGGCATGCACTCATCCAGGGTCTTGCCGGCGAACACCACGGCGAACTCTTCACCGCCGTAGCGGTAGGCACGCCCACCCCCATTGACCTTGGACAGCTTGCTCGCGACCAGGCGCAGCACCTGGTCGCCCACATCGTGACCATGGGTGTCATTGAAGCGCTTGAAGTGATCGACGTCGGTCATCGCCAGCACATAGTTGCGCCCCAGCCGCTGCATGCGTTCGTTCAGGGCACGGCGCCCCGGCAGGCCGGTCAGTTCGTCGCGGAACGCCATTTGATAAGCCTCGTGGGCCACGCCGGCGGCGATCATCAGCATGACCTGGCTGCACATGATATTCAGCGTGAACGGCAGGATGAAGGTCTGCGGCAACATCCAGAACATCCCCAGCAAGCCCACCAGTTGCGCTGCATGCAGCGGGCGCGGCTGGTACCAGTATTGCGCCGCCAGGGCGATGAAGCCGACCAGGAACATCGGGTAAGACAACTGGATCAGGCTCATCCAAGTCCCATGCAGAGCGGGCCAGCGGATCTCCGCCAGCCAGTTCAGCAGTGCCTGGGGATAACTTTGCTCCAGGGCCAGCGCGACGCTGCCGATTGCCAGCAGCACCGCACAACGGGCAACGAAGTCGCGAAACAGGTGGGTCTTCTCCTGCCACAGCGCGTAGATGCTGAACAGCAGCGGCAATAACAGGCAACACAGGTGAAACACCACGGCTGCGTCTTCGCGCACGCGGCCATTGTCGCGATAGAAATCGGTCTGGGTATCGAGCAGGAAGTAGGCGATGTACACCGTGATCATCAGGAACAATTCACGCTGGCGGCGATAAACCGCGCAGTACGAACCGCCCAGCAACAGCACCAGGGTCGGCAACACATTGAACAGCGAGGTGAAGAAGACGCTGAGGTCCTTGACGTACGCAGCCGAGAGCCCGGCCAGCAACAGCAGCAACGAAGGAAGAAAGTGACTGAAACGTAAAGCAGACACGCGTGACAAGGGTAAAACTCCGACCCGCAAAAAGTAGTGGCACTGTGCCTTGATGCGAACAGTTAAGCACACCTTGCCCGTCATGTATCACATTGCCATCACTGTAACGGCAGCCGGAGAAAATCCCTGAGCGCTGCACTGTGTTTTTTATCCCCCAATGAAAAAACCGCCGCTCCCAAGGGAAGCGACGGTTTCAGATGAACCCGGTAAGGCTTAGTAAGCCAGGCCGAAGTCTTCTTCTTTCATGTCCATCAGGTTACTGGCGCCCGACAGCATGGTGGCCACGTGGGTACGGGTCCGCGGCAGGATGCGCTGGAAGTAGAAGCGCGCGGTTTGCAGCTTGGCGGTGTAGAACGCTTCTTCGCTGGTACCGGCGGCGAGTTTTTCGGCAGCCAGGCGCGCCATGTCGGCCCAGAAGTAAGCCAGGCAGGCGTAACCGGAGTACATCAGGTAATCCACCGAAGCGGCACCCACTTCTTCGCGGTCTTTCATCGCGGCCATGCCGACCTTCATGGTCAACTCGCCCCACTCTTTGTTCAGCGCAGCCAGCGGTGCCACAAATTCCTTGACCGCGTCGTTGCCTTCGTTGGCCTGGCAGAACTTGTGCACGATCTTGGTGAAGCCCTTGAGCGCTTCGCCCTGGGTCATCAGCACTTTACGGCCGAGCAGGTCCAGTGCCTGGATGCCAGTGGTGCCTTCGTACAGCATGGAGATACGGCTGTCGCGAACGTTCTGCTCCATGCCCCACTCGGCGATAAAGCCGTGGCCGCCATAGATCTGCACGCCGTGGTTGGCGGATTCAAAACCGACTTCGGTCATGAACGCCTTGGCAATCGGGGTCATGAATGCCAGCAGGCCGTCGGCCTGTTTCTTGGCCTCGTCGTCGGTGCCGTACTTGACGATGTCCACTTGCTTGGCGGTGAAGTACACCATCGCACGGTTACCTTCGGCGAAGGCTTTCATGGTCAGCAGCATGCGGCGCACGTCAGGGTGCACGATGATCGGGTCAGCGGCCTTTTCCGGCGCTTTCGGGCCAGTCAGGGAACGCATCTGCAAGCGATCGCGGGCATATTTCAGGCCGCCCTGGAAGCCGATCTCGGCGTGGGCCAGGCCTTGCAGCGCGGTGCCCAGGCGAGCGGTGTTCATAAAGGTGAACATGCAGTTCAGGCCTTTGTTCGCCGGGCCGATCAGGAAACCGGTGGCCGCGTCGAAGTTCATCACACAGGTGGCGTTACCGTGGATACCCATCTTGTGTTCCAGGGAACCACAGCTCACGGCGTTGCGCGCACCGATCGAGCCGTCGGCGTTGGGCAGGAACTTGGGCACGATGAACAGCGAGATGCCTTTGGTACCCGCCGGTGCGTCCGGCAGGCGGGCCAGCACGATGTGGACGATGTTGTCGGCCATGTCGTGTTCACCGGCCGAGATGAAGATCTTGGTACCGGAGACTTTGTAGGAACCGTCGGCCTGAGGCTCGGCCTTGGTGCGCAGCATGCCCAGGTCGGTACCGCAGTGTGGCTCGGTCAGGCACATGGTGCCGGTCCACTCGCCCGACACCAGCTTGGTCAGGTAGGCCTCTTGCTGCTCGGGGGTGCCGTGCTCGGAAATGGTGTTCATCGCGCCATGGGACAGGCCCGGGTACATACCCCACGACCAGTTGGCTTCGCCGACCATTTCGCTCACGGCCAGGCCCAGGGATTCCGGCAGGCCTTGGCCACCGTGCTCCACGTCGTGGGCCAGGCTTGGCCAGCCGCCTTCGACAAATTGCTTGTAGGCTTCTTTGAAACCAGCAGGGGTTTTTACGCCAGACTCACTCCAGGTGCACCCTTCGATGTCACCCACGCGGTTCAACGGTGCCAGCACTTGCTCACAAAACTTGGCGCCTTCTTCGAGAATGGCGTCAACCATGTCCGGGGTAGCGTCCTGGCAAGCCGGCAGGCTCTGATAGTGCGCTTCATAGCCGAGCAGTTCGTCACGAACGAAGCGAATATCACGCAAGGGGGCCTTGTAGTCAGGCATAGCGATAAACCTCTGCTGATGTATCTGGAATGAACAACCGCGTGGATGTGTTGTGGCGGTCAAACAGGTGTTTGAAACATACGTTTACGACCTGGGGATGTCAAGCGTCGTCCAGACACCGTTTGTCATGACGCGGGTCAATGGCAGGCATGGCGAGGCCTGCGGCGGGATGCCACAAGGCGCTCAGAAGAAAATGGAGGATTGCACAAAGGCGACCAGCCCCAGGAAGAAGCCGGTCGTACGAAAGAGGGGTTAAGCGAAGGTGTCGATCAGGGTACCGAGCATTTCGTCTGAAGCCTTGGCGACCTTGGCGCCCAACTCCACTTGAAACTTGCCTTGGGCCATTTCAACCATATTGCTCGCCGAGTTCGTCGGCTGGGCGCGGTCATTGGCTTGCAACCGGTCGCGCTGTGCGTCCGACGGCTGGGTGGTCGCGGCGCTGGCAATCCTGCCGGCGGCCTGGTCGACACGGCTCTGCCCGGCCTGAATGGTGCTCAGCCCCGAGTAAAACGCGCTGCTGCCAGAGATGTCCATGGCTTCAACCTGCCTTTAGAGAATCGTGAAGTTGAATTGAAGCAGACATACTGGCAAAAAGCCCGTTAAAAACACTAATGGCATAATGCCTTGCCGATAGCCAGAATCAGTCAAGCAGGTCCAGTTGCAGGTACTCAGCTACCGCCTCGGCGCCGGCGTGCTTGAGCTTGGGCACTCGTCCAAGGCATGGCGCGGGCAAACGCTCAGCCAGGGTGGCGAGGTTTTCTTCCAGACGAGAGGTCTTGGGGTCGATGATATTCGCCACCCAACCGGCCAAGGGCAAACCGTCCCGGGCGATGGCTTCGGCGGTGAGCAAGGCATGGCTGATGCATCCCAGGCGCACGCCCACCACCAGGATCACCGGCAGTTGCAGCGCCATGGCCAGGTCCGACAGGTTGTCCTGGTCAGCCAACGGCACACGCCAACCGCCTGCGCCTTCGATGAGGGTGAAATCCGCCTGACGCGCCAGAATCTGCTGCATGGGTTTCAACAACGACTGCACCGTCAGCGCGACGCCGGCCTCCCGCGCGGCCAGATGGGGCGCGATGGCGGGTTCGAACGCCACCGGGTTGACCTCGGCATAACTCAACGGCAATGAACATTCGGCCAGCAGCGCCAGGGCATCGGCGTTGCGCAAGCCCTTGGCCGTGACCTGGCAGCCGGAAGCCACGGGTTTTCCCGCCGCAGTACTTTTGCCGGCTAGCCGAGCGGCGTGCAACAGGCCGGCGGCGATAGTGGTCTTGCCGACATCCGTATCGGTGCCGGTGATGAAATAGGCGGCGCTCATAGGGGCTTCTCCAGGACGGCGTACACCACTTGATAAGTGGCCGGCAGTCCCTCGGCCTGACGGAACTGCTCGTAGGCGTCTACCAGTGCAACAATCCGCGCACGGCCCGTCAACCCTCCCGGGCGGCCCGGATTGAGATTGTGCGCACCGAGCGCCTTGAGCTCATGGGTCAGGCTGCGCACATCCGGATAATGCAGCACATGGGCACGTCGCTCCAGGCTGACCACGCGCAAACCGCTGGCCGCGCACAACTGCTGGTACGCCTCGAAAGTGCGGAAGCGATTGACGTGCACCAGGCCATCCGCCGCCCGCCAGCTTTCGCGCAACTCATCCAGCGTCCCGACGCACAAACTGGCGAACGCCAGCACGCCACCCGGCTGCAGCACGCGATAGGCCTCGCTGAGCACCGCCTCGAAATTCGCACACCACTGCACCGCCAGGCTGGAGAAGAGCAGCTCGAAGCTCTCGGCTTTTAGCGGCAAGCGTTCTGCATCACCCGCGACAAAATGATGTGCGCCACCCAAAGGCCGCGCATGGTTAAGCATGCCCTCGGCAATATCCAGCGCCACACCTTGGCTGGCGGGCAACAACTCGCCCAGCACACGGCTGAAATAACCCGTGCCGCAGCCCATATCCAGCCAGTGCCGTGGCGCACACGCTGATGGCAGCCGGGCCAGCAGCCCATGCCCTACGGCGCGCTGCAACTCGGCGACGCTGTCGTAACTGGCCGCCGCACGGGAAAACGACGCCGCCACCTGACGTTTGTCCGGCAAGGCGCCCGGCAGGGAGGGATGGGATAAATCAGTCATCGACGCACTCATGCAAAAAAGCCTGGATGGCCCCCGCCACACCGTGGGGGTCTTCCAGAAGAAAAGCGTGACCAGCCTGTTCAATCAGGCCGATTTCCACATCCGGCAGCAGCCTCAGCAGGTCGCTGGCGGCTTCGGCGGGCACCAATCCGTCCATGCCGGCGAACAGGTGCAACTGTGGGCCGCGATAAGCCAGCAAGGCTTCGCGGGTATCCAGTTGGGCCAGCAGTTCCAGACCAGGCATCAACACGCTGGACGCTGAATGCGGCGCGCCACTGACCAGCAGGCGCGACAGCCCCCGCGGGTCCTCGGCGCCCTTGGCGCACAACAGGCCGAAGCGCTTGAGGGTGACTTGGGAGTCGGCATGGCAGCCGGCCAGGAACGCATCGAAGGTCGCGGCGGGCATCCCATGGGGCCAGCCGTCGTGTGCGACGAAGCACGGGTTGCTCGCCAGGGTCAGCAAGCCGCAGCAACGCTCGCCGCGCCGCGCCGCCAGTTCGGCAGCGAGCATGCCGCCCAGGGACCAGCCGCCCAGCCAGGCGTTGTCGGGCAGGGTAGCGTCGAGTTCGTCGAGCCATTCATCGAGGTCGCTGGAAGCAAGCGCCGGCAATGGCTCGACCTGCACCTGCAGGTGTGCGTCCAGGCCACGCAAGGCGGCGGCCAAAGGCTCCAGCGGCGATACGCCGAGACCCCAGCCGGGCAGCAGGATCAGTCGATCACGCATGGTCGGGCTCCGTGGCACCAGACAAGCGGAAACACTCTTCCAATGCGTTTAACAATAGCTGTACCTGCGCCTCGCTGTGGGCTGCGGTCAAGGTCACGCGCAAACGCGCGCTGCCGGCGGGTACGGTGGGCGGGCGGATCGCCGTGACCATCAGGCCCCGCTCACGCAGCATCTGCGACAGTCGCACGGCCTTGGCACTGTCGCCGATCAGGATCGGCTGGATCGGTGTAAAGCTGTCCATCAAGTCCAGGCCAAGCTGCTCGGCGCCCTGGCGAAACTGACGAATCAGGCGGTCGAGGTGCTCGCGCCGCCAATGTTCGGTGCGTAGCAGCTCCAGGCTTTTCAGGGTGGCGCAGGCCAGCGCCGGCGGTTGGCTGGTGGTGTAGATATACGGCCGGGCAAACTGGATCAGGCTTTCGATCAGGTCCTCACTGCCCGCGACAAACGCGCCCGCCGTGCCGAACGCTTTGCCCAGGGTGCCGACCAATACCGGCACGTCGTCCTGGCTCAAGCCGAAATGCTCGACGATCCCGCCGCCATTAGCGCCGAGCGGACCAAAGCCATGGGCATCATCCACCATCAACCAGGCGCCTTTGGCCCTGGCTGCACGGGCCAGTGCCGGCAGGTCGGCCAGGTCGCCGTCCATGCTGAACACACCATCTGTGACCACCAGCGTATTACCGGTGGCTTTCTCCAGGCGCTTGGCCAGGCTGATCGCGTCGTTGTGCAGGTAGCGATTGAAGCGCGCACCGGACAGCAAGCCGGCATCCAGCAGCGAGGCATGGTTGAGACGGTCTTCCAGCACCGTATCGCCCTGCCCCACCAACGCCGTGACCGCACCGAGGTTGGCCATGTAGCCGGTGGTAAACAGCAGCGCACGCGGGCGGCCAGTGAGATCGGCCAGCGCCTCCTCCAATTCATGGTGCGGCGTGGAATGGCCCACCACCAAGTGCGAGGCACCGCCGCCCACGCCCCAATGGGACGCCCCGGCGCGCCAGGCCTCGATCACTTGCGGGTGATTGGCCAGGCCCAGGTAATCGTTATTGCAGAATGCCAGGAGGGGTTGACCGTCAACCACCACCGCCGGGCCTTGGGGGCTCTGGAGCAGCGGGCGTTGACGGTAAAGGTGTTCGGCACGGCGGGCAGCGAGGCGCGCGGAGAGATCAAAAGACATGCAGGCCTCGGGGTGGCAGGTGCAACTCGGTCAAAACAGGTGGGAATCAAACAACGGCGTTATAGAACTGCTCGCTGCTCTTCTGCTCCACCAACGCCTGTTCGATGGCCGCCTGGTGCACTTCATCCGCATGCTCTTCACGGGCTTCCGGCAGGATGCCCAGGCGCGAGAACAGTTGCATGTCCTTGTCGGCCTGAGGGTTGGCGGTGGTCAGCAGTTTGTCGCCGTAGAAGATCGAGTTGGCACCGGCAAAGAACGCCAGGGCCTGCATCTGCTCGTTCATCGCTTCGCGCCCCGCCGACAGGCGCACATGGGATTGCGGCATCAGGATGCGCGCCACGGCCAGCATGCGGATGAAATCGAACGGGTCGATGTCCTCGGCATTTTCCAACGGTGTGCCGGCGACTTTCACCAGCATGTTGATCGGCACCGACTCCGGATGCTCCGGCAGGTTGGCCAACTGGATCAGCAGGTTGGCGCGGTCATCAAGGGACTCGCCCATGCCAAGGATGCCGCCGGAGCAGATCTTCATCCCCGACTCACGCACATAGGCCAGGGTTTGCAGGCGCTCGCTGTAGGTACGGGTGGTGATGATACTGCCGTAGAACTCCGGCGACGTATCCAGGTTGTGGTTGTAGTAATCCAGGCCGGCCTGGGCCAGGGCTGCCGTCTGGTCCTGGTCGAGACGGCCGAGGGTCATGCAGGTTTCCAGGCCCATGGCCTTCACGCCTTTGACCATCTGCAGCACATAAGGCATGTCTTTGGCCGACGGGTGTTTCCAGGCGGCGCCCATGCAGAAACGGGTCGAACCGATGGCCTTGGCGCGAGCGGCCTCTTCGAGGACCTTCTGCACCTCCATCAGCTTTTCTTTTTCCAGGCCCGTGTTGTAGTGGCCCGACTGCGGACAATATTTGCAATCTTCCGGGCAGGCACCGGTCTTGATCGACAGCAGGGTCGACACCTGTACACGGTTGGCATCGAAATGCGCGCGGTGCACGGTCTGCGCCTGGAACAACAGGTCATTGAACGGCTGCACGAACAACGCTTTGACTTCGGCTAAGGACCAATCGTGACGCAAGGTGGCGGTGGTGCTGGCGCTCATGGGCGATTCCTTGATTATGCTTTGGCAAGCGCTGCGGGAAGGGGCAATACCCACAGACACGACACGGATGCTCGGCATATTTAAGGAAGATTCATGCACTGTCAACCAAGCTACAAACACGAAGTTTACATCTGGTCAAAAAACATACAGACATGTTTAATCTGCGACGAGACGACTGAAACCGCCGACTGTGTCTGCAACGTCTGCGAAACCGAGCTGCCCTGGCTGATGGAGCATTGCGAAATCTGCGCCCTGCCTTTGGCGATGGACGGCCTGGTCTGCGGCCAGTGCCTGAGACAACCGCCCGCCTTTAAACACGTGATCGCCCCCTGGACCTACAGCTTTCCGGTGGACACCCTGATCAGTCGCTTCAAGCACCAGGCACGCTGGCCCCTCGGGCATATGCTGGGGCGCTTGCTGGGGCACTACTTGCAACATCGCTTCGACAACCACTCACTCACCCGCCCGGACATGCTGCTGCCAGTGCCCATGGCCCGCAGGCGCCTGCGTGAACGGGGCTATAACCAGGCGCTGATGCTGGCGCGCTGGCTCAGCGTCGACCTCGACCTTCCCCACGATGAACATCTATTGCTACGCCCTTATGAAACCGTCGCGCAGCAAGCCCTCGACGCCAAGACGCGCAAGCGCAACCTGCTCAACGCCTTCGCCCTGGCCCCGGGTGCCGAGGTGCGCGGCCGCCACCTGGCACTGGTGGACGACGTGCTCACCACCGGCGCCACCGCCCACAGCCTGGCGCGGTTATTGATCAACGCCGGCGCGCGACAGGTAGACGTGTACTGCCTGGCCCGCACGCCAAAGCCTGGCACTTGACTCTCATGCCTCGCGGCCGCAACGTCCGCTCATCCCACCACAGCGAATGCCCATGTCCCTACCGACGCTGCTCAGCCAACATATTGTCCGCCGCCCCCAGCGTATCGCCCTGCTGGGGCATATCGCCGAGCAGGGCTCCATCACCCGCGCCGCCAAAAGTGCGGGCTTGAGCTACAAGGCCGCCTGGGACGCCATCGACGAGCTGAACAACCTGGCGCAAAAACCCTTGGTCGAACGCAGTGTCGGCGGCAAGGGCGGCGGCGGCGCCAAACTCACGGCCGAGGGTGAACGGGTGTTGCGCCTCTACCAGCGCCTGCAAGTGTTGCAGGCCGAAGTGCTCGGCTCGGACGAGGCCGCCAGCGACTTCAACCTGCTCGGCCGCTTGATGCTGCGCACCAGCGCCCGTAACCAGTTGCATGGTCAGGTCATTGCGATTGAACAGCATGGCCGCAACGACCTGATTCACTTGCAGCTCGCCGGAGGGCTGACCCTGGCGGCGCAAATCACCCATGACAGTACGCAACGGCTGGAGCTGGAAGTCGGCGTGGAAGTCGTTGCGCTGATCAAGGCCGGCTGGCTGGAATTGCTGGCGCCCGACAAACCTGCAACACCTGGACACAATTGCATGAGCGGGACCGTAGACGCGATTCTCGCCGCCGAGGACGGCCCCAGCGAAGTGCGCATCGCCCTGCCCAATGGCCAGGTTTTATGCGCCTTGGCGCAGCCCGCCGCGCTCGAGGCCCTGGGCGCCGCCGCTGGCAGGACGCTCCAAGTGCAATTTGCCGCCAGCAATGTGCTGCTCGGCACGCCGGTCTGAGCCGAGTAGCTCTTCAAACTGCAACAATTTCGTCACGCCCGCTCCTTATGGTGTCTGCAAAAACCGCAGGGAGCCTGACATGAACCTATTAGAAGAAAACCAAGCCACCGACCTCGAACAGATGGTCGGCCTCACCCGCCGCCGCTTCATCGGTGCCGGCGCCCTGTGCGGTGCCGCGATGTTCCTCGGTGGCAACCTGCTGAGCCGCAGCGCCCTGGCCGTCAACGCCGCCTCCGCCAGCCCGCTGCTGGGCTTTACCAGCATCGCTGCGGCCACCAGCGACACCCTCACCCTGCCGCCGGGCTACAGCGCTTCGGTGCTGATCAGCTGGGGCCAGCCGCTGCACAAGAGCGCGCCGGCCTTCGACCCGTCCGGCAACGGCACCGCCAAAGCCCAGGAACAACAGTTCGGCGACAACAACGACGGCATGAGCCTGTTCGCCTTCCCCGGCGACGACAACCGCGCGCTGATGGCAATCAACAACGAATACACCAACTACCGCTACCTCTTCGCCCACGGCGGCGCGCCGCAATCGGCCGAAGACGTGCACAAGGCCCAGGCCAGTGAAGGTGTGTCGGTGATCGAAGTACGGCGCAAGGGCGATACCTGGCAGTTCGTCCAGGACTCGCGCTACAACCGGCGCATCCACGGCAACTCGCCGATCCGCCTGAGCGGCCCCGCCGCCGGCCACGAATGGTTGAAAACCAGCGCCGACAAGTCCGGCAAAAAAGCCCTCGGCACCTTCCAGAACTGCGCCAACGGCCAGACCCCATGGGGCACTTACCTGACCTGCGAAGAGAACTTCACCGACTGCTTTGGCAGCAGCAACCCCCAGCAAGCGTTCGATGCCGGGCAGAAACGCTACGGCGTGGTGGCCGCCAGCAAAGAGATCAACTGGCACCTGCACGACCCGCGCTTCGACCTGGCCAAGAACCCCAATGAACTCAACCGCCACGGCTGGGTCGTGGAAATCGACCCGTTCGACCCGCAATCCACCCCGGCAAAACGCACCGCCCTGGGCCGCTTCAAGCACGAGAACGCCGCCCTGGCGCAAACCCGTGACGGCCGCGCCGTGGTGTACATGGGCGACGACGAGCGCGGCGAGTTCATCTACAAGTTCGTCAGCCGCGACAAGATCAACCACAAGAGCCCCAAGGCCAACAAAGACCTGCTCGACCACGGCACCTTGTACGTGGCTATCTTCGATGCGGGCGATGGCAACGCCGATCATCCGAAGGGCAAAGGGCAATGGGTCGAGCTGACCCATGGCAAAAACGGCATCGACGCCAGCACCGGCTTCGCCAGCCAGGCCGAAGTGCTGATCCACGCGCGCCTGGCCGCCAGTGTGGTCAAAGCCACGCGCATGGACCGCCCGGAATGGATCGTGGTCAGCCCCACCGACGGCCAGGTCTACTGCACCCTGACCAACAACGCCAAGCGCGGCGAAGACGGCCAACCGGTGGGCGGGCCCAACCCGCGTGAGAAAAACGTCTACGGCCAGATCCTGCGCTGGAAGGCCAACGCCGATGACCATGGCGCCGCGGACTTCAGCTGGGACCTGTTTGTGGTGGCCGGCAACCCTGGCGTGCACGCCGGCAAGCCCAAGGGCGGATCGTCCAACATCAACCCGCAGAACATGTTCAACAGCCCCGATGGCCTGGGTTTCGACAAGGCCGGGCGCCTGTGGATCCTCACCGACGGCGACTACAGCAACGCCGGCGACTTCGCCGGCATGGGCAACAACCAGATGCTCTGCGCCGACCCGGCGACCGGCGAAATCCGCCGCTTCATGGTTGGGCCGGTGGCCTGTGAAGTGACGGGGATCAGCTTTTCGCCGGATCAGAAAACCCTGTTTGTGGGGATCCAGCACCCGGGTGAAACCGGGGGTTCGACCTGGCCGGAGCATCTGCCGAATGGCAAGCCGCGCTCCTCGGTGATGGCGATTCGGCGGGATGATGGCGGGATTGTCGGTGCCTGATAGACCGCCCCACTGTAGGAGCGGGCTTGCCCGCGAAGATCGTCAGCGATAACGCAGCGGAACCTGACACTCCACTGCGCGCTCAGGTTTTTCGCGAGCAAGCTCGCTCCTACAGCGGTACCATACTCGGCCGGAAGCGGCGCCCTGCTGCCCGCAGGAGTTCCCATGGCCCATCCGTTTGAAACCCTCACCCCTGATCTGGTGCTCGATGCCGTCGAAAGCATCGGTTTCCTCAGCGATGCTCGCGTCCTGGCGCTCAACAGCTACGAAAACCGCGTGTATCAGGTGGGCATCGAAGACTCCGAGCCGCTGATCGCCAAGTTCTATCGCCCCCAGCGCTGGACCAACGACGCGATCCTTGAAGAACACCGCTTCACCTTCGAACTGGCCGAATGCGAAGTGCCGGTCGTCGCGCCGATGATTCATAACGGCAAAAGCCTGTTCGAACACGAAGGTTTCCGCTTCACCCTGTTCCCCCGCCGTGGCGGCCGTGCGCCGGAGCCGGGCAACCTTGACCAGCTGTATCGTCTGGGTCAGCTACTCGGCCGTTTGCACGCCGTGGGGTCTACCCGCCCGTTCGAACACCGCGAAGCCTTGGGTGTGAAGAACTTCGGCCACGACTCCCTCACTACCCTGCTCGAAGGCAATTTCATTCCCAAGAGCCTGCTGCCAGCCTACGAGTCCGTGGCCCGCGACCTGCTCAAGCGCGTGGAAGAGGTGTACAAAGCCACGCCGCACAAGAACATCCGCATGCACGGCGATTGCCACCCCGGCAACATGATGTGCCGCGATGAGATGTTCCACATCGTCGACCTCGACGACTGCCGCATGGGCCCGGCGGTGCAGGACTTATGGATGATGCTCGCCGGTGATCGCCAGGAATGCCTGGGCCAGCTGTCGGAACTGATGGACGGCTACCAGGAATTCCACGACTTCGACCCGCGTGAACTGGCGCTGATCGAGCCGCTGCGCGCGTTGCGCCTGATGCACTACAGCGCGTGGCTGGCACGGCGCTGGGATGACCCGGCGTTCCCCCACAGCTTCCCGTGGTTCGGCAGCGAGCGGTATTGGGGCGACCAGGTGCTGGCGCTGCGCGAGCAACTCTCAGCGCTCAACGAAGAACCCCTCAAACTCTTCTGAAATCGCCGCTCGCTCCTGTAGGAGCGAGCTTGCTCGCGAAAACCCTGAGGGCGCCGCGTGCAGTCAGGATGCCCGCGTTATCGTTAACGATCTTCGCGAGCAAGCTCGCTCCTACAGAAGGGTAATCCCATTGGTTGACAAATATCCTTACAATCGCGCTTTGTTAGCTGCCTAAGCAAGGATTACGCATGCAAGCCGCCAACCCCCGCAAGGGGTACATCCTGGGCCTGAGCGCCTATGTCATCTGGGGTCTGTTCCCGCTCTACTTCAAAGCCATCGCCAGTGTGCCCGCCGCCGAAATCATCGTGCACCGGGTGCTGTGGTCGGCGCTGTTCGGTGGTTTGCTGCTGATGGTGTGGAAGCACCCCGGCTGGTTTCGCGAACTGCGCGACAACCCCCAGCGCCTGGCAATCCTGGCCCTCAGCGGTTCGTTGATCGCCGGTAACTGGCTGACCTATGTGTGGTCGGTGAACAGCGGGCGAATGCTTGAAGCCAGCCTGGGTTACTACATCAACCCACTGGTGAATGTGCTGCTGGGCATGCTGCTCCTCGGCGAGCGCCTGCGTCGCCTGCAGTGGGTGGCCGTCGGGCTGGCCGCGGTGGGTGTGGCGCAACAGGTCTGGCAGGTGGGCAGCTTGCCGTGGGTATCGTTGGTACTGGCGCTGACCTTCGGTTTCTACGGCCTGATCCGCAAGCAGGCGCCGGTCAAGGCGCTGCCGGGGCTGGTGGTGGAGACCTGGATGCTGGTGCCGATTGCGGTGGCCTGGTTGTTGTTCAACCCGTCGGCCCACAGTGCGCAACTGGCGTTCTGGAGCACATCCGAAGCCTGGTGGCTGGTGGCGGCCGGTCCGGTGACGTTGATCCCGTTGGTGTGCTTCAACGCCGCCGCACGGCATTTGCCTTACACCGCCTTGGGCTTTTTACAGTATGTGGCACCGACCCTGGTGTTGCTGGAAGCGGTGCTGCTGTTCGGTGAGCACCTGACATCGAGCACGCTGATCGCCTTTGCCTTTATCTGGGCCGGGCTGGTGGTCTACAGCGTCGATGCCTGGTTGAGCGTGCGCAAACGCTGATCAAATAACGTACAAACCTCCGCAAGCCCCAGCCGGCCTGGCTTGCAGAGATCCACCCCAAGGTTACCCACAACCTGGTCCCCGTCATTTGTGCACAAGCCCTTGAAACTGCTCGTTTTTTGCTCAGCTGGCGGAGAAGCCCGGTGGACGTGGCCTGGCGCCGGGTCTCTACAGGTTATCCACTGGTCCATGCAAGATTTCCATGCATAACCTTGAGGGTGGTTATTCCTCGCTGTGCAGTTCCACCATCAGATCATCCGCCAGGGTTTCCAGGGATTCCTGCAACGCCTCCAAGGACAAGCTCGATGGCACCTGCAACAACGCCTCGGCGCTGAACAGCGGATCACCGCTCATCGGTGCCGGGCGTACATCGGTGCTCAAGCGCTCCAGGTTGACACCCTGTTTGCTCAACAGCGCCGTGATCTCGCGCACGATGCCCGAACGGTCGTTGCCCAGCAGCGTCATCACAATCGACTTGGACGCCGATGCCTGGCCACTGCTGCCCTCGCCCACCAGCACGCGAATACCGTGTGTGGATAAATCCTCCAAAGCCCCCACCAAGGCCTGACGACTCTCGGCAGGCACGCTGACCCGCAGGATCCCAGCGAACTGCCCGGCCATATGCGCCATTCGGCTTTCCAGCCAATTGCCGCCGTGGGCCGCAATGTTCTGCGCGATGCGTTCCACCAGGCCGGGTTTGTCGGCGGCGATAATAGTGAGTACAAGATGGTCCATGGCGAAGCCCTCTGAATTCAATCTACAAGGTGGACCCGGGAGCCCGCGAAAACAAATCGTGTACCATTTTTATTTTTATCTGGAACAATCCAATAGTTTTTTGAGAACATCCTGTTCTCCGCTGTGACCGTACGACCAAAGTGGGTCGCTAAACGACGTATTTAGTCTAATTTTCACAACCGCAAGTCATCATGTAGTATGCCCTCCCGTGCACTACATAATGAAAATCCGAAACAGCGCATTAGCTCCGCAGAGTGAGGCAAGCAATGACTGAACACGTTCAAGTCGGTGGCCTGCAGGTCGCCAAAGTCCTGTTCGACTTCGTGAACAACGAAGCCATTCCCGGTACCGGCATCACTGCCGACCAGTTCTGGACCGGTGCCGACAAGGTCATCCACGACCTGGCACCGAAGAACAAAGCCCTGCTCGCCAAACGCGACGATTTCCAGGCGCGGATCGATACCTGGCACCAGACTCACGCCGGCCAGGCCCACGACCCGGTGGCCTACAAAGCCTTCCTGCAAGACATCGGATACCTGCTGCCAGAAGCCGCAGACTTCCAGGCCTCGACCCAAAACGTCGATGACGAGATCGCCCGCATGGCCGGCCCGCAGCTGGTGGTGCCGGTGATGAACGCCCGCTTCGCCCTCAACGCGTCCAATGCCCGTTGGGGCTCGCTGTACGACGCCCTGTATGGCACCGACGCCATCAGCGAAGCCGACGGCGCCGAAAAGGGCAAGGGCTACAACAAAGTGCGTGGCGACAAGGTGATTGCCTTCGCCCGCGCCTTCCTCGACGAAGCCGCGCCGCTGAGCGCCGGCAGCCACGTCGATTCCACCGGCTACAAGATCGTCGACGGCAAGCTGATCGTCAGCCTCAAGGGCGGCAGCAACAGCGGCCTGCGTGACGACGCCCAGTTGATTGGTTTCCAGGGCCCTGCGGCCGAGCCGATCGCGATCCTGCTGAAACACAACGGCCTGCACTTCGAAATCCAGATCGACGCCAGCACCCCGGTTGGCCAGACCGATGCCGCCGGTGTCAAAGACGTGCTGATGGAAGCCGCACTCACCACCATCATGGACTGCGAAGACTCCGTCGCCGCCGTCGATGCCGATGACAAGGTGGTGATCTACCGCAACTGGCTCGGCCTGATGAAGGGCGACCTCGCCGAAGAAGTGGCCAAGGGCGGCAAGACCTTCACCCGCACCATGAATGCCGACCGCGTCTACACTGGCGTCGACGGCCAGGACGTGACGCTGCACGGCCGTTCGCTGCTGTTCGTGCGCAACGTTGGCCACCTGATGACCATCGACGCGATCCTCGACAAACACGGCAACGAAGTACCGGAAGGCATCCTCGACGGCCTGCTCACCAGCCTGGCGGCGGTCCACAGCCTCAACGGCAACAACACGCGCAAGAACAGCCGCACCGATTCGGTCTACATCGTGAAGCCGAAGATGCACGGCCCTGAAGAAGCCGCGTTCACCAACGAGCTGTTCGGCCGCATCGAAGACGTGCTGAACCTGCCGCGCAACACCCTCAAGGTCGGGATCATGGACGAGGAGCGCCGCACCACGGTCAACCTCAAGGCCTGCATCAAGGCCGCCAGCGAGCGCGTGGTGTTTATCAACACCGGCTTCCTCGACCGCACCGGCGACGAGATCCACACCTCCATGGAAGCCGGCGCGATGGTGCGTAAGGCGGCGATGAAGGCGGAAAAATGGATCGGCGCCTACGAGAACTGGAACGTCGATATCGGCTTGAGCACCGGCCTGCAAGGCCGTGCGCAGATCGGTAAAGGCATGTGGGCGATGCCCGACCTGATGGCGGCGATGCTCGAACAGAAAATCGCCCACCCACTGGCCGGCGCCAACACCGCCTGGGTGCCATCGCCGACAGCCGCCGCACTGCACGCGCTGCACTACCACAAGGTCGACGTATTCGCACGCCAGGCCGAACTGGCCAAGCGCGAACGCGCGTCGGTAGACGACATCCTGACCATTCCCCTGGCCAGCAACACCGACTGGTCCGAGGAAGAAATCCGCAACGAACTGGACAACAACGCCCAGGGCATCCTCGGCTATGTGGTGCGCTGGATCGACCAGGGTGTGGGCTGCTCGAAAGTGCCGGACATCAACGACGTCGGCCTGATGGAAGACCGCGCCACCTTGCGCATCTCCAGCCAGCACATTGCCAACTGGCTGCGCCACGGCATCGTCAACGAAGCCCAGGTGATGGAAAGCCTCAAGCGCATGGCGCCGGTGGTGGACCGTCAGAATGCCGGGGATGCGCTGTACCGCCCACTGGCGCCGGATTTCGACAGCAATATCGCGTTCCAGGCAGCGGTGGAGCTGGTGATTGAAGGGACCAAACAGCCCAATGGCTATACCGAGCCGGTGTTGCACCGCAGGCGTCGGGAGTTCAAGGCTAAAAACGGCCTGTAAATGAAAAAGCCCTGATCGTGAGATCAGGGCTTTTTCTTTGGGGCTGTGGTGTGGATGTACGCGGTCAACTGTGGGAGGGGGCTTGCTCCCGATGAGGCCCGTACAGACACTGCAAAAATCAGGAAGCCATCCCCAACTCGCGCTTTACCAGCTTCGCCAACTTCACGCTGTCGATCGGCTTGAGCAGGAAGTCCACCACACTCAAATGCATCGCATCAATCACATCCGGCGCTTCGGCATCCCCCGACATGATGATGATCGGCAACGCCGCGCGGGTGGATTCGCGCACTTGCTTGATCAACTCCAGACCATTGCTGGGTTTCATGCGCAGATCGGTGATCAGCAAGCCGATGGAACTGCTGGACTTCAATAAATCCCACGCGGCCTCGCCACTGTCGGCCGTCATGCAGCGAATACCGTCCAAGCCCAGGATCTCCGCCAACAGTTCACGCGCGTCCTTGTCGTCATCAACAATCAACACGCGTTGTGGCGGTAAATCAGGCTCCAGCATCACGGCGCTCAGCGCCTCGCGCTCGGCATCACTCAAAATATCGTGGTCGGACATACGTTTCTCAGCGGTTTTCGACAATCTTCCAGCACACTCGTCAGACATCTGCGGAAGGGCGTTCAATGTGCACTTCGTCGGAAAGTTTGCCTAGTGGGTGTTCTACGGGGTTTGGACGATAGTCGTGTAAGGTTTTTCCCTAGTTCTGCGGCGTTTTCATCGACCTAGACTTACGTCCAATGGGCACCCGCCGCTCAGGAGTCGACCATGCAGGACGATAACGACAAAAAAATTGCGGTCATGGTTATGAGTAAAGCTGATGCCTTCGCCCAGGCGGGAAAAACTGCTGTATTGCAGAACATCCACGGCACCCTGCAGTTCCTGCAACGCTTCCCACCGTTCAACCAGATGGAAAACGCGCACCTGGCGTTTCTGGTGGAACAGTGCCAACTGCGCTTCTTCGGCCCCGGCGAGAGCATCCTCAAGCCGTCGGGCGGGCCGGTGGAACACTTCTACATCGTCAAGCAGGGCCGCGTCGTGGGTGAACGGCCGGACGCCACGCAAGCCACCTTCGAAATCACCACCGGCGAGTGTTTCCCCCTCGCGGCGCTGTTAGGTGAGCGCGCCACCCGCACCGAACACAAGGCCGCTGAAGACACCTTCTGCCTGCAACTGAACAAACCGGCCTTTATCAAGCTGTTCGCGCTGTCCAGCCCGTTCCGCGACTTCGCCCTGCGCGGTGTCAGCAGCCTGCTCGACCAGGTCAACCAGCAAGTGCAGCAAAAAGCCGTGGAAACCCTCGGTACCCAATATTCCCTGAATACCCGCCTGGGCGAATTGGCCATGCGCCATCCGGTCACCTGCAGCCCGCAGACACCGTTGCGCGAAGCGGTAACGCTGATGCATGAGCAGCAGGTGGGCAGCATTGTGATTGTCGATGAACACAAGGCGCCCCTGGGCATTTTCACCCTGCGCGACCTGCGCCAGGTGGTGGCCGACGGCACCGGTGACTTCAGCCAGGGTATTGAAGGCCATATGACCCAGGCGCCGTTCTTTTTAACGCCGGACCACAGCGCCTTCGACGCGGCCATCGCCATGACCGAGCGGCATATCGCCCACGTCTGCCTGGTCAAGGACCAGCGTCTGTGCGGGGTGGTGTCCGAGCGCGACCTGTTTTCCCTGCAACGGGTCGACCTGGTGCACCTGGCCCGCACCATCCGCAATGCGCCACGGGTGGAGAACCTGGTAGCGCTGCGCGGCGAGATCGGCCAACTGGTGGAGCGCATGCTCGCCCATGGGGCGTCGTCTACCCAGATCACCCACATCATTACCCTGCTCAACGATCACACCGTGTGCCGGGTGATCGAGTTGACCCTGGCCGAAAAAGGCGATCCCGGCGTACCGTTCAGTTGGCTGTGTTTCGGCAGCGAAGGCCGGCGCGAGCAGACGCTGTACACCGACCAGGACAACGGCATCCTGTTCGAGGCCAGGGACGCCGTGGAGGCCGCCGAGATTCGCGGGCGGCTGCTGCCCGTGGCGCAGCAGATCAACCAGAGCCTGGCACTGTGCGGGTTCAGCCTGTGCAAGGGCAACATCATGGCCGGTAATCCCGAGCTGTGCCTCTCGCGGGCGGAATGGGCGCGGCGGTTTGCGGCGTTTATTCGCGAGGCGACGCCGGAAAACCTGCTGGGCTCGAGTATCTATTTTGACCTGCGCGTGGTGTGGGGCGATGAGCGCGGCTGCGAGCAACTGCGCCAGGGCATTCTCGACCAGGTCGGGGATAACCGGCTGTTCCAGCGCATGCTGGCCGAGAACGCCTTGCGCCAGCGCCCGCCCGTAGGACGCTTTCGCGATTTTGTGCTGACGCGTAAAGGCGGGGAAAAGGCCACCCTCGACCTCAAGGTGCAGGGGCTTACCCCCTTTGTCGACGGCGCACGCCTGTTGGCCCTGGCCAACGGCATCCATGCCAATAACACCCTGGAGCGCCTGCGCCAACTGGTGGTCAAGGAAGTGATCGAGCCCCTGGACGGCGCCGCCTATGAAGAGGCCTATCACTTTATCCAGCAAACCCGCATGCAACAGCATCAGTTGCAGACCCGCGAGAACCAGCCTTACTCCAACCGCGTCGACCCCGACAGCCTCAACCACCTGGACCGCCGCATCCTGCGCGAATCCCTGCGCCAGGCCCAGCGCCTGCAAAGCAGCCTGACCTTGCGGTATCAGCTGTGAGCTTGTTTGACTGGCTGCGCACAGCCAAGCCCAGACTGGATACCGCGCAACAACAGCGCCTGGAACAACTCTCCAAGCCCGCGGTGTTGGGCGACAGCACGTTGCGCAGCCAACGCTGGGTAGTGGTGGACCTGGAGACCAGCGGCCTGAATCTCAACCGTGACCAGGTGCTGTCCATCGGCGCGGTGGTGATCGAGGACGGCGCGGTGGATTTTTCCCAACTGTTCGAGCGCACCCTGCACCGCGCCGACACCAAACTCAGCCCCAGTGTGCTGATCCACGGCCTCGGCCCCAGCGCCATCGCGGCGGGCAGCGACCCGGCCGAGGCCCTGCTGGACTTCATGGAGTTCGTCGGCGACAGCCCGCTGCTCGCCTTCCACGCCCCATTCGATCAACACATGCTGGGGCGCGCGCTCAAGGACAGCCTGGGGTATCGACTGGCCCACACTTTCCTCGATGTGGCCGACATCGCCCCGCTGTTGTGCCCCGAGGCGCATATCCGCGAAGCCGGGTTGGACGACTGGGTCAACCACTTCAACCTGCACGTGGGCGAACGCCATCACGCCAGCGCCGACGCCCTGGCCACGGCGGAGCTGATGCTGATCCTGTTCAGCCGCGCGCGTCAGCAGCAGATCGATACGCCTCAGGCGCTGCAAGAGCGCTTGAGCCAATGGAAACGGCGTAAACACGCGCCATCGTTTTAATGTGATCTCCCGACAGACGCCAATTGCGCCCGCCCCACGCCTCTGACACAATCGCGAATAATTCTCGTTAGTTTAAACCTCTTGTTTATTCGGTGATGCCTTGTCGTCGGTCCAGAACCCACACAGTGAGCTTGTTGGCGCGTTGTACCGCGACCATCGTGGCTGGCTGCTGGCCTGGCTGCGGCGCAATGTGGCCTGCCCGAGCCGTGCCGAAGACCTGAGCCAGGACACCTTCATGCGCCTGCTCGGCCGTGACGAGTTGCGCGAGCCCCGCGAGCCACGGGCGTTTCTGGTGGCCATCGCCAAGGGCTTGCTGTTCGACTACTTCCGCCGCGCGGCCCTCGAACAGGCCTACCTCAGCGAACTGATGCTGATCCCGGAAAGCGAACACCCGTCGCCGGAAGAACAGCAACTGATCCTCGAAGACCTCAAGGCCATCGACCGCCTGCTCGGCAAGCTGTCGAGCAAGGCCCGCGCCGCCTTCCTCTATAACCGCCTCGACGGCCTGGGCCACGCCGAAATCGCCCAGCGCCTGGGGGTGTCGGTGCCGCGTGTGCGCCAGTACCTGGCCCAGGGCATTCGCCAGTGCTACATCGCCCTGTATGGCGAGCCGCTGTGAACGTGATCAGCTCCAAGCCCGTGTCGGCCCGTGTCCTGGATGCGGCGATTGCCTGGCAGTTGTCCCTCGATTCGGGTGATGGCAGCGCGGTGGAGCGCGAAGAATTCAGCAAATGGCTGGCCAGCGATGAAGAGCACGCCCGTGCCTGGCGCCAACTGGGCATGCTCGACCAGCGTTTCAGCGTGGCCTCGGGCCCGGCGCGGGCGGCGTTGTTACAGTCGCGCGAGGGCATTCGCCAGCGCGTGCGCAAGCTCGGCAGCGGCCTGGCGAGTATTGCGCTGGTGTGCGGCCTGGCGTTGTTTGCCGGCGAGCGCTACGTACCGATCCACTATTGGCTCGCCGACCAGCGCACCGCCACCGGCGAGCAGCGCACGCTGAAACTGGCGGACGGTACGTTGATCAACCTCAACACCCACAGCGCCATCGACGTGCGCTTCGATGAGAAGCGCCGGCTGATCGTGTTGCAGGAAGGCGAAATCCTCGTCGAAACCGGCCACAACGATGCGCGCCCGTTTTATGTGCAAACCCGCGACGGCAGCCTGCGCGCGCTGGGCACGCGGTTTATCGTCAAGCGCGAAGACGACGCCACGCGCCTGAGCGTGCTGCAATCGGCGGTGGGCGCCCAGCCCGAAGCGCTGGCGCAGGAACAGGTGTTCAAGGCAGGCCAGCAAGTGCTGATGCGCAGCGACGGCCTCGGCCCTGCCCTGGCCGTCACGCCCGCCACCGATGCCTGGACGCGCGGCATGCTGGTGGTCGACAACGTCCGCCTGGGCGATGTGGTGCAGGAACTCAGCCGCTACCGTACAGGCCATCTCGGGGTGGATAAAGACGTGGCCGACCTGCGCATCACCGGCAGCTTCCCGCTGCACGACACCACCCTGGCGCTCAACGCGCTGCTGCCGACCCTGCCGGTGCAGATCGAACAGCACACGCCGTGGTGGGTGACAGTGGTCGCCAAGACACCTGAGGCCAAATAAAAAATATTTTCCACCGGGCCTATCACTTTTGAAATCTCGCTCGGCACATAGGCAATTGCGAATTACTTCCATTCAGGAGCCGCCCTATGTCCCGCACGCTAGACACCTTGTTGCGCCCCAGCCTGTTAGCCGTGGCCATTGCCCTCAGCGCCCCGCTGGCCAGCACTGCGCTGATTGCCGCCGAACAAGCCTCCAGCGTGCGCGCCTACAACCTGCCGGCCGCGCCCTTGACCAGCACCCTGAACCAGATCGCCAGCCAGGCCGGCCTGGCACTGACCCTCAACCCAGCGTTGGCCTCGGGCAAGACCTCGGCCCCGGTCCAGGGCCAGTTCGATGCACCAGGTGCACTGCGTGAAGCCTTGCGTGGCACCGGGTTGCAGCTGGAGCAGAGCAGCGCGGGCACGTACACGCTGGTGGCGGTTCCGGAGGGGGTGATGGCGCTGCCGGTGACTAACATCACAGGGCAAGATGGCAACCAGGAAAGTGCCTGGGGTCCGGTCCAAGGCTACCTGGCCACACGGACCGCCGCCGGCACCAAGACCGACACCGCCCTGGTGGAAGCCCCGCGTTCGATCTCCGTGGCCACCCGCGAGCAGATGCAGGATCGCAACGTGCAGAACCTGGACGACGCAGTCAAATACATGCCCGGCATCGTGTCCGCCAGTTATGGCAGCGACACCCGCTACGACTGGATGCGCGTGCGCGGCTTCGAGCCCACCCAGTTCCTCGACGGCCTGCCATTGCCGCGCGGCGTGTACGCCAACCCCAAAGCGGAAACCTGGAACCTCGACCGCCTCGCCCTGCTGCGTGGCCCGGCCTCGTCGGTGTACGGCCAGACCCCACCGGGCGGCCTGCTGGACATGGTCAGCCGACGCCCCAGCGCAGAGTCGAGCAACGCCATCCAAGTGCAATACGGCAGCGACAACTACCGCCAGATCAACTTCGCCAGCACCGGCAAGATCGATGATGAAGGCCAATTCCTCTATGGCCTCAGCGGCGTGGTACGCGATGCCGGCACCCAGGTCGATCACATCGACAACAAGCGCTACAACATTGCGCCGAGCCTGACCTGGAACATCGATACCGACACCAAGCTGACCCTGCTCTCGCAGTTCACCCGTGACGATACCGGGACCACCAGCCAGTTCATGCCGATCCAGGGCACCAAGATCAAATCGCCGCTGGGCGAGGTCTCCCACCACAAGAATCTGGGCGACCCGGACTACGAGTTCTATGATCGCACCTACTACGCGCTGGGCTATGCCTTCGAGCATCGTTTCAACGACACCTGGCAGTTCAAGCAAAACTTGCGCTACACCAAGTCGGATCTGTCGTTCCAGCAACTGACCGTGGGTTCCTACGCGTTCTCCCCCGCGGATGCAGCGGGCAATATCAGCCGCTCGACCACCAACGTCGACGAGGACATCGGCCAGTTCGCGGTGGATAACAACTTCCAGGCAGACTTTGCCACTGGCGATGTCATCCACACCCTGCTGCTCGGCCTGGACCACCAGCGCACCGATACCTCCTATCGCGCGATATTCGGGACGGCCTCGGGCACCAATATTTTCAACCCGATCAATACCCAGCCAACCCTGCGCCCGACCGATGTCCGACCTTTTTACGACTACAACCAGAAAACCGTGCAGACCGGTCTCTACGTGCAGGACCAGATGGCCCTGGACAAGTGGCGCCTGACCCTGGGCGGGCGTGAAGATTGGGTGCATCAGGGCACCACCTACTTCAACGACAGCGATGCGACCAACACTGACCGCATCAAACACTTCAGCGGCAACGCGGCGCTGAGCTATGTATTCGACTCGGGCTTCGTACCCTACTTGTCCTACGCCGAGTCGTTTCAACCGGCGAGCAACGCCGATACAAACGCGCTCAAGACGTTCAAGCCCACCGAAGGCAAGCAGTGGGAAATGGGGGTCAAGTATCAGCCGCCCGGCTCCAATACGTTGCTCAGTGCAGCGGTCTACGACCTGACCCAGAAGAATGTGCAGGTGACCACCCTCGGCGCTGGGGGCCAGCAGATCAACAGCCAGACCGGCGAAGTGAAGGTCAAGGGCCTGGAGTTGGAAGCCGTGTCCGATGTGACCGAGAACCTTAAGGTCATCGCCGCCTATACCTTGGCAAAATCCGAAGTGCAGAAAGGCATCTACAAAGGCAACCGCCTGACACTGATGCCCAACCAGCAAGCCTCGCTGTGGACCGACTACACCTGGCACACCGGTGTGCTTGACGGTTTCGGCATCGGCTTTGGCGCCCGTTACACCGGCAACACCTATGGCGACCAGGCCAACACCTGGCTGGGAAAGGCCAACGCCTATACCGTGTTTGACGGTGCGGTGCATTACGACCTGGGCCGCCTGGACAACAGCCTCAAGGGTGCATCGGTCAAGTTGAACGCCACCAACCTGTTCAACAAGGACTACCTGTCGACCTGTGATGGCAACTACTGCTACTTCGGCGACCAGCGCAGCGTCGTCGCCAGCGCCACCTACCAGTGGTAATCGACCGCTTATGTGGGCGGCTTTGGCGTGTTTGAAGCATGAGTCTCTACACAACTTCAATAGGCTAATGCGTAGCAGCTGTCGAGCCTTGGCGAGGCTGCGTTTGCGGTGTGTCAGGCATAACGCAAACGCAGCCTCGCTTGCGCTCGTCAGCTGCTACAAGGCTAGAAAATGAAAAGCAAAACCATCCGCCGCTGGTCCTTCATCCACACCTGGACCAGCCTGATCTGCACGGTGTTCCTGCTGCTGCTCGCCCTCACCGGCCTGCCGCTGGTGTTTCACCACGAGATCGACCACCTGCTGGGCAACGAGCCCGATCTGGCGCAGATGCCTGCCGATACGCCACAGCTCGACCTTGAGCAACTGGTGAGCAAGGCTAAGACCCATCGCCCGGGCGAGGCCATGCAATACCTGGCGTGGGATGAAGACGACAAGAACGGCGTGATCGCGATCATGGCCGCCACAGCGGGCACCGAACCCAACTCATCCCACACCTTCATGCTCGATGCGCGCACTGGCGACGCGGTCGAGATGCCGGCGGCCAATGGCGGCTTCACCCTGTTCCTGCTGCGCCTGCATGTGGATATGTTCGCCGGCCTGCCGGGCAAGTTGCTGCTGGCGTTCATGGGCATTCTGTTTGTGCTCGCGATTGTCTCGGGCACGGTGCTGTACCTGCCATTCATGCGCCGCTTGAAGTTCGCCACGGTGCGCCAGGACAAGTCCAGGCGCCTGCGCTGGCTCGACCTGCATAACCTGATCGGCGTGGTCACCCTGACCTGGGCGCTGGTGGTGGGCGTGACCGGCGTGATCAGCGCCTGTGCCGACTTGATCATCGCCGCCTGGCGCACCGACAGCCTCAGCGCAATGATCGAACCCTACAAAAACGCCCCGCCCCTGACCCAACGCGCCCCCGCGAGCGAGCTGCTGAGCATCGCCGCCAAGGCCGCGCCCGGCATGCAGCCGGACTTTATCGCCTTCCCCGGCACGCGCTTTTCCAGCGAGCACCATTACGCGGTGTTCATGAAGGGCAGCACACACCTGACCTCGCACCTGCTCACGCCGGTCCTGATCGACGCCGGCACCCTGGCCGTCACCGCCATCGCCGAACGGCCGTGGTACATGGACGCCATGGGCATGTCGCAACCACTGCACTTCGGCGACTACGGCGGCATGCCGATGAAGATCCTCTGGGCGGCGCTGGATGTGCTGACCATCATCGTCCTGGTGAGCGGGATTTACTTGTGGATCGTGCGGCGCAAGGCGGGCAAGGCATGAAGCCAAGGCAGTCGAGTTTCTGGAGGGTATTTGGCATTCCCCTGGGGATTGGCCTGCTCAGCGCCGCCGGGTTGTTTGCGGCGTTGCTGGGGGATGGGCTGTGGGATTCGTTGAGTTGGGTGGGGTTGGGCATCCCCGCGTTGATCGGCGCATGGGCCCTCCTGTAGGAGCCGGCTTGCCGGCGAAAAACCAGAGAGCACCGCGTCAAAGCAGACGCGCTGCGTTATCGTTAACGTTCTTCGCGAGCAAGCTCGCTCCTACAGAGGAAAGCCCATGTCTGCGCCCAGCATGACCTTGTTCCACAACCCCGCGTCACCGTTCGTGCGTAAAGTCCGCGTGCTGCTGGCCGAGACCGGCCAGCAGGACCGCGTCGCCCTGCATGGCTGCATGCCGACCCCGGTCAACCCCGATGCGCAGCTGGTGCAAGACAACCCCGTGGGCAAGATCCCGGCCCTGCGCCTGGCCGACGGCAGCGTGCTGCACGACAGCCGGGTGATCCTCGATTACTTCGACCACCAGCACGTCGGCAACCCGCTGATCCCCCGCGATGGCTCGGCCCGCTGGCGCCGCCTGACCCTGGCTTCGATGGCCGACGGCATCATGGATGCCGCCGTGCTGGTGCGCTACGAGACCGCCCTGCGCCCGGTGGAAAAACACTGGGCGCAGTGGCTCGACGAACAGCGCAACAAGATCCGCCGCGCCCTCGCCGAGCTGGAACAGGACGCCATTGCCGAACTGACCAGCCACTTCGATATCGCTTCGATCAGCGTGGCCTGCGCCCTGGGCTACCTCGACTTTCGTCATCCCGACATGCAATGGCGCTTGGATAACCCCAAGCTTGCCGCCTGGTACCTCGAGGTCAGCCAGCGGCCTTCGATGCAGCAGACCCAGCCGCCGGCCTAGCGGGCCTGTTGTAGTGAGCGGGCTTGCCCCGCGCTGGGTGGCGAAGCCGCCCCAAAACCTGCAATGGCGGTCCATCTGGAGAAACTCATTGCCTGGAATGGGGCCGCTTCGCGCCCCAGCGCGGGGCAAGCCCGCTCACCACAACAGCACTTCGCCACACTGGAAATAGCGCATTGATTTTGCCCACCAACAGCACCCGCGCCTGCTGATCCTCGCGCAACCCGATCATTGCACTGCCTCCAGGTCGAACTGCAGGGGCTCGGCCGCCTTGCGCTTGCCCACGCCGTACCAATCCAGCTTACGCGTCAGCACCATCACCGTCCCCAGCAGCCCGAACAGCAGCAGCGAGCCCATCAGCAGCGCGTAGTCCTCGGCACTCAACAGCCCGTACAGCAAGCCATACAGCGCCGCCAGCCCCGCCGAAAACCCCAGGCCATGGGCAACGCTGCGCAGCACGTGGCACACGTAGAACCCGATCAACAGCACGCAGGCACTCGCCGAAATCAGGTAGGCCAAGGCAAAGCCCAGGTGCTCGGACAACGACAACAACAGCAGGTAGAAGAACGCCAAGGCAACGCCCACCAATGCGTACTGGACGGGGTGCACCGCCAGGCTCTTGAGCACTTCGAACAGGAAGAAACCGGCAAAGGTCAGGGCGATAAACAGCAGCGCGTATTTGATCGCGCGGTCGCTCTTGAGGTACTGGTCCACCGGATCGATGAAGTTCACGCCGAAGCTGCGGTTGTTGAAGTCGTTGCAGCCCTGGCCGTCCAGGCACGTTTGCAGGGCCTGTTCGAGGTTGGTGGAAAAGAATGAGGTCTGCCAGTTGGCCGTGAAGCCGTTGTCAGTCACTTCGCGCTGGGCCGGCAGGAAGTTGCCGATAAAACTGGGGTGCGGCCAGTTGGAGGCCAGGGACACCTGACTGGTCTTGCCCACCGGCACCACTTGCAGTTGCTCGGTGCCTTGCAGGCGCAGGTCGAAGGCGAAGTCCACTACAGCCGGTTTCTTGCTGTCCTGCTCCGGCAATGCCACATGCACGCCCTCCCCCAGCCAGTCCACTTGGGAGCCCGGCTCGAACTCCAGGCGCTGGCTGCCCAGCTCCAGCTTCAGCGCATTTTCGATGCCGCGAATATCGCTTATCCCCACCGCCAGAAACGCCGGTTCGAAGCGGTAATCGGCAAAGTCTTCGGTGATGCCCAACTGTGCCGGCAGCTCGAAACGCCCACTGATACGGTTGTCGGCATGGAACAGCCGCGCCTGGTAAATCCCCCGTGCGCGCAGTTCGGTCTGCACCTTGCCGTCGAGCTCAAAACGGTCCGGCAGGAAATACAGGCGCCCCCGCTCTTCACGGGTGACCTCGTAGCGCTTGTTGAGCTTTTCATTGAGCTTCCACTCGCGCACGGTCTTGCGATACGGCACCACCATCACCGGGCCGGTGAGGCGCTGGGCGTAGCTGGAACTTCGGGCGATGTCCATCAGGACGCCGTCGCGCAGTTGCTGGCGGTCACTGATGATGCCGTTGATCATCAGCAATGGAATCAGCAACAGCAGGATCAGCAGCGCAATCGCGCCAAGTTTGAAAAGCAGGCTGCGGTTCATGGGTCTCTCCCTGTTTTGATGGGGAGAGTCTGGACAGCCTGTGTGGGGGATTTATGTGGGCAATGTGGAGACTGTGTGGAGATGCAGCACCACGTGCACACCGCCCGGCACATTGCCGATCTGCAAGGTGCCGCCGTGCAGCTTCATGACTTCCTCGACAAAGTTGAGGCCCAGGCCGGTGCTCTTGCGTCCGCTTACGGGACGCGGCAAGGAATAGAAGCGCTCGCTGAGGCGCGGCAGGGCATAGTCGGGGATAGGCGCGGCCTGATTGAACAGGCTCACCTGCACGTCGTTGTGCAGCGTCTGTGCGCTGAATCTCAACACGCCACCGGGCGGTGTGAAGTCCAGCGCGTTGTCCAGCAAGTTGCCCAGTGCCTGGCGCAACAGGAAGGGCTCGCCAAACACCTTCACATCCGCCGCAATCCCTTGCTCGACGTGCAGCCCGGCGCCTTCGATTCGCGCACATTGGGCGTTGAGTACGTCGTCGACCAAGGCCGCCAGCGGGATACTCGCCTGCGCCTCCAACCCCTGGCGTTGCTCCACCTGCGCCAGGTTCAGCAGACGTTCGATCAACTGCTGCAGGCGCGCGCTTTCGCTGTCGATATTGCCGACGAAGCGCTGCTGCTGTTCGCGGCTCATCTCGCCCTGCAACAGCTCGGCCGCGCCGCGAATCGCCGCCAGCGGGCTTTTCAATTCATGGGTCAGGGTGTGCACGTAATGTTCGACGTAGGCCTTGCCCTCCAGTTGCGTGCGCATGTGCTCAACGGCGGTGGACAGCTGCTTCAGCTCGCCGCCGCGATAATGCGGCAGCTCTGCCCTTCGGCCTTCACTGACGGCTTCGGCGTAAGCGGTCAGGCGACGCAGTGCAACGCTCAGCCACCACGACAACAGCGCGCCGAGCAACAGGCCGAGGATGACCAGGCCCGCGCCGTACCACAGCAGGCGGCGCTCAGTGCGGTCGACATACGGCTGCAACGAGCTGTTGGGCTTGGCCACGGTGACCACGCCGATGATCTGCCCGTTATCGCGAATCGGTGCGCCGACGTGCATCACCGATGAGGTGGGGTCATCCGCTGCGCTACGGGTGGAGCGCGCGCCGTATTCGCCGCGCAGGGTCAGGTAGACGTCGTTCCACTTCGAGTAGTCCTGGCCCACGGCTTCGCCCGTGGAGTCGAGCAGCACGGTGCCTTTGGCGTCGGTCACGTAGATACGGTGGTTGACCTGGTTTTTCGCCAGCCCCCAGATGGTCGCGCCGGGCTGGCGGTTGCCATAGGCCTTGAGTAATTCGGGCCAGTGGCTCTGGCCGAGGGTGCCGTGCTTCACGTCATCGCGCAGGATTTCGGCCAGCAGGTTGGCGGTGTCCACCAGGGTTTCTTCAGTGGACTGGCGCACGCCGGGGCGGATTTCCTTCATCACCGTGCTGAGCACGAAGTAACCGGTGAGGCCGATAAACAGCGCATACACCAGGAAAATCCGCAGCCCCAGGCGCATCAGCTGTTGCTCGGGCTGTAGCTGTAGCCGAGGCCGCGATGGGTCTGGATCGGCTCGGCATCGGCGGCCACGCTGCGTAACTTGCTGCGCAGGCTCTTGATGTGGCTGTCGATATTGCGCTCGTAACCGGCGTCGGCCGCCACGCCCACCGCGTCCAGCAACTGCTCGCGGCTGAACACCCGCTCGGGTTGCTCCAGCAGGCTTTGCAGCAGGCGGAATTCATGCCGGGTCAGGCTCAGGGGTTGGCCGCGATAGCTGATTTGCATGCGCTCCAGATCGACCTGGAACAGCGCCGGCGCCACACCAGGGCCGACGCGCTTGAGGATCGCCCGCACCCGCGCCGCCACTTCCCGTGGGCTGAACGGCTTGACCACATAATCGTCGGCGCCGATCTCCAGCCCCACCACGCGGTCGATCTCGCCATCCCGCGCGCTGAGGAACATCACCGGCACTTCACTGAAACGGCGCAATTGCTTGCAGGTTTCAAAACCGCTGATGTCCGGCAGGCCGATGTCGAGGATGATCAGGTCGGCGGGGGTCTGGCGCTGATGGGCCAACGCCTCCTGGCCGAGGCTCAGCCAGGTGGTGGTAAAGCCCTCGCCTTGCAGGGCGAATATCAGCGTGTCGGCTATCGCCGCTTCGTCTTCGACAATCAGGATGTGGGGCATGGGTTCAAATCAGCAGTCCGGTTTGTCGGCAGTGTAGCGACGGGCCGGGTTTACTGCTGCGCCAAATTCACGCAAGGCCTTGGCGCCGATCAGCAACGGGTAATTGAAGCTGCTGCGGTCGGTGAGGTTGACCTCGACGGTACGCTTGACGTTGCCCAGGCACATTTCCAGGTCGATCACCGGGCGCTTGGTCACAGAGGCTTCGTCTTTTTCGTCGTCTTCGTCGGCGCGGCTCTTGATCTTGCTGATGCGCGAGACCTTGTGCTCGTAGACCTTGTTGGTAGCGTCCTTGCCGCCGAGGCGGAAGCGCACCCAGTCGTCACCGTCACGGGTGAAGGTCTCGATGTCACGGGCCGACAGCGAGGCGGTCAGCGCGCCGGTGTCCATTTTGGCCTTGAAGGTTTCGCCGATCTCCGGCAACTGGATGTATTCGTAGCGACCGTAAAGGGTCGGCTCGGCGGCCATGACAGGCAGGGCAACCAGGGCGAGGGAGGCAAGAAGCAGTTTCACGAAGTGATTTCCTCGGAAAGAAGTAGGCGGATTCTAGACCGCAAAGACAGCACTTAGTTAGTCACGCCCACCATAACTGGCACATTGTGAAACATTCGTACGGCCATTTGCGATTTGGCCTCTAGACTCAGCTTGCTTATGATGGCCCGCCCACAAGATTCCAAGAGTTACTTATGCGCCGCCTGCTCACCGGCTGTTTGGTTTCACTGCTGCTGTT
Source organism: Pseudomonas sp. AM8 (assembly GCF_036346475.1). Taxonomy (NCBI): domain Bacteria; kingdom Pseudomonadati; phylum Pseudomonadota; class Gammaproteobacteria; order Pseudomonadales; family Pseudomonadaceae; genus Pseudomonas; species Pseudomonas sp. AM8. The sequence continues at coordinate 125,096 of NZ_JAOTNX010000004.1, forward strand.
GCTCAACACCCTGGTCTTGATCGGGCCGCTGCTGGTGTTTGCCCTGCTCAAACTGGTGGCGCCCGGGCGCTATCGGGACTACGCCTCATGGGCGGTGATGTGGATTGCCGAGACCTGGGCCGAGATCGACAAGCTTATTTTCGCCTTGTGCATCCCCACCCAATGGGACATTCGCGGCGGCGACGAGCTGCGCGGCGACACCAGCTACCTGGTGATCAGCAACCACCAATCCTGGGTGGACATCCCGGCGCTGATCCAGGCTCTCAACCGCCGCACACCGTTCTTCAAATTCTTCCTGAAAAAAGAACTGATCTGGGTGCCCTTCCTGGGCCTGGCCTGGTGGGCACTGGATTACCCATTCATGAAACGCTACACCAAGGTGTTCCTGGCCAAACACCCGGAGCTGGCAGGGCAGGATTTAAAGATCACCAAGGAGGCGTGCGAGCTGTTCAAGCGCCAGCCGGTGACCGTGGTCAATTACCTCGAAGGCACGCGGTTCAGCGAGGCCAAGCGCAAGCAGCAGGCTTCGCCATTCACTCACTTGCTCAAGCCCAAGGCGGGCGGCGTGGCGTTTGTGCTGGCGGCAATGGGCGAACAGCTGGACGCCGTGCTCGACGTGACCGTGGTCTATCCGCAGCAAAAGATTCCGGGGTTCTGGGATTTGATCAGCGGCGCGGTGCCCAAGGTGATCATCGACATCCAGACCCGTGAGCTGGACCCGGCGTTGTGGCAGGGGGATTACGAGAATGATCCGGCGTTTCGCCAGACCGTCCAGAACTGGGTCAACCAGCTCTGGACGCAGAAGGATGCGCGCATCGAACAACTGCGCGCGGAGCGTATTTAGCTACCGGTGCCCCAGGCCTGGGCCAGTTTACCCAGCAGCGAGCTGTTGGCGCCCTGCCCGCCCAGGTATTGCAGGATCACCGGAGCAAACTGGCTGACCATCCCGCTGTCCATGCCCAGTGCGCTGAACGCGGTGTTCAGGTCGCTGGTGTTCTTCACGTTACCCAGCAGGCCGTCCAGGCCGCTGGTCTTGCTGCCGCCGGCCTGGCCGAGCATCCCGCTCAAGGCCCCGAGGCTGCCCAATGCATTGTTACCCGACAGTTGGTCGAGGCCCGGCACGCTGTTGCCCAGCTGCGAATAGTCGTTGCCGCTGAGTTTGTTCTTGGCCAGGCCCAGCATCGCGCCGGTACCGCCGACGGCCTGCTCGGGAGTGATGTTCAGTTGCGAGGTCAGGGCGCTGAGCAGGCCGGCCGTCTCGGACGACGGTGCAGCAGCTGCGGCCTTGTTGTTGCCCCCTTGCATGCCGGAAATGGCATTGGCCGCGTCGCCAAGGCTGAACCCTGCGGCAAACACCGGGGTGGCGGCCAGGCTCATCAGGCAGGAAAAGGCGAAACCGCGTGAAATCTTCATCGAGACAACCTCTGGGTGTAGGGGGTGAAAGCAGGCGTTTGACTGGGTATCCGGCGCATTGTTCCGGGCGGCCCAGGAACCCAATGGCCAGGTCAGAGTCCATGAAACAACGTCAAAAACTTGCCAGGAAACAGCCCTATGAGCGCGACCCGTCCCCAAGTGATTGAGCCCAAGCCCCCCTTCTGGAGCCGCCCCCGTCTGTTTATCGGTGTGTGCGTGGCCATAGTCGCCGGCCTCGGCGGCGCGTTTTACACCCAGGACAACGTCAAGTCCGCCGCCACCCTGATCACCACCACCCAACAGCCGGCGGCGCAGATCATGGCGCACAAGGATTACCTGGAAGTGCAACCCATCGCCATCACCGCACCCGCGCCGGACCAGAGCCTGGAACTGTGGGCGATACCCGACGGCGGCAAGCCCGTGTCACTTGGACTGATACCAAAGGATGGCGAGGGCATCATCGGCTTGAACCCGAGGCAGCAGGCTTCGATCAGCAAACCGGTGGAATTGATGGTGAGTGCGGAGAGCAAAGGCGGCTCAGTGAGCAAGCAACCGACGGGACCGACCGTCTATCAGGGGGCTTTGGCCAACCGCTGATGTTCCAAACACCACAACCCACTGTGGGAGGGGGCTTGCTCCCGATGGCGTTGAGTCAGCCAGCAAATAGGTAACTGACTGAACGCTATCGGGAGCAAGCCCCCTCCCACATTTGGGTTTTCGTATGCCTGAGATTTACGCCGCACTAAACAACTTATGCGGATCAATCACAAACTTCTTCGGCACGCCCGCATCGAACTCGCCATACCCACGTGGCGCGTCATCCAGGCTGATCACCTGCACGCCCACGATTTCAGCAATGTTGATACGGTCCCACATGATCGCCTGCATCAGTTGGCGGTTGTACTTCATCACCGGCGTTTGCCCAGTGTGGAAGCTGTGGGATTTTGCCCAGCCCAGGCCGAAGCGGATGCTCAGGCTGCCCATTTTCGCGGCGGCATCCACAGCACCTGGATCTTCGGTGACGTACAAGCCAGGGATACCGATCTTGCCCGCCACGCGCACCACGCCCATCAGTGAGTTGAGCACTGTGGCCGGGGCTTCGGCCTTGACGCCGTCGTGGCCGTGGCCGCGGGCTTCAAAGCCTACGCAGTCGACGGCGCTGTCCACTTCGGGCTCGCCGAGCAGCGCGGCGATTTGTTCGTGCAGGGGGGTGTCGGTGGACAGGTCGGCAATTTCAAAACCCTGGGCCTTGGCGTGGGCCAGGCGGATCGGGTTGACGTCGCCGATGATCACCACCGCAGCGCCGAGCAGGCGTGCAGACGCCGCCGCCGCCAGGCCGACAGGACCTGCACCGGCGATGTAGACGGTGCTGCCAGGGCCAACGCCGGCAGTGACGGCGCCGTGGTAGCCGGTCGGGAGAATGTCGGAGAGGCAGGTCAGGTCACGGATTTTCTCCATGGCCTTGTCACGGTCCGGCAGTTTCAGCAGGTTGAAGTCGGCGTACGGCACCAGCACGTACTCGGCCTGGCCGCCGGTCCAGTCGCCCATGTCGACGTAGCCGTAGGCACCACCGGCACGCGCAGGGTTGACGGTCAGGCACACGCCGGTGTGTTGCTCTTTGCACGAGCGGCAGCGCCCGCAGGCGACGTTGAAGGGTACGGAAACCAGGTCGCCGATCTTCAGGTTTTCGACGTCGCTGCCCTTCTCGATCACTTCACCGGTGATCTCGTGACCGAGCACCAGTCCGGTCTGGGCAGTAGTGCGGCCGCGCACCATGTGTTGGTCGGAGCCGCAGATGTTGGTGGAGACCACGCGCAGGATGACGCCGTGCTCAATCTTCCTGCCACGGGGATCCTGCATTTTAGGATAGTCGATTTTCTGTACTTCGACCTTGCCGTTGCCGAGATACACGACACCACGATTACCAGACATGCTTTCACCTCGCTGTTGTTTTTATGGAACTGCGTTGCCCTCTTGGGTGGGCAGCGCGTTGAGTGCTCGGGTACAGATGCTGTTGCTTGTGTTGTTTGTCAGGGCCTCATCGGGGGCAAGCCCCTCCCACACTTGATTGGGTTCACACAGTCAAAATGTGGGAGGGGCGGTGCGACGATTCGACTTGCTCCCGATGGCGGCAGTCAGAGCACCACAGTCCTATTGGCGTTCAAAAACACCCGTCGCTCAATGTGATACCCAACGGCCCGGGCCAAGGTCAACCCTTCGATGTCCCGCCCCTTCGCAATCAAATCCTCAGGATAGTGACTGTGATCCACCACCTCCACACCTTGGGCGATGATCGGGCCTTCGTCCAGGTCGTTGTTGATGTAATGCGCCGTGGCACCGACCAGTTTCACCCCCTTGTTGTACGCCTGGTGATACGGCTTGGCGCCCTTGAACCCCGGCAGCAACGAGTGGTGGATATTGATGGCCTTGCCGTCCAGCTTGCGGCACAGCTCCGGCGACAGCACTTGCATGTAACGCGCAAGGATCACCAGTTCGGCGCCGGTGTCTTCCACCACTTGCCACACCTGACGCTCCTGGGACGGTTTGTCGTTAGGGTCGAGGGGGAAATGGTAGTAGGGAATTTGATGCCAGTCGGCCAAAGGTTTGAGATCGGGATGGTTGGACACCACCGCGACCACGTCCATCGACAGTTGCCCGATACGCTGGCGGTACAGCAGGTCGTTGAGGCAGTGATCGGCCTTGGAGACCATGATCACCACTTTTGGCCGGTAGTTCGGCGCCGTCAGCTCGAAGATCATGCCAAAGGCTTCACCCCGCGAGGCCAGGCCATCGCGGAACGCCTGCTCATCGAAGCCATCCGGCTGACGGAATTCCACGCGAATAAAAAACCGGCCCGAGAGGCGGTCATCGAACGAATGGTGCTCGGTGACGTAACAGCCCTGCTCGAACAGGTAGCGGGTAACCGCGTCCACCGTGCCGAGCACGCTGGGGCAGTCGGCGGTCAAAATCCATGTATCGGGTGCGCGGCTCATTACAGTTAACTCCTCATACAGCGATGCTGCTTACTGTAGGAGCGAGCTTGCTCGCGAAAAATCCAAGGGCGCCGCGTTCATTCAGGATGCGCGCGTTATCGTTGACGTTTTTCGCGAGCAAGCTCGCTCCTACAGGGTCATATCAGGCTTGAACGCTCAGGCCAAATTCGGCCGAGGCGTCCTGCAACCACAACCACCAGTAATCCGAGAAGCTGCGACGAATCACCAGCTCCCAGGTGTCTTCAGCGGTATGGCGAATCACCAGCTGCGACTTGGCGAACACCGTGCCCACCGCCTTGCCCACCGGGAAGTTGTTGGGGTGCACGTCATAGCTGGTGGACTTCATCAGCACATCGCGCACGTTCGGGCCGCTGAGTTCGAGGATCTGCTGGCCGCCGCTGACGTTGACGACTTGGATATGCAGGTCACCCAGGGCGGCGCGCAGGTTTTGTTCGGCGGCGAATTCCTCACCGCCTGGCACGATCAGCAACCACTCATCCGGGCCGAGCCATTGCAGGCTGGTTTCACCTTTGACGATGACCTGCAGGGCGCCAGGCAGTTCGATGCCCAGGGCCTTGTGCACACCGGCGGCGAAGGCCGCGTCATGGCCGTCGCCACGGATCGTGAGATGACCAAGCAATTTCTTTTCGCGCACGGTCACGCCGGCGTTCTTGCGGCCCTTGCCGACCAGGCTGGCGAGGTCGGCATGGTGCAGCGACGACTCGGCCTTGGCACCGGAGGTGGGGCGTTGCTGGTAAACATTGGCTGCTGTCATGGAGCACCTTTCCTGAATTCTGTTGTGAGGCTGATGGCCTCATCGGGAGCAAGCCCCCTCCCACATTTGAAAGTATTCACACATCAAAATGTGGGAGGGGCGGTGCGACGATTCGACTTGCTCCCGATGGCCGCGCCGCGGTCTATCAGATGTTCTGCCGATCACCCTTAGGATCAAAGAACACCGAAGACACAATCTCCGCCTCGATCACGCTGCCATCCGCCTGGGGCGAGAACACCCGCTCACCGATGCGCTTCAAGCCACCCTTGACCACGCCCATGGCAAACGAATAACCCAGGGAGTTGTGCGCGTAGCTGGAGGTGACGTGACCGACCATCTTCATCGGGATCGTCTGCTTCGGATCGAACACCAGTTGCGCGCCTTCCGGCAGCCACACGTTCGGGTCGATCGGCTTCAAGCCCACCAGTTGCTTGCGCTCTTCACGCACACAGTCTTCCCGGTTCATGCCGCGCCAGCCGATCCACGAGAACGGCTTGGTGCGACCGACACACCAGCCCATGTTCAGGTCGTCCGGGGTCATCGAGCCGTCAGTGTCCTGGCCGACGATGATGAAGCCCTTCTCGGCCCGCAGTACGTGCATGGTTTCGGTGCCGTACGGGGTCAGGTTGTACTTCTTGCCGGCCGCGACGATCTGTTCCAGCACGCCCATGGCGTAGTCGGCCTGCACGTTGACTTCGTACGACAGCTCACCGGTAAACGAGATACGGAACACCCGCGCCGGTACGCCACCCACCAGGCCTTCTTTCCAGGTCATGAACGGGAAGCCGTCCTTGTCCAGGTCGATGTCGGTGACTTCCGCCAGCAGCTTGCGGCTGTTGGGGCCGGACAGGGTCATGGTCGCCCAATGGTCGGTGACCGAGGTGAAGTACACCTTGAGGTCCGGCCATTCGGTCTGTTGGTAGATTTCCAGCCACTGCAGCACACGGGCGGCGCCGCCGGTGGTGGTGGTCATCAGGAAGTGGTTGTCGGCGAGGCAGGCGGTAACGCCGTCGTCGAAGACCATGCCGTCTTCCTTGCACATCAGGCCGTAGCGCGCCTTGCCCACGTCGAGCTTGGTCCAGGCGTTGGTGTAGATGCGGTTGAGGAACTCACGGGCATCCGGGCCCTGGATATCGATCTTGCCGAGGGTGGACGCATCCAGCAGGCCGACGCTGTCGCGCACGGCCAGGCATTCGCGTTTTACCGCAGCGTGCAGGTCTTCACCGTTGCGTGGGAAGTACCATGGGCGTTTCCATTGGCCGACGTCTTCGAACTCGGCGCCGTTTTGCACGTGCCAGGCTTGCAGGGCGGTGTAGCGCACCGGCTCGAAGATGTGCCCACAGTGCCGGCCCGCCACCGCGCCGAAGGTCACCGGCGTGTAGTTGGGGCGGAACATGGTGGTGCCCATCTGCGGGATGGTCACGTTCAGCGAGCGCGCGGCAATCGCCAGGCCGTTGACGTTACCGAGCTTGCCCTGGTCGGTGCCGAAGCCCAGCGCGGTGTAGCGCTTGACGTGTTCCACCGACTCGAAACCTTCGCGGGTGGCCAGTTCGATGGCAGCGGCGGTGACGTCGTTTTGCAGGTCGACAAATTGCTTCGGCGCCCGTGCGGTCGCTTTCTCGTGAGGCACCTGGAACAGCGCCAGGGTCGGCTCTTCCAGACGGCTCAAGGCTTTTGGCAGCGTACCTTCCACCGGGGCAAAACCGGCGTCGCTGGCGGCGCGCACGCCGCCTTCAAAACCATCGGCCAGGGAATCGCCAAGGCCGTAGACGCCGTTGATGCCACCGACGCACACACGTTTCTGCGGGGCTTCGCCCGGTACAAAGCCGAGGATGTCTTCGCGCCAGGTCGGCTTGCCGCCCAGGTGCGAGGCCAGGTGGACCACCGGGCTGTAGCCGCCGGAGCTGGCCACCAGGTCGCAGTCCAGCCATTCGCCGGGGCTGGTGACTTTGTGCGCCTTGACGTCGATCGCGGCGATACGCGCAGCGGTCACGCGCTTGGTGCCACGGGCCTCGATCACGGCGCTGCCGGTGAGGATCCGAATACCTTTGGCGCGGGCTTCTTCAACCAGTGCACCGCGTGGGTTGTGGCGCACATCGGCCACTGCCACCACTTGCAGGCCCGCATCCAGCCAGTCCAATGCAACGCGGTAGGCGTGGTCGTTGTTGGTCGACAGCACCAGTTTCTTGCCCGGTGCCACGCCGTAGCGGCGCACGTAGGTGGACACCGCACCGGCCAGCATGTTGCCCGGCACGTCGTTGTTGCCGTACACCAGCGGACGCTCGCACGCACCGGTGGCCAGCACCACGCGCTTGGCACGTACACGGTGGATACGCTGGCGCACCACGCCAATCGGCGCACGGTCACCGAGGTGGTCGGTAAGGCGCTCGTGGATGGTCAGGAAGTTATGGTCGTGGTAGCCGTTGACGGTGGCGCGGGGCAGCAGCACCACGTCCGGCAGGGCTTTCAGTTCGGCGATGACACTGGCGACCCACTCGGTGGCCGGCTTGCCGTCGAGGCTTTCGCGGGAGTCGAGCAGCGAACCACCGAACTCTTCCTGCTCATCGGCAATGATCACCCGCGCACCACTGCGTGCTGCAGCCAGTGCAGCGGCGAGGCCGGCAGGGCCGGCGCCGACCACCAGCACGTCGCAATGACGGTTGAAGTTGTCGTAGGTGTCCGGATCGTTCTCGGTCGGCGAGCGCCCCAGGCCGGCGGCCTTGCGGATGTACTTCTCGTAGGTCATCCAGAACGATTGCGGGTACATGAAGGTTTTGTAGTAGAAGCCCGGCGGCATCAGCTTGCCGCCGACCTTGCCGAGGATGCCCATCATGTCGTTGTTGACGCTCGGCCAGCCGTTGGTGCTGGTGGCGACCAGGCCCTGGTACAGCGCCTGTTGCGTGGCGCGCACGTTAGGGATTTGCGTGGCTTCGGTAGCGCCGATCTGCAGCACGGCGTTCGGCTCTTCGGCACCGGCGGCAAAGATGCCCCGCGGGCGCGAGTACTTGAAGCTGCGGCCGATGATATCGACGCCGTTGGCCAGCAAAGCAGCGGCCAGGGTGTCGCCCTCGAAGCCTTTGTAGCTCTGGCCATTGAAACTGAAGGTCAGGACTTTGTTACGGTCGATCCGGCCACCGTTGGACAGGCGATTGATCTGGCTCATACCTTCTCTCCAGAGGCCTTGGCGGTGAACTGAGGCTTCTCACCGATCTTGTAGGTTTCAAGAATTTCGTAGGTCACGGTGTCGCGGGTCGCGTTGAAGTACTGGCGGCAACCGGCGGCGTGAATCCACAGTTCGTGGTGCAGGCCACGGGGGTTATCGCGGAAGAACATGTAGTCGCCCCACTGCTCGTCGGTGCAGGCATTCGGGTCCAGCGGGCGCGGGATGTGCGCTTGGCCGGACGCGTGGAATTCCTCTTCGGAGCGCAGTTCGCCACAGTGAGGACAGAAGATATGCAACATAGGGAATTTCTCCTGTTAGTGGGCGACGGCCGCAGCGCCGTGTTCGTCGATCAACGCACCGTTGTGGAAACGGTCGATGGAGAAAGGCGCCGCCAATGGGTGCATTTCACCCTTCGCGAGGCTGGCGGCAAATACGTTGCCTGAGCCCGGCGTGGCCTTGAAGCCACCGGTGCCCCAACCGCAGTTGAAGAACATGTTCGGTACCGGGGTCTTGGAGATGATCGGGCACGCATCCGGCGTGGTGTCGACGATGCCGCCCCACTGACGGTTCATGCGCACCCGCGACAGCACCGGGAACATCTCGACGATGGCCTGGATGGTGTGTTCGATCACCGGGTACGAGCCGCGCTGGCCGTAGCCGTTGTAGCCGTCGATACCGGCGCCGATCACCAGGTCGCCCTTGTCGGACTGGCTGATGTAGCCGTGCACGGCGTTGGACATGATCACGCTGTCGATAATTGGTTTGATCGGCTCCGACACCAACGCTTGCAGCGGGTGGGATTCGATCGGCAGGCGGAAGCCCGCCAGCGAGGCCATGTGCCCGGAGTTACCGGCGGTCACCACGCCGACGCGCTTGGCGCCGATAAAGCCCTTGTTGGTTTCCACACCGATGCACACGCCGTTTTCCTTGCGGAAGCCGATCACTTCGGTCTGCTGGATCAGGTCCACGCCGAGTGCGTCGGCGGCGCGGGCAAAGCCCCAGGCCACGGCATCGTGACGAGCCACGCCGCCGCGACGTTGCACGGTGGCACCGAGTACCGGGTAACGGGTGTTTTTCGAGCAATCCAGATACGGAATCTCGTCGGCCACTTGCTTGGCATTCAGCAGCTCGCCATCCACGCCATTCAGGCGGTTGGCGCTGACGCGACGCTCGGAATCACGGATGTCCTGCAGGGTGTGGCACAGGTTGTAGACGCCACGTTGGGAGAACATCACGTTGTAGTTCAGGTCCTGGGACAGGCCTTCCCACAATTTCATCGCGTGTTCGTACAGGTGCGCCGACTCGTCCCACAGGTAGTTGGAACGCACGATGGTGGTGTTGCGCGCTGTGTTACCGCCGCCCAACCAGCCTTTCTCGACCACGGCCACGTTGGTGATGCCGTGCTCTTTCGCCAGGTAGTAAGCCGTCGCCAGACCATGCCCGCCGCCGCCGACGATGACCACGTCGTAGACCTTTTTCGGGGTCGGCGTGCGCCACATCTTCTGCCAGTTTTCGTGGTGGCTGAGGGAGTGCTTGAAGAGGCCGAAGCCCGAGTAGCGTTGCATAGTCATTACTCCAAAACCGCGCTCAGCGATAAACCGGGAAATCAGCGCACAGGGCAGACACGTGCTTGGCCACGTTGGCCTCGACGTCGGCGTCGCCGAGGTTGTCGAGGATGTCGCAGATCCAGCCAGCCAGCTCGATGCACTGCGGCACCTTGAAACCGCGCGTGGTCACCGCCGGGGTGCCGATGCGCAGGCCCGAGGTCACGAACGGCGACTGCGGGTCATTCGGCACGGCGTTCTTGTTGACGGTGATGTGGGCGCGACCGAGGGCGGCATCCGCCTCTTTGCCGGTGAGGCCCTGACGGATCAGGCTGACCAGGAACAGGTGGTTATCGGTGCCGCCGGACACTACATCGTAGCCGCGTTTGATAAACACGCTGGCCATGGCCTGGGCGTTATCGATCACTTGCTGCTGGTAGGCCTTGAAACCGGGCTCCAGCGCTTCCTTGAAGCACACCGCTTTGCCGGCGATGACGTGCATCAGCGGGCCGCCCTGGGCGCCAGGGAAGACGGCGGCGTTGAGTTTCTTTTCAATCTCTTCGTTGGCCTTGGCCAGAATCAGACCGCCACGGGGACCGCGCAGGGTCTTGTGGGTGGTGGTGGTGACCACATCGGCGTACGGCAGCGGGTTCGGGTACAGGCCGGCGGCGACCAGGCCGGCGACGTGGGCCATGTCGACGAACAGCAGCGCGCCTACTTTGTCAGCGATAGCGCGGAAGCGTGGGAAATCCAGGGTCTTGGAGTAGGCGGAGAAACCGGCCACGACCATTTTCGGCTTGTGCTCCACCGCCAGGCGCTCGACTTCGTCGTAGTCGATCAGGCCGGTGTCGGTGTTGATGCCGTACTGCACCGCGTTGTACAGCTTGCCCGAGGACGACACCTTGGCACCGTGGGTCAAGTGACCGCCGTGGGCCAGGCTCATGCCCAGGATGGTGTCGCCCGCATTGATCAGCGCCAGGTACACAGCGCTGTTGGCGGACGAACCGGAGTGTGGCTGTACGTTGGCGTAATCGGCGCCGAACAGCTGCTTGGCGCGTTCGATGGCCAGGGCTTCGACCTTGTCCACGTGCTCGCAGCCACCGTAGTAGCGCTTGCCCGGGTAGCCTTCGGCGTATTTGTTGGTGAGGCCGCTGCCCTGGGCCTGCATCACACGCTTGCTGGTGTAGTTCTCCGACGCGATCAGCTCGATATGATCTTCCTGACGCTGCTCCTCGGCGTTCATGGCCGCCAGCAGTGCGTCGTCATATCCCTGGATCTGGTCTTGTTTGCTGAACATCGCGTCTCTCCCAGCCTTTCGTATTGTTGAGGCCCGTGCAGGGCCCTTTGATGCGATGGTAGGGCTGGCGCAGACAGGCCAAATGCCTGCGCACGCCACGCAAAGGTGCGTTTACGACATTAGAGGAGCGCCACGAAATAAATGTGGAATAGGGCTTGTGTGGGAGGGGGCTTGCTCCCGATAGCGGTGGGTCAGCTTGCCTATGCAGTGGCTGACACTCAGCATCGGGAGCAAGCCCCCTCCCACAGGGGTCAGGCGATGATCTGACGGACCAGTAGCAGCAGGAGGAAATGCACTGGATATAAGGCATACGCCCAGCGGCGCATAGGCGGTGGCGAGACATTTTTGGCATGTCGCAATAAGACCAAGCCCGCCAACGGCGCGATCAGACACGCGACCAATCCCAGGAGCGCCACTGGCGTGGCGCTATTGAGCAGGATCTGCCATTGGTTGGCGGCCACGCAGACCCATCCTGGCAACACACTGAAGTACCAAGGCCGACGAAACACCAGCAACATCGCCAGTGGCAGCAACACACCAAAGAAACCGAACATTAAGTGCGACGAAAATACCGCCGCTATCGTGACGGCGATCAACGCCAATCCTCGATCAAAAAACGCCTTCTGCTGCCATCCTCGGGCAACCAGCAGCCCCAACGCCAAGGTGGGCAGCACGTTCAACGTATCGGCGTCCTCGATAAACAGCCGATACGGCACTTCGCTGATCACGCTGAACAGCAGCAGCCAGCCCAGGTAGCGCCACTGGCCGGTCACCGGCGCATTTCGGGCCCGGTGCAGGTTCGCCGCAATCGCCAGGCAAAACCACGGAAACGCCAGGCGCCCCGGCACATACAGGCCATCGAGGCTCAGACCGACATAACGCAGGTGGTCCAGCACCATGCTCAGCAGCGCCAGCCACTTGAGCAAATCCAAAGCGCTATCACGGACGCGTCCGACAGGCATCGTTTCAGAACCGTGCATAATTCCCCAGTGACTTTGCATTTACAGTGCGTGCGCAGCGCCAACCATCTTGGTTACAGTGCGCACCAACATCGACCACAGGAATGGGCCATGACCGACAAGAGCCAACAATTCGCCAGTGACAACTATTCGGGCATTTGCCCCGAAGCCTGGGCCGCCATGGAACAAGCCAACCAGGGTCATCAACGTGCCTACGGTGATGATGAATGGACCCACCGCGCCGCCGACGGTTTCCGCAACCTGTTCGAAACCGACTGCGAAGTGTTCTTCGCCTTCAACGGTACGGCCGCCAACTCCCTGGCGCTGTCCTCCTTGTGCCAGAGCTACCATAGCGTGATTTGCTCGGAAACCGCCCACGTCGAAACCGACGAATGCGGCGCGCCGGAGTTTTTCTCAAACGGCTCCAAGCTGCTCACAGCCCGCACCGAAAACGGCAAGCTGACCCCGGAATCGATCCGCGAGATCGCCCTCAAGCGCCAGGACATCCACTACCCCAAACCCCGCGTAGTGACCCTGACCCAGGCCACCGAAGTCGGCAGCGTCTACACCCCGGAAGAAATCCGCGCCATCAGTGCTACCTGCAAGGAACTGGGGCTGAACCTGCACATGGACGGCGCACGCTTTTCCAACGCCTGTGCTTTCCTCGGCTGCTCACCCGCCGACCTGACCTGGAAAGCCGGAGTGGACGTGTTGTGCTTTGGCGGCACCAAGAACGGCATGGCCGTGGGTGAAGCCATCCTGTTCTTCAACCACAAACTGGCGGAAGACTTCGACTACCGCTGCAAACAGGCCGGCCAGCTGGCCTCGAAAATGCGCTTCCTGTCCGCCCCTTGGGTGGGACTGCTGGAAAACGACGCCTGGCTCAAACATGCGCGCCACGCCAACCACTGCGCGCAATTGCTCAGTAGCCTGGTGGCGGATATTCCCGGTGTGGAGTTGATGTTCCCGGTGCAGGCCAACGGTGTGTTCCTGCAACTGTCGGAACCGGCGATTGCCGCGCTGACGGCCAAGGGCTGGCGCTTCTATACCTTCATCGGCAAAGGCGGTGCGCGGTTCATGTGCGCGTGGGATACCGACGAAGAGCGAGTAAGAGAATTGGCCGCAGACATCCGCGAAGTCATGGGCGCCTGACAATGACTCACTGATGTGCATAAAACAAATGTGGGAGGGAGCAAGCCCCCTCCCACATTTGGATTGTGTTGTGCCTGCTCGAGCAATCAGAACTCGATGCGCACATCGCCCTTCGGTACGCTGCAGCACGACAGGATGTAGCCTTCGGCTTCGTCTTCCTCGGTAATCCCGCCGTTGTGGTCCATCTCCACCTCACCGCCCAGCTTCATCACCTTGCACGTCCCGCAAATCCCCATGCCGCAGGCCTTTGGAATCAACAGACCAAGCTTGGCCGCCGCTGCGTGGACGGTCTCGCCAGGGGCGACGCGAATGCTCTTGCCCGAGGCGATGAACTCCACCTGATGCAGATCCGCCAGGTCGATTTCCGGGGCATCCGCCGCTTGCTCGGCCTGCTCCACCGCGTCGGCGCGGGCTTCCGGCGGCGTAGCGCCGAAGGATTCCTCGTGGTAGCGCGCCATGTCGAAACCGGCGACTTCCAACAGGCGTTTCACCGCATTCATGTAGGGCGTCGGGCCGCAGCAGAACACTTCGCGCTCAAGGAAGTCGGGCACCATCAGTTCGAGCATCTTGTGGTTCAAGTAACCGCGATACCCAGCCCACGGCTCGCCCAGGCCATGCTTTTCGCAGATCAGGTGCAGGCTGAAGTTGTCGATCCGCGACGCCATATGCTCCAGCTCGCGGTGGTAGATGATGTCCTTGGGCGAGCGGGCACTGTGGATAAACGTCATGTCGACGTTGGCGTTGGTGTCGTAGAACCAGCGCGCCATGGACATCACCGGCGTGATCCCCACGCCGCCACTGAGGTACAGCACTTTCGGGCTGGGGAAGTCGATGGCATTGAACAACCCGACCGGCCCGTGCACCGCCAATTCCTGGCCTTCATGCAGGGTGTCGTGCAGCCAGTTGGACACCTTGCCGCCCGGCACACGCTTGATGGTCACCGAGAAGCTGTAGGGCACCGACGGCGAACTGGAAATGGTGTACGAGCGCATGATCGGCTGACCCTCGATCTCCAGCTCCAGGGTGACGAACTGCCCCGGCTTGAAAAAGAACAGGATCGGCTGGTCGGCCATAAAGCAGAAGGTGCGCACATCCCAGGTTTCCTGGATGACTTTGACGCAACGGACGATGTGCCGACCATTGGCCCAGGTCTGGGTGGTTACCGGATTCAGGAAATTATTGGACATGTTGTTCTCCACCGCCGACGTCGGCCTTATGGTGGCGATTCTGCGTAACGCGGGAACCGCCCATTTACCTATCTGCGACATTCACATACTTATCGCGACCAGCCCCCATGCCACGGGGGTTGCGCGTCGGGAACAGAGTGGGCCATGTCGCTCATGGATAAGGTTCGGCGCATCAGCAGCCCCACACTCGCTCCCAACAACGACGTTTTCTTTACGCCTTGCTGCAAACCTGATCAGCCACTATTCGTCGGCCACACAGAATGGCCTTGAGGACACACACGATGGACGTCACCGCAACCTTAAGCTTGGGCGATCCGCTGGAACCCGCACGCAAGGCCACCGCGCAAATGCTGCAAGAGCGCGAGCGCACGTTTTCGCTGCCGCAGCCGTTCTACTCTGATGAGCGGCTGTTTGATATCGATATGCAGGAGATCTTCCAGAAAGAGTGGTTGATCGCCGGCATGACCTGCGAAATTCCCGCCAAGGGCAACTACCTGACCCTGCAAATCGGCAAGAACCCGATCATCGTGATCCGTGGCGCCGAAGGCGTGGTGCATGCGTTCCACAACGTCTGCCGCCACCGGGGTTCGCGCCTGTGCACCAGCGACAAAGGCAAAGTCGCCAAGCTCGTGTGCCACTACCACCAGTGGACCTACGAGCTGGACGGGCGCCTGCTGTTCGCGGGCACCGAGATGGGTGCCGACTTCGACATGAAGCAGTACGGCCTCAAGCCTGTGAACGTGAAGACCGCCGGTGGCTACATCTTCATCAGCCTGGCCGAAAACCCGCCGGCCATCGATGACTTCCTGTCGACGCTGAACCATTACATGGAACCGTACGACATGGAAAACACCAAGGTGGCGATCCAGACCACCTTGTTCGAGAAGGCCAACTGGAAACTGGTGCTGGAAAACAACCGCGAGTGCTACCACTGCAACGCGTCGCACCCCGAACTGTTGAAAACCCTGCTGGAATGGGACGACGTCACCGACCCACGCGCCGACCAGGCGTTCAAGGACCACGTAGCCGCCTCTGCAGCCGCCTGGGACGCCGAGAAGATCCCTTACGCCCACGCCAGCTTCGGCCTGCGTAACCGCATCGTGCGCATGCCGCTGCTCAAGGGCACCGTGTCGATGACCCTGGACGGCAAGCAGGGCTGCGCCAAGCTGATGGGCCGCATCAAGAACCCCGACCTGGGCTCGATGCGCATCCTGCACCTGCCGCACTCGTGGAACCACTGCATGGGCGACCACATCATCGTGTTCACCGTGTGGCCGATCAGTGCCCAGGAAACCATGGTCACCACCAAGTGGATCGTGCACAAGGACGCCGTTGAAGGCGTGGACTACGACGTGGAGCGCATGCGCCAGGTGTGGGACGCCACCAACGACCAGGACCGTCGCCTGGCCGAAGAGAACCAGCGCGGGATCAACTCCACCGCCTACCAGCCTGGCCCGTACTCCAAGACCTATGAGTTCGGCGTGGTGAACTTCGTGGACTGGTACAGCGAGCGCATGTTGAACAACCTCGGCGCAGCCCCGGCGCCTTACCTCAAGGGTGTGGCTGCACACGAATAACCGATACCCACAACTCAAAACTGTGGGAGGGGGCTTAAGGCTTTTTGTAGGAGCGAGCTTGCTCGCGAAAAACTCACAAGCGCCGCGTTCATTCAGGAAGCACGCGTTATCGTTGACGTTTTTCGCGAGCAAGCTCGCTCCTACAAGAAGCGATGTACGCGACCGGCATTAGGGCCCCCTCCCACATTTGAACCTCACACTGCTTAATATTTGATCAACTCTCTCGCAGACCACTGGCAGCCTGCCCTCCAGCCTTTACCCAACAACTTATCCACAAAGCCACCCACAGCAATTGTGGGCAACTGCGCTATCCAACCAAAATTAATTGAAGAAAATCCGTGACTTATTCAAGTTTACGGTTCCAACGGCACACTGATCATTTATTGATCAAAACCCTACAAGCTACGTAGAACGTGACCTGTAGCGGTACGCAAACACCTTATCCACAGAACCGCCAACAGACTTTGGGGGCAACTTCGGCAGCGCTGTGGAAAACCGCGTCAAACCTTCATATACCAAGGGTTTCAGCTATATTCCTGGGGTTTAGCGGCAATTTGATCAATAAACAACCAGACGACGGAAAGCCTCTATTCATAAGGCCTGTAGCGGATAGCAAACATCTTATCCACAGAAGCGCCAACAGACTTTGGGGGCAACTCAAACCGCTGCTTCCTTCTTATCCACACAAAAAAGCACCAGAAAACCGTAACTTAGCTTGGTCGTTTTTCGTACAGGAGCTTGCAGGCCTTGATTTACGGGGCGTGTGGATAACCACCAACACCTTATCCACAGCCAGGCTCACAGCGTTTGTGGGTAACCGCACAACCTGTACAAAAAACACCCAGCATCTACACTCACCCTTGCAGTCAATTCCATGGCCTGGGTTAACGCGGAAGTCCTTGGCAGCCTGATCGGGAGGAAGAACGGTGATGTGGCAGGGCAAGCCCAGCCATCACTGCGCCAAAGGTTTTACGCTGATTGAATTACTACTGACGCTGGCCCTGCTGGCCACGCTTGCGACAGTGGCTTATCCGCTGACAGCATTGATGGGTAAACGTGATCGAGAACTGGACCTGCAACGTTCGTTGCGGGAAATCCGGCGTGCGATCGATGCCTACAAAGACGCCAGTGACGATGGCCGCATTGAAAAGAGCATCACCGACAGCGGTTATCCACCTTCCCTGCAGGTATTGGTCGAAGGCGTAACGGACAACACCCATCTGCAAGGCAACAAACTCTATTTCCTGCGACGTATTCCCCGGGACCCATTCTGCGAGTGTCCCGAGCTGGCGGCTGACAAAACCTGGCAATTGCGCAGTTACAAGAGCAGCGCCGACAACCCACAAGAGGGAGAAGATGTATTCGACGTTTCATCCCGAAGCACCCGGGAGAGCTTGAATGGAACGTCATACAGCCAATGGTGATCGGGGTTTTACCCTGATTGAGTTGCTGGTGGTCATGGCGATCATCGCCACCCTCATGACCCTGGTCACCCCGCAGTACTTCCGCCAGCACACCAAGGCCCAGGAAACCGTGCTGCGCCACAACCTGTCTTCCATTCGCCAGGCCCTGGACCAATACCGCGAGGACCACAGCGCCAATCCCGAGTCCCTGCAAGCCCTGGTGGACCGTCGCTACCTGCGCGAGATCCCCATGGACCCGCTGACCGGCAGGCGTGACACCTGGCAACTGCAACCTTCGGACGAACAAGGCCTGGGCGATGTACGCAGCGGTGCCACAGGTGCCGACACGAACGGGAGCGCCTATGCGGATTGGTAGGCACAACCAGCAGGGCTCGGTGTTCATGGGCATGTTGGTGACAGTGGCCGTGGTGGCCGTGATGCTGATGGAAGTCGGCACCCTGTGGTCCAGCGTGCTGCAGCGCGAACACGAGCTGGAACTGCTGGCGCGGGGCAATGAAATCCGCCGGGCGATCGGGCTGTACTACGCCGCCGGCAACACCTACCCCAAGTCCCTCGACGACCTGGTGCTCGACCGTCGCCAACCCACCACCCAGCGCTATCTGCGCCGTGCCTACACCGATCCGCTGACTGGCAGCGCCGAATGGGGCGTAGTCGCGGGCCCAGGCGAAACGTTCATGGGCGTGTTCAGCACCGCCCAGGGCACGCCGTTCAAACAAGGCAATTTTTCAGCCATCAATCAGAGTTTTACAGGACAAGGCAGTTATCAAGGGTGGGTGTTTCTGTTTGGTCCTGGGCAGAACAATCCTGCAACCCGCATCGCTCCCATGGGAGTTCAGCCAACCAATGATGCCAATTGAATAAGCACACTGATCGTTCCAGCAGTTCGGAACTTGTTTATCTGGATTGAGGTGGATTAAGCATGAATAACTTACAGCGGTGCATCACACACTTAGCGAAATGGTTGTTGGCGGCGGTCTTGTTGGCACCGGCGCTGGTCATGGCCCACGGTGCGGTGGACAAGCCCATTGCACGGCAGGTCTATTGCAAGACGCTCCCGGATTTCTGGTCAGGAAGCCCGAGCGATAATGGATGTGCGGCCTTGGCCGCAAAAAGTGGACAGTATCCAGGCCAGCAATGGAATGAAGTGGCCCATTTGATCAGGGACCCTGGTTATAACGATCCGGAAATCGTCAAAAGAGAAGTGCCCGATGGCCAACTCTGTTCAGCGGCTGACAGTAAGAAGGATGGTCTGAACATTGTCTCGGATGACTGGTACCGCACTGACGTAACACCGTCCAACGGCATGATGGACGTGCGCATCATCGGTACAGCCCCGCACGTTCCCAGTTTTGTGAACGTCTTTCTCACAAAACCGGGCTTTGACCCGACCAAGTCGCCATTGACCTGGAATGACTTGACACTCATCCACTCCCAGCAGTTCAGCGTCGCACAAACCAACTGGGGTAACGATCCTCCCGCCATTTCCGGCGCTTCGGGGTACTTCAAGGTCGCTGTGCCGATTCCTTCGGCGCAAACGGGCAAAGCCACGCTGTTCGTGCAGTGGCAGCGTATCGATCCAGCAGGCGAAGGGTTCTATAACTGCAGTGACATCAACATCATCGGTGGCGGAATTCCGGAGCAGTGGGTCAATCTTGGCCAATTCATCGATTCGATCATGAACACCCTCAAAGTCGGTGACTCGGTGCACTTCCGCATCCTCGATAACTCTCCGGCGGCCAAGGAAGTGGTGGACATCACCCTGCCAATCACCGCGAACAACCTGGACCCGAACATCTGGGGCAAGCAATTGGCGGACAGGATCGATCCAACCATTGCCAAAGTGGGGGAGAAAAAGGACAACACGATCGTATTCAACCCCACCGACTTCAGCGCCAACTCGGTCTACACCACCGCCAAGGGATACAGCCGAGCGATGGCGATCATTGCAGGCGAGGGTCCAGGCCCGGCCAATCCTACTGCACCTGTAGCGAAGATCTCCGGACCTACCACCATGCAATCGAGCAAACCGTTTACCTTCAGCGCCAGCCAGTCGGTCGGCTACAACGGTCCGTTGAGTTATAGCTGGGCCGTTATTGGGTCGACCCCACCCTTCAACGACGTCACCGTAAAGGGTGTAGCCGTGACAGTCCCTCAGCCAGCGGTACACACGGTTCGCTTGAATGTGCGTGATATGCAAAACGGGAAAACCAGCCAAGCGGAGTTGAAGTTCACTGTTACGCCCGCCAGTGGCGGCGGGGAATACCCGGCCTACAAAGAAGGCACCGCTTATAAAGCCGGCGACATCGTGACCAACAACAGCAAAAACTATAAATGCAAACCCCACCCTTACACCGCGTGGTGCGCAGGCGCCGCATGGGCGTATGCTCCTGGCTCGGGCAACGCATGGGAACAGGCCTGGGAGGAAGTTCAGTGACCCCTTCCAGCGCATATTCAGTTAGTGGATAAGCGTAAGTGCCAAACGTTATAGGGCGCCTCACGGCGCCTTATATCGAGTAACGCTACAGTTGAACATGTACTTGAACTGGAACGGTTCTAACGCAGTTCTACCGGCGGTGCCTGTTTGACGACGGGCCGGGAGAGTTACATATAACCGCCGTACCTTGGCACTCCCAACAGGGTATCTCCATGCGCGCGCACTCACTTATCCACAACCCCCACCGTGGCTTCACTCTGCTGGAACTGCTGGTCGTCCTGCTGATCATCGCCCTGCTCGCCGGCTACGTCGGACCAAAGATGTTCGACCGCCTGGAACTGGCCAAGGTACAAACCGCCCAGGGCCAGATGAAAGCCCTTGCCGATGCCTTGAACCAGTACCGCCTGGACAACGGCAACTACCCCGACGAAACCCTCGGCCTCGACGCCCTCACCACCCGGCCCGCCAACGCCAGCCATTGGCAGGGCCCCTATGTGAAGACGCTGCCGCCAGACCCTTGGGGCAACCCGTATCTCTACAAGAACCCCGGCACACCGCCCAACGATGCAGAAATCATCTGCCTGGGTCGTGACGGCAAGGCCGGCGGTGTGAACACCTACGCCGACATCGTGTACGGCCTGTGACATGCCCATTTTGCGGCTGGCCCTCACATTGCTGTGCCTCACGGGTACCGCACAGGCCAACTGCTGGCAACTGGCAGCCAGCCGCTACCACGTCGACCCGCTGTTGCTGTACGCCATCGCCAAGGTCGAATCCGGCCTCAACCCCAGCGCACGCAACCTCAACAGCGATGGCAGCCAGGATATCGGCCTGATGCAAATCAACAGCCGCCACTTGCCCGCACTGGCCCGGTTCGGCATCACCGAGCAGCACTTGATCACCCAGCCCTGCACCAGCGTCATGGTGGGCGCGTGGATTCTTGCCGGGTTTATCCGCGAGCAGGGTTATGGCTGGCAGGCTGTGGGCGCCTATAACGCCGGGGCCCAGCCGGACCGTGAGGCAAGGCGCTCACGCTACGCCGTGGCGGTGTGGCGTTACTACGCGGTGTTGTTGCAACAGCGCCAACAACGGGCGGGGCAAATGCCATGATCGACGTTGACGTGCGCATCATCCGTGACGGCCATGTGCAGACCCTGCGCCTGCAAGCCGTTGACGTCGCCCAGGCGCGCCAGCAACTGCAGGCCGACGGCGCCCAGGTCATCTCGCTGAAAGCCCGCCGCCCTCTCAAATTGCCCAGCCGTCGCAGTACGTTCGCCCTGGGCCTGTTTATCCAGGAGTTGGTAGTCCTGCTCGATGCCGGCCTGGTGCTGGTGGAAGCCGTGGAGACCCTGCGCGACAAGGCGCCCGCCGGCATCAACCGGCAGGTCATGAGCGATCTGCTCGCCTCGATGTATGAGGGCAACTCGCTGTCCAGGGCAATGCAGCTCAAGCCGCAGACCTTTCCGCCGCTGTTGATTGCCACGGTGGCGTCCTCGGAACACAGCGGCCAATTGGCCGTGGCCCTGCGCCGCTACCATCATTTTGAAGCCCACCTGGCAACCGTGAAGAAGCGCGTCAGCGGCGCCCTGATGTACCCCTTGGTGGTACTCAGCGTCGGCGCGTTGATCCTGCTGTTCCTGCTGTTCTTCGTGATCCCGCGCTTTGCCTCGGTGTTCGACGCCGTGGCCGATCTGCCGGCCACCGCACGCTTTATGGTGTGGTGGGGCGCACTGGTAGACACGCGTG
This sequence comes from Pseudomonas sp. AM8, assembly GCF_036346475.1. Taxonomy (NCBI): domain Bacteria; kingdom Pseudomonadati; phylum Pseudomonadota; class Gammaproteobacteria; order Pseudomonadales; family Pseudomonadaceae; genus Pseudomonas; species Pseudomonas sp. AM8. The sequence goes on from NZ_JAOTNX010000004.1 coordinate 146,760, forward strand.
GCATGGAGTTGCTGCTTGGCCTGGTGCTGGCGATTGCCGCGCTGGTGCTGTTGTTGCGCAGCGCCGGGTTCAAGCGCCGCATCGCCCAGCTGTTCTGGAAAATCCCCAGCCTGGGCGCCCAGCGCACGCTGTTTATCCTCGCGCGCTTTTATCGCACCGCCGGCATGTTGCTGATGGGCGGCATGCCGGTGGTCACTGCGGTGGAGCTGTCCGGTGCCCTGCTGCCCGTGGAACGCCAGGCGGACCTGCGTCAGGCCATGACCGACATCCAGGCCGGCCAGCCACTGTCCACTGCCCTCGCCCGCCATCGATTGACCACCGCCGTCGCCGAACGCCTGCTACGCGTGGGTGAACAAAGCGGCGAGCTGGCGGCGATGTGCGAGCGCATCGCGCAGTTCCACGATGAAGCGCTGGAGCGTGCCATCGAGCTGTTCAGCAAAGTCTTCGAGCCCTTGTTGATGCTGGTGGTGGGCGGGCTGATCGGCCTGATCGTATTCATGTTGTACATGCCGATTTTCGAACTGGCAGGCTCCATCCAGGGGTAGTGCGATGAGCGAACAGACACGGCAATGGCAGGCCCTTGCAGAGCAACGCGGGCTGAGCTTGTCCAATTACCTGCTGGAGGTGCTGGAGAAGGCGCCCGACCAATTAAGCACCATCGCCCAGCCCCTGGGCCTGCTTGCCATCGCCCCGGAAAACCTCAGTGAACACTGGCGCTTCGACCTGCTGGCACTGCCCCAGGCGCTGATCCATAACGTGCTGCCGGTGGATAACCACGGCCAGCCGTGCCTGGTACTGGGAGACCCTTTCACCCTGGCCAGCCGGCACTGGCTGCAATCCTCGAAAACCTTGCGTCAACTGCCCCTGGCCATGAGCCTGCCCGGCGCGGTCAAGGCCCAGTTGAGCCTGGCCGAAGCCAGCCAACGGGTGATGCAACCTTTCGGTGAGGACGACGAGCATGCCCGCGTCGGCCAGGCCGCCCAGGAAATTTCCCTGAGCAGCATCGCCCGCGACGACAACCCGGTGGTGCGCCTGGTCAACTCCATGCTGTTCGATGCCCTGCAAAGCCGCGCCAGCGATGTCCATGTGGAAACCACGCCCCAGGGCCTGGTGATCAAGTACCGCATCGACGGCGTGTTGCAGCAGATGGGCCAGGCCAGCGGCATGGACATGGCCGAGCAGGCACTGTCGCGGATCAAGGTGTTGTCGGAGCTGGATATCGGCGAGCGGCGGGTGCCCCAGGACGGGCGTTTCAAGATGAAAATCCAGGGTCGCGAAGTGGACTTTCGCGTGTCGATCATGCCCAGCATCCACGGTGAAGATGCGGTGCTGCGGATTCTCGACAAGTCCCAGCGCGGCGAGTCCCTGAGCCTGGAAACCCTGGGCTTGAACGCCGAGACCATCGCGCGCATCCGTGTGTTGGCCGGCGAACCCTACGGCATGTTGCTGGTGACCGGCCCCACCGGCAGCGGCAAATCCACCACGCTGTATGCCGCCCTGTCGGAGACCAATACCGGCGAGAAAAAGATCATCACCATCGAAGACCCGGTGGAATACGAACTGCCCGGGGTCCTGCAAATCCCGGTGAACGACAAGAAGGGCCTGACCTTCGCCCGTGGCCTGCGCTCGATCCTGCGCCACGACCCGGACACCATCCTGGTGGGGGAAATACGCGACGGTGAAACGGCCGGCATTGCGGTGCAAGCGGCGTTGACCGGGCACCTGGTGCTGTCGTCGGTGCACGCCAACAGCGCGTTCAGTGTGCTGGAGCGCTTTACCTACATGGACGTGGACCCGGCCAGCTTTGTCGAAGCCCTTAACGGCGTGGTCGCCCAGCGCCTGGTGCGGCGCATCTGCCCGGATTGCGGCACGGATGCCGACCCCGACCCCGAGATCACCCACCTCGCCCAACTCGCCGAGGCTCAACTCCAACAGGGTCACTATCGCGTGGGCAAAGGCTGCGAGGCCTGCCGTCACACCGGCTATCGCGGCCGGCTCGCCCTGGCCGAAGTGCTGACACTGACCGACAGCATCAAGGAGGGCCTGCTCAACCGCAGTTCGGCCGCCACCCTGCGCGAACTGGCCCGTGAAGCCGGCCACGTGTTTATCCGCGACATCGCCCTGGCCCACGCCGCCCAGGGCGACACCACGCTCAAGGAGATCCACCGTGTCATTTCCCTTTATTGAGCATGTGGTGTGGCTGCACAGCGACGGCGCCGAATGGGCCGCGCGACCGCGTTGGCGCGGTGCAGCAGTATGGCATGCGCAACAGACTGGCGAGCCATTGGCCGCCTGTGCCGAACTGCTGGGACAGGCGCCGCGCGGCCGCATCGGGTTTCTGGACCGGACCACGGTGCTGCTGGGCTTCCCCCATGTGCACTACCTGATGCTGGCGTGGCAAACCGGCGTGTACAGCCAGGCCGACTGGCAAGGCTTGGCCGAAGTGACCTTCAACCAACAGGCCGGCATCGACCCCGGACAGTGGCAAGTGCAAGTCGCCAACAGCACCTTTGGAGATGAACGCCTGGCGGTCGCGACGCCACGGAATTTGCTGCAAGACCTGCGGGAGTTGTTCAAGCAACAGCACCTGCCGCTGGTGACATGCACGCCATTGTTGACGGCCGTGGCCCAACGGTATTGGCAGCAATTGCCTGACGATTGCGTGCTGGCGGTACCTGAGGCGCGAGGTCTCAGTTGCCTTTACCGGCAACGGGGTGTGGCTCAACAAGTCTGCGTGCTGCAAACCCCACCCGGCAGCCACTTGAGCGACAACCTGTTCACCGCCGACCTGCTGGCGCAACGGCACGCGGCGGCCACATGGGTCGTCGCCAATCACCCCACTGAACATTGGCTGGGGCCACTGCATCCCTGGCTCGGAGAGCCGCTGGCATGATCGCTCAGCTGAAATCACGACTCGCCGGTGCCTGGCGACAGCGGCAGGCGCCGGGCATCGACTTCCTGCACCCCAATGCCGTCTATCGGCCGCTGGTGAGTGTGTTGTGGCTGGTCGCCGCCGGGCTTGTCTTCGTGACCTGGCAACACTGGCAGCGCATGGAGCATCAGCAACAACAGACCGACGCACTGGAGCAGCGCTTTATCGAATTGACACGTCGCCAGGAGCAATTGATCCAGGCCGCCATTCGCTTGTCACCCCAGCAGAAACAACAACTGGCCGCCTTTTCCCGACAGCAGGACACGCCCTTCGCGCTGATGGACGCCGTGGCCCGGGCCTGGTCCGCGGAAGTCGCGCTGACGCGCGTGGAGGTCGACACCCAGGCCCGACTGATTCACTTGGAGTTGGAAGCCAAGGTGCTGGGCGATGCCTTTCGCTTTGTCGAACGGCTCAAGGCCCAGCCAGGTGTACACGTGAACCTGCAACAAAGCGCACGCAAGGCCAATGACCCGCAACACCCGGTGCAGGTCAAACTTGCGGTTGGTGCAGGGTAGTCGCCCATGGACGCACTGACCCGCCACCTCCCGCGCGTGCGCTGGCACCTGATGCAATGGCAGCAGCGCCTGGGCTTTTGGGGGCTGCTGGCGTTGGGGCTGATGGCGGCAACGTTGCTGATCGAAGTCACAGTGATTCATCCGGCAGGCATTGCCGACAGCCTGCGGCGCCAGGAACTGGAGGCCGGTATCGCCGAGCAGCCCCAGAATGTGCAGGTGACCGAACCGGCCGTGGTCGAACGCCTGCCCAGTGCACAGGACTTCGCCCCACGCCTGGAAAAGCTGCTGGACGTCCTCACCCGGCGCGGCTTTATCATCGAACAGACCACCCTGGCCTACTCCGCGCCCGGCGACACCGGGCTGCAACGGCTGGACGTGGACATTCCCCTCGTCGGCCCCTACGCCTTGCTGCGCGATGCCCTGGTCGACGTCGCCAATGAGCCGGCCGTGCGCATCGAACGCCTGGCCCTGGAGCGCAAGGAAATCACCAGCGGCATGTTGAACATCAGCCTCAAGGTGAGTGTGCTGGGGGTGGTGGAATGACGCTGCCGCTGTATTTGCGCGTGCTGTTGCTGCTGACCTTGATCGGCTGCGGCTGGCTGTTCTGGCAGGACACTGCGGACAACCCCGCACCCTCGCCGGTGCCAGTGATCGCCCGCCCTGTACAGGTGCCCTCGGCACCGGTTGCCGCACCTGCACCGGCGGTGGCCGAAGCCATCGACCTGTTCCCTGCCCAGACCTGGACACCTGCACCGCCGCCCATACCGGTCGACACCTCAGCGCCCAAGCCGCCGCCCCTGCCCTTCACCGTGAGCGCGCAATGGCGCTACGAGAACCAGGCGAAAATCGTCGTACTCAGCGGCAATGGCAGCCAGTACACCCTGTGCAACCGTTGCTCGGTACCCGGGCGCATCGTGCCCGGCAAGATGCTCGACGCCCATTACCGGCTGGACAAACTTACCGACACCGCCGTGGTGCTGACCTACATGCCCCTCAAGCATGTCAGCACCTTGCGGCTGGACACTCACTGACCGGCGCAGGACACGATCATGGCCATACGCACGTGGATACCCTTGAGCCTGGCCGTGGCCCTGCTCAGCGCCTGCCAGACCCAGCGGGCGATCAAGGAGAGCGACGAGTTGCGCCAGAAGGGCGACATCATCCGTTCGGTCGAAGTGCTGCAAGCCGAAGCCAGACAGGCCCCCGACGATGTGCAACTGCGCACCGCCAACTTCAGCAAGCTGGAATTGCTGGTGGCCCAATACAGCCGCGAAGCCAGCACCGCGCTGATGCGTGGCGACGATGCCGCTGCCATCCGCGCCCTGGAAACCATCCTCAAATACGACCCCAGCAACCTCGGCGCGCGCCAGGAAATCCAGAGCATCCAGGCGATGAAACAACTGCGCCCGCAACTGGCCCAGGCCTACGAAATGAAGCGCTCCAACCCGGTGGAAGCCCTCAACCTGGTGCGCCGGATCATCGCGCAAAAGCCCAACTACCGAGAGGCCCTGGACTTTCGCAATGCCCTGACCCGTGAACTGGTGAGCGCCGATTACCTCAGCGCCGACCTCTCCGAGGCCATGCGCAAACCCTTGAGCCTGGAGTTCAGCGCCCAAAGCCTGACCACGATTTTCGAGACCATTGCGCGCCTGTCGGGGGTCAACTTCGTCATCGACAAGGACGTCAATCCCAGTGCCTCGGCGAGCATGACCGCGAGCCGAACCACCGCCGAAGACGCGCTGAACCTGCTGCTGACCACCCAGGGACTGGACAAGAAGGTCCTCAACGCCAACACCCTCCTGGTTTACCCCCGCCGCCCGGACAAGGAACGGGAATATCGCGAGTTGGCCGTGCGTACCTTCTACCTCAGCCATGGCGACCCCAAGGTCATCGCCGCCGAGATCAAACAGGTGCTCAAGCCCAAAGAGGTGCTGGTGGACGAACGCCTGAACGCGGTGATCGTGCGCGATGGCCTGGATACCCTGAGCGCCGTGGAAAAACTGGTGGAAGCCATTGATATCGCACAATCGGAAGTGACCATCGACATCCAGGTGCTGGAGGTCAGCCTGACCGACGAGTTGAACCTGGGCATCCAGTACCCGGAGAGCATCGGCCTGTCCGTGGGCAACCTGGCCAACGTGCCTGCCGGGCTGGCGGGTATCCCACTCAGCGCATTGCGCGGGATCAACGGCGACAACATCCTGCTCGACGCGGGCAGTACCTCGGCGCGCATCAATATGCTGCAACGCAGCGGCAACACCGTGACCCTGGCCAACCCCAGGGTGCGGGTGCGCAACCGCGAAGAAGCCCAGGTGAACATCGGCGACAAGATCCCCGTGGTGACCACCACCACCGCCAACCAGATCACCACCTCGTCGGTGTCCTACCAGGACGTGGGACTGCAGATCACGGTCAAGCCGAACATCAGCCTGAGCGATGAGGTGAACCTGGAGCTGAACGTGGAAATGAGCCATATCACCAAGCGTATTCCCGGCTCGGAAAACGTACCGGCCACCTTCGAACTCGGCTCACGGGCCACCAAGACCCTGCTGACCGCGCGCAACAATGAAACCCAGATCGTCTCGGGGCTGATCCGCACGGCGGACGTCGACGAGGGCTCGGGGCTGCCATGGTTGAGCCAGATCCCGTGGATCGGCAAGAAGCTGTTCGGCACCAACCAGAATACCCAGCAGAAAACCGAGATCATCCTGCTGCTGACCCCGAGGATCGAACGCAACCTGGACCTGCCGATTGCCCAGATCAGCACCTTCCACAGCGGCACCGAGGCGCGCAGTTCGACCCAGGGCATGATCCTGCGCGACACCACCGACAAAATGATCCTCAAGCCGATTGGCGGCGACCCCACGCCGGCGCTGCCACCGCCGATGCAACAGCCGGATGCCACCTGGCAACCCCTGCCGCCACTGCTGCCGGATCTGGTGCCCAAGCCTGCGCCCGAACCTGCGCCCCAATGAAGATCCAATGTGGGAGGGGGCTTGCCCCGATTGCAATGTGTCAGTCTCAGTATCCTTGACTGGTCCACCGCTATCGGGGCAAGCCCCCTCCCATATTTGTTTTGCAGTGTTGGTGGGTTAGCGCACGACGCCTTCTTCTATGAGCAACTTGAGGATTGCCTGGGCACCTTCCTCGGCGCTCACACCCTTGAGCACCTGCCCACCGCCACCACTGGCCTTGGCGGTGGCGGCTTTCATGCGGTCGGCGCCGCTCTTGGCCTTGATCACCTTGAGGCGCTTGGGCCGGGGCTTGGCCGGTTGCAGCACGGCGCCTGTGAATAACGCGTCCTGCTCGACTTCCACTTCGTGGGCCGCCAATTCACCGCGTTGTGCCGGACCGTAGGCGCTTTGCCGAGGTTTTGGCGCGGCGTTATCCACCGTCGCCAGAAACGGCAGGCGCACCTTCAAGCGCCTGCGCTGCCCACGGGGCAAGGCTTGCAGCACATGGGCCACACCGCCGTCGATGGACTCCACCTCGGCCAGCCCGACAATCAGCGGCCAGCCCAATTGCTCGGCCAACAGGAACGGCAACATGCCCGAGCCTTCACCGGTTTCGGCCTGGCTGCCGGCAAGCACCACCTGGGCACCGGCGTCGCGCAGGTACTCGCCGAGCACCGGCAACGCATCGCTGCCCTCCGGTTGTTCCAGCACGTGCAACTGTGGCAGGCCCATGCCCAGGTAGCTGCGCAGGGTCGGTTCGGCGATGTTGCCGGCGTGCAGCACCTGCAGCTTATCCCCAGCCATCTGCAGACCCAGTTCGACGGCGCGCGCATCCTGTTCGGCGCGGCGTGGCCGGCCGGAGGTGGGGTGGGCGCCGATGGACACCAGGCTGATTACATTCGTGGTCATGGTCATGTCCTCAAGCCGCATCGCGCTTGGCGCCGTTGCGGTAGGCCTCGACCGCAGCGATCAAGGCTTGCAGAATCGCGGCGCTTTCGCCGATCACCGACAGGTCGGCACGCTTGATCATGTCGCAGCCCGGGTCGAGGTTGATCGCCACCACCTTGTCGCAGGCGCCAATGCCTTGCAGGTGCTGGATCGCCCCGGAAATCCCCACGGCCACATACACCCGCGCCGTCACCCAGGTACCGCTGGCGCCGACCTGGCGATCACGGGCCATGAATCCATCGTCCACCGCCACCCGCGAGGCGCCTTCGGTGGCCCCCAAAGCCGCGGCGGTCTGGTGGAACAGCGCCCAGTCCTTCACGCCGTTGCCGCCGGAGAAAATAAACTCGGCCTCGGCCATGGGAATCGCCGCCGGGTCCACCGCCACCGCGCCAAGATCCTCGATACGCGGCAGGCTGCGTGCCAGGCCTGTGGATAACTCCACAGGCAGCACTTCATGGCGTGTGTCGCTGACCGGATCGGCACATTCGGCGGCAGCCAGAATCAGGCGTGGCAGCGGCCGCGCCAAGTCTTCCCGGCCCGCACCGGCGCGACCAATGCACTCATCGCCCTTGATCTGCCAGACGCGAGTGGCCGGGCGTTCCTTGAGGCTGGCGGCAAAGCGCCGACCCAACTCGCCACCACCACTGCGGCTGTCGGGCAGCAACCAGTGGCGCGGGTTGAACTGGTTATCCACAGCCCGCAAACCCTGCACGCGTTGCTCCGGTGAATAACCGTCGAATTCGTGGCCGTCGAGCACCAGCAGGCGATCGACACCGGCCGTGGCAAACGCGCTTTCCTTGTGTTCGCCAAACACCACTGCCAGCACCGCGCCGTCGTTGCCGGCGAGTTGCCGCGCCAGGCCGAGCAGGTCGCGGTCGTGGCTGCTCAAGCGGCCACCGACCATGTCCGGCACTACGTTGATGTAGAACGCAGGCGCAGGCACCTGATGCAGCGGCAACTGCACTTCAATCGCCGCCGTACGCTTGGCCGCACCGCCCTGCTGGGCACCGCTGCGGTCGATGCGCTTGATGCCGTTGGGGCCGATAAAACCGACGCCATGCACGTTCTTGCGGATGATGCCGTTAGGCCCCATCCAGCTGTGTTGCAGCGGCTGCATCGCCGCATGCAGCGGGTGCAGGCGGTTGCGGGCGATCCATTCGGCCCGTGGGTCGCGGCGGATAATGTCGCTCATCAGTGCACCTCCGCAGGTTCACGCTTGTTGGGAGCTTTGGCCGGTGCGACGTCTTCCAGCAAAGCATCGGCCACCAGCTCGGCGATGTCCTTGATCAACGGGCGCGGTTCAACCACACCTTCGAGCATCGCCGTGCATTGCGGGCAACCCACCGCCACCAGCTCGGCACCGGTCTCGCGGATGTCCTCCATGCGCATATCGGGGATACGTTGCTTGCCGGGGATGTCGGTAATCGGCGCGCCGCCACCGCCGCCGCAGCAGCGTGAGCGGAAACCGGAACGCTGCATCTCCTTGACCTCGATACCCAACGCTCGCAGCACTTGGCGCGGGGCCTCGTATTCGCCGTTGTAGCGGCCCAGGTAGCACGGGTCGTGGTAGGTCACGCTGTTGCCTTTGTGCTGGCCCAGGTTCAGCGCGCCCTCGCCGATCAGCTCGGCCATAAAGGTGCTGTGGTGCTGCACGCGGTAGTTGCCGTTGAAGGCGCCGTACTCGTTTTTCAGCACATGGAAGCTGTGGGGGTCGCAGGTGACGATGCGCTTGAAGCTGTACTTGGCCAACGTCTGGATATTGCGCGTGGCGAGCATCTGGAAGGTCGCTTCATCGCCCAGGCGCCGCGCGACGTCGCCGCTGTCGCGCTCTTCCAGGCCGAGCACGGCGAAGTCGACCTTGGCCGCCTTGAGCACTTTGACGAACGCCCGCAGGGTGCGTTGGTTGCGCATGTCGAAGGCGCCGTCGCCGACCCAGAACAGCACGTCAACGCTGCCTTTGTCGCTGAGCAACGGCAGGTTCAAATCCGCCGCCCAGTTGAGGCGACCGCCCGGTGCGAAACCGCCGGGGTTGTCGGTGGCGATCAGGTTTTCCAGGACTTCGGCGCCCTTGTTCGGCGTGGCGCCTTTTTCCAGGGTGAGGTGGCGGCGCATGTCGACGATGGCGTCCACGTGCTCGATCATCATCGGGCACTCTTCCACACAGGCACGGCAGGTGGTGCACGACCACAGGGTCTCGGCGTCCACCAGGCCGTTGACGATCGGCTGGTGCGGGTTGCCGCTGTGCTCGCCAATGGCTTTACCCGGATAAGGGCTGCCGGCGAACTTGGCATCGGTGCCGCCGGCCAGGCCAACCACCATGTCCTGGATGAGTTTTTTCGGGTTCAGCGGCTGGCCGGCAGCGAAAGCCGGGCACGCTGCTTCGCACTTGCCGCACTGCACGCAGGCGTCGAAGCCGAGCAGTTGGTTCCAGGTGAAATCCTTGGGTTTTTCCACGCCCAGGGGCGCGCTTTTGTCGCTCAGGTCCAGGGGTTTCAACCCCGTGGAACGACCACCGCCAAAGCGTTCGGCGCGACGGTGCCAGGCCAGGTGCAGGGCACCGGCGAAGGCGTGCTTCATCGGGCCGCCCCAGGTCATGCCGAAGAACATTTCGGACACGCCCCACAGCACCCCCACGCTCAGCAGCGCGGCCAGCAGCCAGCCGCCGAAGTCGGCGGGCAGGATCCCCGCCACTGGCAGCGTCACCAGGAAGAAACTCACCGAGAACGCCATCAGGCTTTTCGGCAGGCGCATCCACGGGCCTTTCGACAGGCGCGACGGCGGATTGCGCCGCCGCAGGTAAACGAAGGTGGCGCCGAAAAACATCAACACCGACGCCAGCAGCAAGGCGTAGCCGAGGATACGGTTATGCAGGCCGAAGCCGTGCACCAGGATCGCCAGCAGCGCCGACAGCACAAAGCCCAGGGCAGTGGCGACGTGGGTGTTGGCGATGTATTTGTCGCGGGCGACCACGTGGTGCAGGTCGACCATGTAGCGCTTGGGCATGGCCAACAGACCGCCCAGCAGGTCGACCTTGGAGGCACGCCCGCGACGCCACATGTTCACCCGGCGCAGGACGCCAAGGACGGCAAGGCCCAGGGCGGTAAATAAGAGAATAGGCAGCAAGGTGTTCAACATGGTGAAGCTCCCACAGACCGCACAGGTCTACTGTGAAACTGGCCCGAATGTGGGAGGGGGCTTGCTCCCGATGGCGGACTGTCAGTTGGTACAGTTGTCGCTGAACCACCGCTATCGGGAGCAAGCCCCCTCCCACATTTGACCGCGTTCACCTCATCAAAAGTCTTTGCACAGGCGCAGGGCGTCATAGATGGCGGCATGGGTATTTCGCTGCGCCACACAGTCACCGATGCGGAACAGCAAGTACCCCTCGCCCGCCTCGCTCAAGCACGGCTGCGGCTTGATCGCGAACAGGGCTTCGACGTCGATCTGGCCCTTGTTGCGCGAACCTTCCTTGAGCCCGTAGTAGATCGCTTCGTCCGGACGCACGCCGTTCTCGACCACCACCTGGTCCACTACCCGCTCTTCTTTGGCGCCGGTGTATTCGTTCTCCAGCACCGCCACCAGCTTGTCGCCTTCGCGGTAGACCTTTTCCAGCATCATGTCGCCGGTCATGATCACTTCCTTGGGGTACATGCTGCGGTAGTAGGTGGGGAACGACGTACCGCCAATCGCCACGCCCGGCTTGATGTCGTCGGTGACGATTTCCACCTGGCAGCCTTTGTCGGCCAGGAAGTCCGCCACCGACATGCCGGTGAATTCGCAAATGGTGTCGTACACCAGCACGTTCTTGCCCGGTGCGACCTTGCCGTCGAGCACGTCCCAGCTGCTCACCACCAGGCCTTCGGCAGCGCCCCAGTGTTCGTTCTGTTCGATAAACGGATGCCCGCCGACCGCCAGCACCACCACGTCCGGACGCAGGTCCAGGATGGTCTCGGCATCGGCGGCCACGCCCAGGCGCAGGTCGACTTTCAAGCGTGCCAGCTCCAGCTGGAACCAGCGGGTGATACCGGCGATCTGGTCGCGTTGCGGCGCCTTGGAGGCGGTGGTGATTTGCCCGCCGATAAATTCTTTCTTCTCGAACAGGGTCACGTCGTGGCCACGTTCGGCGGCCACCCGCGCGGCTTCCATCCCGGCAGGGCCGGCACCGACCACCACCACCTTGCGTTTCGGCCCGGTGGACTTCTCGATGATATGCGGCACGCCCATGTATTCACGGGAGGTCGCGGCATTCTGGATGCACAGCACGTCCAGGCCCTGGTACTGGCGGTCGATGCAATAGTTGGCGCCGACGCACTGTTTGATCTGGTCGATCTGGCCCATCTTGATCTTGGCGATCAGGTGCGGGTCGGCGATGTGCGCACGGGTCATGCCGACCATGTCCACATAGCCGCCTTCGAGGATGCGCGTGGCCTGGTTCGGGTCCTTGATGTTCTGTGCGTGCAGCACCGGAACCTTGACCACTTCCTTGATACCGGCCGCCAGGTGCAGGAACGGCTCCGGCGGATAGCTCATGTTGGGGATCACGTTGGCCAGGGTGTTGTGGGTGTCGCAACCCGAGCCGACGACGCCGATGAAATCGAGCATGCCGGTGTCGTCGTAATACTTGGCGATCTGCTTCATGTCCTCGTGGGACAGGCCGTCCGGGTGGAACTCGTCACCGCACAGGCGCATGCCCACGCAGAAGTCATCACCGACTTCGGCGCGCACGGCTTTCAACACTTCCAGGCCGAATTTCATGCGGCCTTCGAAGGTGCCGCCCCACTCGTCGGTACGCTTGTTGACCCGTGGGCTCCAGAACTGGTCGATCATGTGCTGGTGCACGGCGGACAGTTCCACACCGTCCAGGCCACCAGCCTTGGCGCGCTTGGCGGCGCTGGCATAGTTGCCGATCACGCGCCAGATTTCTTCCGGCTCGATGGTCTTGCAGGTGGCACGGTGCACCGGCTCACGCACGCCGGACGGCGACATCAGGGTCGGCCAGTTAAAGCCATCCCAACGCGAGCGACGGCCCATGTGGGTAATCTGGATCATGATCTTGGCGCCATGCTTGTGCATGGCATCCGCCAGGTTCTGGAAGTGCGGGATGATGCGGTCGGTGGACAGGTTCACCGAGCTCCACCATTCCTGGGGGCTGTCGATGGCGACCACCGAGGAACCGCCGCAGATCGCCAGGCCGATACCGCCCTTGGCTTTTTCTTCGTAGTACTTCACATAGCGGTCGGTGGTCATGCCGCCGTCGGTGGCATACACCTCGGCGTGGGCGGTACTGAGCACGCGGTTGCGGATGGTCAGTTTGCCGATCTGGATCGGCTGGAACATTGCTTCGAAAGCCATGGCACGGTCCTCGGCTTACAACGGCTTGACGGTGAACAAGCCGGAGTCAAAGCCCTCTTCGGAGCCTCCGTAGACTTGTTCGGCCACGGTGCGGATCTGGCTGCCACGGGCTTGCAGAATCTGGTCCATGGCACCGGCAAACCAGCCGGTGAACATGTAGTCGACTTTGCGCCCGACCTTGCCGTACACATAGACGAATGCCGAGTGTTCGAGCTTGACGCTGGCGGTGCCTTTATCCAGATCGATGTCCTGGATCTTGAACAGGCCCCAGCCGCGTTGCGACAAGCGCTTCATGTAGTGCTCGAACACCGCGACGCCTTCCAGGCCGTGGCATTCGGCTTCTTTTTCACACCAGTGCCAGGCGGACTTGTAGCCGGCCTTGTAGAGGATTTCGGCATAGGCGTCGGCGCCCAGCACCTCTTCGATGCCCATGTGGTTGTTGACGAAGAAATGGCGCGGCACGTACAGCATCGGCAGGGCGTCGGACGTCCAGACACCGGTTTCGCTGTCGACTTCAATAGGCAATTGCGGGGCGATCTTGGCCATGGAAACTTAACTCCAGAAAAATTCGTTGTGATGTTGCCCGTGGGTGCTTGGCTTATTCGCCCCAAACGTCCTTCAAGACGTTGACCCAGTTCTCGCCCATGATCTTGCGCACCACACGCTCGGGGTGGCCGCGCTTGAGCAGGGTCTCTGTCAGGTTGGGGAACTCGCCGACGGTGCGGATGCCCAGCGGGTTGATGATCTTGCCGAAGCTGGTCAGGCGGCGGGCGTAGCCCTTGTCATGGGTCAGCATTTCAAAGAAATCCTGGCCATGGCCCTGGGTGAAGTCGGTGCCGATACCGATGGCGTCTTCGCCGACGATATTCATGGTGTATTCGATGGCTTCGGCGTAGTCATCGATGGTCGAATCGATGCCCTTGGCCAGGAACGGCGCGAACATGGTCACGCCGACAAAGCCGCCGTGGTCAGCGATGAACTTCAGTTCTTCATCGGACTTGTTGCGCGGGTGCTCTTTAAGGCCGGACGGCAGGCAGTGGGAGTAGCACACCGGTTTTTTCGATTCGAGGATGACTTCTTCGCTGGTCTTGGAGCCGACGTGGGACAGGTCGCACATGATGCCGACGCGGTTCATCTCGGCGACGATCTCGCGCCCGAAGCCCGACAGGCCGCCGTCGCGCTCGTAGCAACCGGTGCCGACCAGGTTCTGGGTGTTGTAGCACATCTGCACCACACCGACGCCGAGCTGCTTGAATATCTCGACATAGCCGAGCTGGTCTTCAAACGCGTGGGCGTTCTGGAAGCCGAAGATGATGCCGGTCTTGCCCTGTTCCTTGGCCTTGCGGATGTCGGCGGTGGTTTTCACCGGAATCACCAGGTCGCTGTTCTCGCGGATCAGGGTCTGGCTGGCGACGATGTTGTTGATCGTGGCCTGGAACCCTTCCCATACCGACACGGTGCAATTCGCGGCGGTGAGGCCACCTTTGCGCATGTCCTCGAACAGGTCGCGGTTCCACTTGGCAATGATCAGCCCGTCGATAACGATGCTGTCGGCGTGCAATTCGGCTGGGCTCATCAGGCGTCCCCTTATTTTGGCGATTCATGCGCCGAATCGTCTGCCGGCGCTTTGGGGCCAGCATATGCCCAGGGGCCGACCGAGCCGGGTGCAAAAACGACAGGGGAATTGCCGAAAGCGTCAATCCACGACAAAGGCTGTTATGAGTGGTCTGACTGGCGGCTGTTATTTGTCTTACGCTTGAGCCAGAATTCCCGCATCAACTGATATGAGACGGCGCAATGAAATCGATTTTCCTGGCTTTGGCACTCATCGCAACCGGCGTCCACGCGGCCGAAGACACCGACAGCACGCCGTGCGATGGCATCGAAAACGACAAGCAAACCCTGGAATGCGCCACTTACAACAAAACCACTGCCGAGCAATTGCTCAAGGATAATTATCAGGGTCTGCTGGAACGTATGCATTCCACCTATGGCAGCGACAAGACCAAGCTCGCCGACATTACCGCTCGTCTGAAGGATGCCCAGCAGAAGTGGGAAAAACTGCGTGACGCCGATTGCGCGGTGGACACCTTCCCGGCGGTGACCGGCACCAAGGCCTACGCCATTGAGCAGAATGATTGCCTGGCGCGGATGAGTGATGAGCGGTCGGAGTTTTTGGAGTCGATTGGGCAGGAATAAGCGACAATCGCCGCCACTTTCTCTTTGAACCAAGGCCATTCATGACTATCTGCGGCATCGAAATCAAAGGCAGCGAAGCCATCATCGCCCTCGCCTCCCTGGACAACCAGACGCTGAGCCATGTCGCCCTGGCCATCAAGAAAATCGCCCTTGATGACGACGATGAAGCCGTTAACGTCAAAGCCTTCGCCGCCCAGGTGAGGGCGTTCGTGCAGGAAAACGCCATCCAGCGCATCGCCATCAAGAAACGCAGCAAGAAAGGTGAATTCGCCGGGGGCCCGACAACCTTCAAGATCGAAGGGGTGTTTCAGTTGCTGGAGGGGGTTGAGGTGACGCTGCTGTCGCCGCAGACCATCAATGCGCAGAACAAGAAGCACAACTTTGATCTGCCGGCGACGCTGAACAAGTATCAGCATGAAGCTTATAAGGCTGCCTGTTCGAGCCTGATGAAGAAGTAACGCACGTTAACTTCTGACGCAGTGTTCGACCCCGTGGCCGCCGCCTTCGTATTCAGGCCCGTAATAATATTTGACGAAGGACACTTTGCCTTCCGGCGTTGGAACAAGTTGCGCAATACCGACGCCGTAGTCTTTCAAGGCGGGATCGGTATGGGCGAAATAAACCGCCAGCGTATCTGCGGTGGCAGCGGCAAACCCGTCATAACGGGATTTATCTTCCAGGGTCAGGGTGAACGTGTAGGCACCGTACTTGCCGGTACTTTGGCTGGTGTTGATTTTCATATCGACAACACCGGTGAAGTCACCAATATGACGGTCCTTGCCAGTACACTCATAACGCCCGCTGTAATCGGTCCCGGTGAAGGGCGCCGGGGTTTTGGCTGCCCAGGCGGGAGCGGACGCGAACGCGATGACGGCAACAATTCTTTTGAGCATACGGGACCTCTTATCGATCAAGTAATGGGGATACAAGTGCGGATGCCGAGCTGATCAAGTACAAGCGTTCTTATTTATATACGGCCCAACTAGCAGCTTAATCAGCGGCCACTGGACGGTAACAGCGCACTTGCGCAAGACATAGCCAGCAACAGAGAAAAAGATATTTCCCACATCGACTACCCCACACATTTCCCTGCCACGCGCCATCTGCAGTACGGCTGAGGAAATCACTGGCGTGCCTTGCGCACCTTGAGCCAATCCCCGAACGACTTGTCTTCCAAGGCATAACCACCGCGGCCCGACTTCCACACCAACTCCTTGTCGCGCAAGGCATCGATGCAGGCCTGGACGGTCTGGGTGCCCGGCACCACGTCACTGCCCATGGCTTCCAGCGCCTTGCTGACAGCCGTGAGGGTGCTGTCGGTGAAGGGCGCGAAGGGTTCGTTGTTCTGGGAACGCTCCACCATCACCTCCAGCACGGCGCGCTGCGGGATGGTCAGGGCGTTCCAGGCGCTTTCGAACTCGGTCCATACACCCGCGCGCAGCAGTTCGGCGCGACTGTGCAGCAATTGGCCCAGATTGCTCGCCTCGCCCAGTTCCAACGCGACTTCACCGATGATCGTGCGCAACATCTCGGGACGCCGACCTACCAGCTCAAACGCCTCATCAATATCAGCCGCGTTGAACTGGTTGGTCTCGGCCAGGTGCGCGTTGAGGTGCACAGTGTAGGCCTGGGTGAACTCTTTACCCAGCAGCGGAAACGGCGTGATGCTGGAACCGAAGAACGGCTGGCTTTTACCCAATACCAAATGGGCGAGTTTGTCGCGATTGGAACCGGTAAACACCAGGCGCAAGCCGCTGCCCTCTTCGTCACGGCCCTGGTTGAGCTGATCCCGGGCAGCCTTCAACGCGAACATCGCATTGATACCCGACTCGGTGGTCAAGGCGTGCTGCGCTTCGTCAATCACCAGCACAACGGGTTTTTCTGCAGCACTGTGGAGCAGTTCCAAGGCTTGGGTCAGCGTCGCACCGACAGGCAATTGTGGCTTGGTAAAGTCCCAGGAGAGCGTCCGCAGAAAGCTCAGTTTCTCGATGCCAATATTCTTGGCCAGTTTGCGAATGCCCTTTTCATAGGGAACCAGGGCAGCCGCAATAGCACTGGCAATCAACTCCGCAGGATCTTTCTCCTTGTCAGCCCAGAGATCCACATACACCGCCAGCCAGCCCCGGAGCTGACATTCCGGAATCAGGTCTTCGCGCAGGAAAGTGCTTTTGCCGGTGCGACGGGGCGCCGCGAGAAACAGGCCAGAGGTGAAATCCTGAATACCGGCGCCCACAAGGCCATCGGCAATACTGCTTGCCAGGGCGGGGCGACGGAACACGAAGCCGCTGTGTTTGGACATGGATTTATACTCAATTATGAAAACAACTATAAATTATAGTGATGAGTATAATTCACTATAATTGCCCGTCAAACCACCTCCCGTCGCCGATCCTCCCTCGGACACTTGGCAAACCTCGCCCGATAACTCCGGGTGAAATACGACGGCGACTCGAACCCGCAGGCAATGCTCACCTCCAGCACGCTCATATCGCTCTGGCGCAGCAGCTGCCGGGCTTTTTCCAGGCGCAGGCCAAGGTAGAAGTTGCTCGGGGTATCGTTCAAATGCAGGCGAAACAGACGCTCCAACTGGCGCCGGGTAACTTTGATCGCGTCGGCCAACGCCAAGGTGCTCAGGGGCGGTTCGGTGTGCTGCTCCATCTCGCCGATCACTTGCACCAGCTTTTTGTTGTTGATGCCGTAGCGCGTGGCGATCTGCATGCGCTGGTGGTCCTTGCGCGGGCGGATGCGGCCGAGTACGAACTGTTCGGAGACCTGGATCGCCAGGTCGGCGCCGTGGGCCTGGGCGATCAGGTCGAGCATCAGGTCGATGGAGGCGGTGCCGCCGGCGCAGGTGATGCGGCGACGGTCGATTTCGAACAGTTCCTGGGTCACGCTCAGGTGCGGGTACGACTCCTTGAAGGCATCGATGGCTTCCCAGTGCAGGGTCAGGCGGTGGCCGTCGAGCAGGCCGGCTTCGGCGAGCACGCAGGCGCCGGTGTCGATGGCGCCGAGGGTCACGCCGTCATGGTCCAGGCGACGCAACCAGTGCTCCAGCGCCGGCGTGGCGAACTGCAGCGGTTCGAAGCCGGCCACCACCAACAGCGTCGCGCCCTTTTTCAGCGGTTCCAGCGCGGCGTCGACGTTGACCGACATGCCATTGCTCGCCAGCACCGCGCCGCCATCGGCGCTCAGCACATGCCAGCGGTACAACTCGCCACGAAAGCGGTTGGCCACGCGCAAAGGCTCCAGTGCAGAAATAAAGCCGATGGCCGAGAACCCCGGCATCAGCAGAAAGTAGAAATCCTGGGACATGGTGGCGCTCTCGTAGGACGGGCAGCGTGGCACTGTGATACTCCCGTTCTCGGGTGGATTCAAGGGGGCAGGTCGCTGCAGTGCAAGAGCTGGTCGCCGCCGTGCGTTTTGTCGCCTCCAAAGCTACGTAACTTGGCCTCACGGCGCACAAAGACGCCGGCCCCCACAATAACGACCTGCCGAGGGATCCACCATGAACCGACTGATTCGCCGCTGCGTGCTTGCACTCAGCGCCAGCGCCATCTTGAGCACGAACGTATGGGCTGCCGACGCGGCATCCTGCCAGAACGTGCGCATGGGCGTGGTGAACTGGACCGACGTCATCGCCACCAGTGCCATGACCCAAGTGTTGCTCGACGGCCTCGGCTACAAGACCAAACAAACCAGCGCCTCCCAGCAAATCATCTTCGCCGGCATCCGTGACCAACGCCTGGATCTGTTCCTCGGCTACTGGAACCCGCTGATGACCCAGACCATCACGCCGTTCGTCGACGCCAAGCAAATCAAAGTCCTCGACAAACCCAGCCTGGAAGACGCCCGCGCGACCCTCGCGGTGCCGACTTACCTGGCGGACAAAGGCCTGAAGACCTTTGCCGACATCGCCAAATTCGAGAAGGAGCTGGGCGGCAAGATCTACGGCATCGAGCCGGGCTCGGGGGCCAACACCCAGATCAAGGCGATGATCGCCAAGAACCAGTTCGGCCTGGGCAAGTTCCAACTGGTGGAATCCAGCGAGGCCGGCATGCTTGCCGCCGTGGACCGTGCGGTACGCCGCAAGGAAGCCGTGGTGTTCTTCGGCTGGGCGCCGCACCCGATGAACGTCAATATCGCGATGACCTACCTCACCGGCAGCGATGACGCCCTGGGCCCGAACGAAGGCATGGCCAGCGTGTGGACGGTCACCGCGCCGACCTACGCCGAACAGTGCCCCAACGTGCACAAGCTGCTGACCAACCTGACCTTCACCGCCGCCGACGAGAGCCGGATGATGCAGCCGTTGCTGGATCACAAGGACGCCCTCGAGTCCGCCAGGCAGTGGCTCAAGGATCATCCCCAGGACCAGGCGCGCTGGCTGGAAGGCGTGACCACCTTCGATGGCAAACCGGCTGCAGCCAACCTGCAACTCACCAGCAAATAACCTGACTTGAACCACCGTGTCGCAGCCGCTCCTGGCTGCGAACGGCACCGTACGCCTTGAAATCACACGCCCGTAAGGAACCGCCCCATGAACCACGACGTCATCATCACCTGCGCACTCACCGGTGCTGGCGACACGACCGCCAGAAGCCCACACGTGCCGGTCACCCCCAAGCAAATCGCCGCCGCTGCGGTGGAAGCCGCCAAGGCGGGCGCCACCGTGGTGCACTGCCATGTGCGCGACCCCGAGACCGGCAAGTTCAGCCGCGACGTTGCCCTGTATCGCGAAGTGATGGAGCGCATCCGCGAGGCTGACATCGACATCATCGTCAACCTCACCGCCGGCATGGGCGGCGACCTCGAGATCGGCGGCGGCGAGCACCCGATGGAATTCGGTCCCAATACCGACCTGGTCGGCCCGCTGACCCGCCTGGCCCATGTGGAAGAGCTGCTGCCGGAAATCTGCACCCTGGACTGCGGCACCCTGAACTTCGGTGACGGCGACACGATTTACGTCTCCACCCCGGCGCAGTTGCGTGCGGGCGCCAAGCGCATCCAGGAACTGGGCGTGAAGGCCGAGCTGGAAATCTTCGACACCGGCCACCTGTGGTTCGCCAAGCAGATGATCAAGGAAGGCCTGCTCGACAACCCGCTGTTCCAACTGTGCCTGGGCATTCCATGGGGCGCGCCGGCCGACACCACCACCATGAAGGCCATGGTCGACAACCTCCCCGCCGACGCGGTGTGGGCCGGGTTCGGGATCGGCCGCATGCAAATGCCCATGGCCGCGCAAGCGGTGCTGCTGGGCGGCAACGTACGGGTCGGCCTGGAAGACAACCTGTGGCTGGACAAGGGCGTACTCGCCACCAATGGCCAACTGGTGGAACGCGCCAGTGAAATTCTCAGCCGCCTGGGCGCACGGGTCATGACCCCGGCGGAAGGCCGCATCAAGATGGGCCTGACCAAGCGCGGCTAAAAAATGTGGGAGGGGGCTTGCTCCCTCCCACAGTTTGAGCCGGTTCCCAAAACAGAATGTGTGAATACTTCAGGATCGTCGCCATGCGCTTTATCACTGAGATCAAAACCTTCGCCGCCCTCGGCAGCGGTGTCATCGGCAGCGGCTGGGTGTCCCGTGCCCTGGCCCACGGCCTCGACGTGGTCGCCTGGGACCCCGCACCGGGTGCCGAAGCGGCGTTGCGCAAACGCGTCGCCAATGCCTGGGGCGCCCTGGAAAAACAGGGCCTGGCACCCGGCGCAGCGCAAGACCGCCTGCGCTTTGTGGCCACCATCGAAGAATGTGTGAAAGACGCCGACTTCATCCAGGAAAGCGCCCCGGAACGCCTGGAACTGAAGTTGGAATTGCACAGCAGGATCAGCGCCGCGGCCAAGCCCAATGCACTGATCGGTTCGAGTACCTCAGGGTTGTTGCCGAGTGAGTTCTACGAGGGCTCGACCCACCCGGAACGCTGTGTGGTCGGCCATCCGTTCAACCCGGTCTATCTGCTGCCGCTGGTGGAAGTGGTCGGCGGCAAGCACACCGCGCCGGAAGCGATCCAGGCCGCGATCAAGGTGTATGAATCCCTCGGCATGCGCCCGCTGCATGTGCGCAAGGAGGTCCCCGGGTTTATCGCCGACCGCTTGCTCGAAGCGCTGTGGCGCGAGGCGTTGCACCTGGTGAATGACGGCGTGGCCACCACCGGCGAGATCGACGATGCCATCCGCTTTGGCGCCGGCCTGCGCTGGTCGTTCATGGGCACATTCCTCACCTACACCCTGGCGGGTGGCGATGCGGGCATGCGCCACTTCATGGCGCAGTTCGGCCCGGCGTTGCAATTGCCGTGGACCTACCTGCCGGCTCCGGAGCTGACCGACAAGTTGATCGACGATGTGGTCGATGGCACCAGCGAGCAATTGGGCAAACACAGCATTTCGGCGCTGGAACGCTATCGTGATGATTGCCTGCTGGCGGTGCTGGAAGCGGTGAAAACCACCAAAGCCAAGCACGGCATGACCTTCGCCGAATAACGGAACCCTCACCATGCCTGCACTGACCACCTACACCACCCCAGTCCTTGCCGACTGGGTGGACTACAACGGCCACCTGCGCGACGCGTTCTACCTGCTGATCTTCAGCTACGCCACCGACGCGCTGATGGACACCCTCGGCCTGGACAGTGAAAACCGCGAAGCCAGCGGCCATTCGCTGTTCACCCTGGAACTGCACCTGAACTACCTGCACGAAGTGAAACTCGGTGCCGAAGTGGAGGTGCACACGCAACTGATCGCCCACGACGCCAAGCGCCTGCACCTTTATCACAGCCTGCATTTAGTGGGCGATGAGAAAGCATTGGCCGGCAACGAACAGATGCTGCTGCACGTCGACCTGGCGGGTCCGCATTCGGCCCCGTTTGCCGAGGCGACATTGGAGAAACTCATTGCGATCAGCGCTGAGCAAGCCGACCTGCCAAGGCCCGCCCTCCTCGGCCGGGTGATTGGACTGCCCCCGAAAAAATAAGGAGCCATCATGCAAACCGCCGCCGCTGTTGCCGATTTCCGTATTTACCCGAAACGCTTCGACCTCGCCGATGCACAGGTGCTGGACGATCAGGTTCGCGTGACATGGGCCGATGGCCGGGTCAGCCCGTTTCACCATCAGTGGCTGCGGGACAACTGCCCGTGCACGCAATGCGTGTACAGCGTGACCCGCGAGCAAGTGCTGGAAATTGTCGATGTGGATGAAAACCTCAGCGCCATCAGCGTGCGTATCGACCAGGGCTTCCTCAGCGTGGAATGGCACGGCGGTCATCGCAGCCGGTACGATCCCGGCTGGCTGCGGGCCCATGCCTACGACGATGAATCCCGCGCCGAACGCCGGGCGGCGAAACCAAAATCGCGGCTCTGGGACAACACCTTCGAACTGCCTATATTCGACTACGCGGCGGTCATGCAAGACCCTGCGGCGCTGCTGCAATGGCTGCTGGCCTTGCGTGACGCGGGCCTGACGCAAATGCGCGGCGTACCCACCGAACCCGGCTCCCTGGCGCGTGTTGCCCAGCGTATTTCATTTATCCGCGAGAGCAATTTCGGCGTGCTGTTCAACGTGCAATCCAAGGCCGATGCCGACAGCAATGCCTACACCGCTTTCAACCTGCCCTTGCACAGTGATTTGCCGACCCGGGAGCTGCAACCGGGGCTGCAATTCCTGCATTGCCTGGTCAACGATGCCGACGGGGGCGAAAGTATTTTTGTCGATGGGTTTGCCATCGCCAATGCCCTGCGCGAGGAAGATCCAGAAGCGTTTCGTGCCTTGTGTGAAATACCCGTGGAGTTTCGCAACAAAGACCGCCACAGCGACTATCGTCGCCTCGCGCCGATCATCGCATTGGACGCACTGGGGGATGTGGCAGAGATTCGCATGGCCAACTTTTTGCGTGGGCCGTTCGAGACGTCGGTGGCGCAGATGCCGTTGCTGTATCAGGCTTATCGACGCTTTATCGCGATGACGCGCGAGGCGCGCTTTCGGCTGGTCAAGCGCCTGAACCCGGGCGAGCTGTGGTGCTTCGATAACCGCCGCACGTTGCATGCGCGCAATGCGTTTGATCCCACTTCGGGGGCGCGGCATTTCCAGGGATGCTATATCGATCGCGACGAGTTGCTCTCAAGGATATTGGTGTTACAGCGGTAAACCGTGGTGCCCCCGATGAGCATAGGTATCTACACATCTTGAGCCGAGCCCCCTGCGTAGCAGCTGTCGAGCCTTGGCGAGGCTGCGTCGGCGGTGTGTCAGACGCGCCGCAAACGCAGCCTCGCCAAGGCTCGACAGCTGCTACGCGTTATCCTACTGAAGTTGTGTAGATACTTGTGCCCCGATGAGGCCGGCACAGACACCGAAAAAACCCAGGCAAAAAAAGCCCCGATCCAGCCGTGACTGGATCGGGGCAGAGGTGCCTTGTGAGAGCGTTACATCCCGAGGGTGACCAAACCATCAAGCTGTGTGCCTGGGTTCAGTGTGCCGGTAAGTGCCTTCGGCAAATGGCCCGAAAACGACATGCCCATAGCCATCTGAGGCATTCGCGCATTCTGCCCTTGCCGACCGCTTGGGTGGCTACCAGAATCGAGGTCGAACCCCGCTCCCCTCACCAGGATAAACGTCATGATGCATGCGGATTTGATTGACCAGGATGACCTGCTGAGCCAACTGCGCTCGCTGGGTTTCGAAGTCTCCAGCGGCTCTACTGCCGAGCAGGCCTGCGAATGTGCCGTACGCGGTTTGAGCGAAGCACGGGCCAAGGCGCTCAAGGGTATGGTTGAGCAGATGTACACCGGCAGTGCGACGATTTTGCCGGCGGTGCGCCAGGCGATCGATAAGCAACTGTTGCCGGCGCTGATGCAGTTCAAGCAGAACTCCGGCGCCTGACAGACCGCTATCGGGGGCAAGCCCCCGATGCAGTCAACTCGGTTTAGAGCCGTACACTCGCGAAAGTCGACTCATTGCGCGCCTGGCTCAACGCCGCCATCGGTCCCGACAGCGGTGACAACACCAGCGCCTGCGGAATCGGCATCATCGCCACCTGCTGGGTGGTGTTGGAGCCTACGCGCTCATCCCGTGGCGGAATGCCGAAGTATTCGCGGTAGCACTTGGAGAAGTGCGGCGTGGAGACAAACCCGCACACCGAGGCCACTTCGATGATCGACATCGGCGTTTGCTTGAGCAACTGCCGCGCGCGAATCAGGCGCAGCTTGAGGTAATAGCGCGACGGCGAGCAGTGCAGGTATTTCTGGAACAGCCGCTCCAGCTGGCGACGCGACACGGCGACGTACACCGCCAGTTCGTCGAGGTCGATCGGCTCTTCGAGGTTGGCTTCCATCAGCGCGACGATTTCCTGCAGCTTCGGCTGGTTGGTGCCAAGCATGTGCTTGAGCGGCACACGCTGGTGATCCTGTTCGTTGCGGATGCGCTCGTACACGAACATCTCGGAGATCGCCGCCGACAGTTCACGGCCATGGTCGCGGCTGATCAGGTGCAGCATCATGTCCAACGGCGCGGTGCCGCCCGAACTGGTGAAGCGGTTGCGGTCGAGGGTGAACAAACGGGTGCTCATCGACACACGCGGGAAGGCTTCCTGCATCGACGCCAGGCATTCCCAGTGCACGCTGCAATCAAAACCGTCGAGCAGACCGGCACAGGCCAGGGCCCAGCTGCCGGTGCACACTGCGCCAAGGCGACGGGACTGGCGCGCCTGGCTTTGCAGCCACGACACATGCTCACGGGTCACGGTACGCTGGATACCCACGCCGCCGCACACAATCACAGTGTCCAGGGCCGGGGCTTTGTGCATGGAGGCATCGGGGGTGATTTGCAGACCGTCGCTGGCCCATACCTGGTTGCCGTCGACACTCAGGGTTGTCCAGCGATACAGCTCGCGGCCGGACAGCTGGTTGGCCATGCGCAGCGGTTCCACGGCCGAGGCCAGGGAAATCAGCGTGAAATTGTCCAGCAGCAAAAAGCCGATGGATTGAGGCGCACGGTTCTGGGGTTGGGCCCCGGAGTTGAACGACGTCATGGCGGTATCTCCTCACACAAAGCAGGTGATGGCCTCAGGCGAGGCTCTTGTTATTGCGCTCTTCATCCGGCAAGGCGAGAGGCTTTGAATTGGTAGAGCAAATGCCATGCCTAAATTTGAATGGCTATTCAACAAATCCTGAAAACGACCTGATGACGCGTCTAAATAAGCCCGCGCGAGGAGTACGGGATATGGCTGAAATAGACGTCGGAGCGGCCCTGCTCAAGGTGTGTGAGCAGTTCGGTATCACTTGTGGGAAGGCGCTTTCAGCGCGTAGGAAAAGTCTGTCACCGCACGCACAGGTGACGGGTGGTCGAGGGGAAAATCGTTTGGAAGCTACTTATCTGTTTGCGACGCGCTAAAAGGTGGCGATTTTGGTTGGAGTGTTCACTTGTAGTGAGCGGGCTCGCCCCGCGCTGGGTGGCGAAGCCGCCCCAAAATCAGGCGACCGGGGTTTATCTGAAGCGATGTGGTGCCTTTATTGAGGTGGCTTCGCCACCCAGCGCGGGGCGAGCCCGCTCACCACAAAGGCCCCACTCATCACAACAAGCTCATCAGCACTCCACCGCGCTGACCGCCAACCCGCCCCGGGACGTCTCCTTGTACTTGTCATGCATATCCGCCCCGGTATCGCGCATAGTGCGGATCACGCGGTCCAGGGAGATAAAGTGCTGGCCATCACCGCGCAGGGCCATCTGCGCCGCGTTGATCGCCTTCACCGCGGCAATCGCATTGCGCTCGATGCACGGCACTTGCACCAGCCCGCCCACCGGGTCGCAGGTCAGGCCGAGGTTGTGCTCCAGGCCGATTTCGGCGGCGTTGCACAGTTGCTCCGGGGTTGCGCCGAGGATCTCTGCCAGCCCGGCAGCGGCCATGGCGCAGGCCGAACCCACTTCACCCTGGCAACCGACTTCGGCCCCGGAGATCGAGGCGTTCTTCTTGCACAGGATCCCCACCGCCGCTGCACTGAGCAGGTAGTCGACCACGTTGGCTTCGGTGACTTCGTCGCTGAACTTCATGAAGTAGTGCAGCACCGCCGGAATGATCCCCGCCGCACCGTTGGTGGGCGCCGTGACCATGCGCCCACCGGCGGCGTTTTCTTCATTCACCGCCAGGGCGAACAGGTTGACCCACTCCATCGCACTCAAGGTCGAGCCGATCACATTCGGCTTGTTCAACTCCTGCAGACTGCGGTGCAACTTGGCGGCACGACGGCGCACATTGAGGCCGCCGGGCAGGATGCCTTCGTGCTTGAGGCCCTCCTCCACGCACGCCTGCATGGCGCGCCAGAGCTTCATCAGGCCACTGCGGATTTCGTCTTCGGAGCGCCAGACTTTTTCATTGGCCAGCATCAACTCGGCAACGCGCAGGTTGTGGGTCTTGCACAGCTGCAGCAACTCCACCGCGCTGGAGAAATCATAGGGCAACTCGGTGCGGTCCATGTCCGCCACACCGCTCTGCGCCTGGGCTTCATCCACCACAAAACCACCGCCCACTGAGTAGTAGGTGTCGCGGTGCAGCTCGCCTTCATCGCCGTACACCACCAGGGTCATGGCGTTGGGGTGGAACGGCAGGTTTTCGTCGAGCAGGCGCATGTCCCGGGCCCACACGAACGGCACGGGCAAACGCCCATCGAGCAGCAATGTGTCGGTTTCGCGCAGGGTGTGGATGCGCAGGCCGATCTGCGACGGATCGATCGCGTCCGGCCACTCGCCCATCAGGCCCATGATGGTGGCGGTGTCGCTGCCGTGGCCGATGCCGGTGGCGGACAGCGAACCGTACAGCTGAACTTCGACACGCCTGACTTGTTCCAACAGTTCACGTTCACGTAATCCCTGGACGAACAACGCCGCGGCGCGCATGGGGCCGACGGTGTGAGAACTGGAAGGCCCGATGCCGATCTTGAACAGGTCGAAAACACTGATAGCCATTACGGTAGAACTCCTCGATAAGCACGGCCAGGCTTGAACGAGGTGCTACGCTCAGATCGCCCAGATGGCGGCATCATCAAGCTTTTGCTGTCGCTCACGGCGTCTCACACCGACGCACCCATGCTCACCAGCGTCGCTCCCGTGCGATCGCCTGTTTCAGCCGTTTTTAGCGGTGCAGATGGGCAAAAACAGCGGTTTTACCTTGGGAAAAACCTGTAAGCGACGTCACCGACACTGGATACGACCCTCCCTGTACTGGATACGACGCCCCCTGTAGGCGTCAGATTTTCACTGGTACATGATCAGTCTCGACTCGTTTGCAAGGCACCGTGGCAGAGCTGTTGCCGCACGCTCCAACCGCAACACTTATAAAGCGCGGCGAATGCCGCCAGAAAAAACACAGGAGTCTACCCAGATGAAAGGTTCACCCTCGTTGTTGTTGGCCGCCATGCTGAGTCTGCCAGTCATGGCGCACGCCGCAGAACCGGAACAGTGCAAGACCGTCAACTTCTCCGATGTCGGCTGGACCGACATCACCGTCACGACCGCGACTACCAGCGAAATCCTCAAGGGCCTGGGCTACAAGACCAAGACCACGATGATTTCCGTTCCTGTGACCTACAAGTCCCTGGCCGACGGCAAGAACATGGACGTGTTCCTCGGCAACTGGATGCCGACCATGGAAAACGACATCAAGCAGTACCGTGATGCCGGCACCGTGGAAACCGTGCGCGCCAACCTGGAAAACGCCAAGTACACCCTGGCGGTACCCGAGGCGCTGTACAACAAGGGCCTGAAAGACTTCGCCGATATCGCCAAATTCAAGGATGAGCTGGGCGGCAAGATCTACGGCATCGAGCCGGGTAACGACGGCAACCGCACCATCCAGACGCTGATCGACAAAGACGCCTTCGGCCTCAAGACCGCCGGCTTCAAAGTGGTCGAATCCAGCGAAGCCGGGATGCTTTCCCAGGTTGAGCGCGCCACCAAGCGTGACCAGGCCATCGTGTTCCTCGGCTGGGAACCGCACCCGATGAACACCCGCTTCAAGATGAAGTACCTGACCGGGGGTGACGATTCGTTCGGCCCCAACTACGGCCAGGCCACCATCTATACCAACACCCGCAAGGGCTACACCGAGGAATGCAGCAACGTCGGTCAGTTGCTGAAGAACCTGGTGTTCACCTTGAACATGGAAAGCACCCTGATGGGTAACGTCCTGGACGACAAGATGAAGCCCGATGCCGCCGCCAAGGCCTGGCTGAAAAAGAACCCGCAAGTCCTCGACACCTGGCTCGCCGGAGTCAATACCGTCGATGGCAAACCAGGCCTGGAGGCCGTCAAAGCGTATCTCGCCAAGTAATCCCGCTGACCCCGGGGCGGTGCGCTGCCCCGGGATGTTTTCCCTCTTCGCATGTGGACATTCACTACCATGCTGACTGAACAGAAAATCCCACTAGGCCAGTACATCGCTGCCTTCGTCGAATGGTTGACCCAACACGGCGCCAACTACTTCGACGCAATCGCATCGACACTGGAAACGATGATCCACGGCGTGACGTTCGCGCTGACCTGGTTCAATCCGCTGGCATTGATCGGTCTGATTGCGCTGCTGGCTCATTTTATTCAACGTAAATGGGGACTGACTGTTTTTGTCATCGTCTCTTTCCTGCTGATCCTCAACCTGGGGTACTGGCAGGAAACCATGGAGACCCTCGCGCAGGTGCTGTTCGCCACCCTGGTCTGCGTGGTCATCGGTGTGCCGCTGGGCATTGTTGCCGCGCACAAACCGCTGTTTTACACCATGATGCGGCCGGTGCTCGATCTGATGCAGACCGTGCCGACCTTCGTCTACCTCATCCCTACCCTGACCCTCTTCGGGCTGGGTGTGGTGCCCGGGCTGATTTCCACGGTGGTGTTCGCGATTGCCGCGCCGATCCGCCTGACCTACCTGGGTATCCGTGATGTACCGCAAGAGTTGATGGACGCCGGCAAGGCCTTTGGCTGCTCGCGCCGTCAGTTGCTCTCGCGCATTGAACTGCCCCACGCCATGCCGAGCATCGCTGCCGGTATTACCCAATGCATCATGCTGTCGTTGTCGATGGTGGTGATCGCGGCCCTGGTGGGCGCCGACGGCCTCGGTAAGCCGGTGGTCAACGCGCTGAACACCGCCGATATCGCCCTGGGCTTTGAAGCCGGCCTGGCGATTGTGCTGCTGGCCATCATGCTCGACCGCATCTGCAAACAACCCGACGCCAAAGTAGGGGGTGATGCATGAGCATTATCCGATTCGACAATGTCGACGTGATCTTCTCCAAAGACCCACGCGAAGCGCTCAAGCTGCTGGACCAGGGCATGAGCCGTAACGAGATCCTGAAAAAAACCGGGCAGATTGTCGGCGTTGAAAAAGCCAGCCTGGATGTGGAAAAAGGCGAGATCTGCGTGCTGATGGGCCTGTCGGGCTCCGGCAAGTCGAGCCTACTGCGCTGCATCAACGGCCTCAACACCGTCAGCCGTGGCCAACTGTTCGTCGAGCATGAAGGTCGCCAGATCGACATCGCCTCCTGCAGCCCCGCCGAGCTGAAAATGATGCGCACCAAGCGCATCGCCATGGTGTTCCAGAAGTTCGCCCTGATGCCCTGGCTGACGGTGCGCGAGAACATCAGCTTTGGTCTGGAAATGCAGGGCCGCCCGGAAAAAGAACGGCGCAAGCTGGTGGACGAGAAACTCGAGCTGGTGGGCCTGACCCAGTGGCGCAACAAGAAGCCCGATGAGCTGTCCGGCGGCATGCAACAACGCGTCGGCCTGGCCCGCGCGTTGGCGATGGACGCCGACATCCTGCTGATGGACGAGCCCTTCTCCGCCCTCGACCCGCTGATCCGTCAGGGCCTGCAGGACGAGTTGCTGGAACTGCAAAGCAAGCTGAGCAAGACCATCGTGTTCGTCAGCCACGACCTCGACGAGGCGCTCAAGCTGGGCAGCCGCATCGCGATCATGAAAGACGGCAAGATCATCCAGTACAGCGTGCCGGAAGAGATCGTGCTGAACCCGGCGGACGACTACGTACGCACCTTCGTCGCCCATACCAACCCGCTGAACGTACTGTGCGGCCGCAGCCTGATGCGCACACTGGACAACTGCAAACGCGTCAACGGTTCGGTGTGCCTCGACCCGGGCGGCGATTCGTGGCTGGACCTGTCCGAAGGCAACACCATCCAGGGCGCCCGCCAGAATGGCATGGTGATGAACCTGCAGAACTGGGCGCCGGGGCAACCGGTGGAAGGTTTGGGCCGGGTACCGACACTGGTGGATTCGAATATCGGCATGCGTGATGCGCTGCAGATTCGTTATCAGACGGGGAACAAGCTGGTGTTGCATGACAACAACCAGGTGGTGGGGATCCTCGGCGACAGTGAGCTCTACCACGCCCTGCTGGGCAAAAACCTGGGCTAGCAAACACCGCAAACGCCAGTGCAGAAACCGGGTCAAACATGTGGGAGGGGGCTTGCCCCCCACATTTTTTGCCCCAGTGATGTCAGTGACACCACCGGGCTTTCAACGCATCAGCTATAGACACGGCCAAGGAGCTGCCGATGGCTTTCAAACTGATCGAGCACGTCCCGGGTGATCTGTTCCTGGGCGAAGCCCATCAGGTCGTATTCCTGAGGCCCGTTGTGCAGGTACACCTCGGCCCGGTAATAGCGGGTGCGTTCTTCTTCGGGCAGGTCGTTCGGCACCGACGAGTAAGCATCCAGGCTCACTTCATAAACAAAGGGGTTGCCCTCTTCCATCTCGATGCGCACACCGATGCAGCGCTTGGACTTGCCCAACAGCGTCTGCACTTCCAACCCTTGCTCACGCAACGCGACCGCCGCTTCTTCCAGCGCCGGCGTGACATGCTTGTCCATAAAGCGCTGCACAGTGCCCTGGCTCGGTTGCAGGTCGAGTGCCGTCAAACGCTCGCTGAAGCCACGACGCCCGCGTTCAGCCAGTTGCGCCTGCTCCTGTTCGATCGCCACGTCCTGGCGCATCGCCTTGTGCAAACCGAACATAAAGAAAATCAGCACCACCGAGAACGGCAGCCCCGCCAGCACCACCATGGTTTGCATGGCTTCGAAGTTGCCGGCAAACAGCAGGCCGATGGTCACCAGGGTGATCACCGCCGACCAGAAAATGCGCAACCAATGCGGTGCGTCTTCATCCACATTGCCGCCTTTGCAGGAAAGGTTGGCCATCATCACCGCACCGGAATCCGCCGGAGTCAGGAACAGTACAAAGCCCACGAAGATCGACACGCCGATGACGATTTTCGACGCCGGGTAATGCTCCAGCAACTGGTAGATGGCCATGGACGGTTGTTCCAGCGCCGTCTTGCCCAACTCCACCGCACCATGGTTCAACACCAGGTCCAGGGCCGAGTTACCGAAGATCGACAGCCACGCCAGGGTAAAGCCCAGGGGAATCAGCAACACGCCGGCCACCAGTTCACGCACCGTACGGCCACGGGAAATCCGCGCGATGAACATACCTACGAATGGCGCCCAGGAAATCCACCAGGCCCAGTAGAACAGGGTCCACAGGCCCATCCAGCGTTCGGTCTTGTCACCGTCGCCTTCGTACACATAGAGGTCGAAGGTTTTCAGCACGATGCCGTTGAGGTAGTCGCCGGTGTTCTGCACCAGGCCATTGAGCAGGTGCAGGGTCGGGCCGAACAGCAGCACGAAAATCAGCAAACCGCTGAACAGTACGATGTTGAGGTTGGACAGGCGGCGGATGCCGTTCTCCACGCCCGACACGGCGGCGATGGTCGCCACGGTACTCATCACGATGATCACGATCAGCAGGTTGGTGTTGCTGTGCGCCATGCCGAACAGGTTTTCCAGGCCGGACGACACCTGCATCGAACCGATGCCCAGGTTGGTCACCAGGCCCAACAGGGTCACGAACATGCCGAAACCATCCACCGCGTGACCGGCCGCGCCCTTCACCCAACGCTCACCCACCAGCGGGTACAGCGCCGAACGCAAGGCCAGCGGCTGGTTATGCCGGTAGGCGAAGTACGCCACCGCCAGACCGACCAGCGCATAGATCGCCCAGCCATGCAGGCCCCAGTGCAGGAAGGTCAACTGCAACGCCTGGCGTGCCGCGCCATTGCTGGCAGCGGCGCCTTCGGGCGGGTTGAAGTAGTGATCCAGCGGCTCGGAGGCGCCGAAGTACAGCAGCGAGATGCCGATACCCGACGAGAACAACATGCCGGCCCAGGCGCCGTAGCTGAAGTCCGGGGTGTCGTCCTTGCTGCCCAGTTTCAACTTGCCGTAGGACGAAAACGCCAGGCCGACCACAAATACCAGGTAAGCGGCGATGACCACCATGTAGTACCAGCCGAAGCTTTTGGAAAGCCAGGCCTGGGCTACGCCGAGCATGCGCCCGGCCTCCTGCGGGGCGATGATCAGAATGGCGGTCAACAACAGAATCAGCGCGGTGGAGGTGTAGAACACCCAACCGTTGACCCGTACCTTTTCCGGCGGGGTCTTTATAAGAGAGGCAGAACTCATGGCGCAGATGCTCCGGGCAGTGCGAGAGAGAAACACAAGGCAGCGGTTATCCCGACCTATCGATTTTTCGGCAGTCGACGGACGGGTGTTATAAAGACACCCCGAAAATCCTTGAGCCCCACCAGGCAGTGGGCAGGCCTTGATACCGCCTGTTTCAAAGGTTTTTGCAGGTGCCGGATGTCGCGGCCTTCACGTAGGAAATACCTGTAGGCAGCGACCATTTGTCGCAGAGCTTATTCTTTGTTGATTGAACGTTCAATCAAAACAAAATAGACTGGCCTTCAAGTCGACGAACGTTCATCGCCCGTCGGCAGGCCTAAGGAGAGGTGCTACATGCCCAAGGTCGGTATGCAACCCATACGCCGCCAACAGTTGATCGAAGCCACATTGACGGCCATCGACCAGGTCGGAATGGGAGATGCCAGCATTGCGCTGATCGCCCGTTTGGCCGGGGTCTCGAACGGC
Organism: Pseudomonas sp. AM8; assembly: GCF_036346475.1. Taxonomy (NCBI): domain Bacteria; kingdom Pseudomonadati; phylum Pseudomonadota; class Gammaproteobacteria; order Pseudomonadales; family Pseudomonadaceae; genus Pseudomonas; species Pseudomonas sp. AM8. Next base: position 179,624 of record NZ_JAOTNX010000004.1, read on the forward strand.
ATCATCAGTCACTACTTTCAGGACAAGAACGGCCTGATCGCCGCGACGATGCGCTACCTGATGAACGTGCTGATCGAGAACGTCCACGAACGCAGGCTTGCGCTGAAGGACGACAGCCCACGGGCGCACCTTCGGGTGATCATCGAGGGCAACTTCGACGCCAGCCAGGTCAATGGCCCGGCAATGAAAACCTGGCTGGCCTTCTGGGCCACCAGCATGCATCACCCGTCATTGCACAGGTTGCAGCGGATCAACGATCAACGTCTGTATTCCAACCTGTGCTGCCAGTTCCGCCGAGTGCTGCCGCTGCCGCACGCACGCAAAGCAGCCAGAGGCCTGGCGGCCCTGATCGACGGTTTGTGGTTGCGCGGTGCCCTGTCGGGAGACGCTTTCGACACGGCGCAGGCGCAACGGATCGCTTACGAATACATGGATTTCCAATTGGCCAAGCAGGTGAGTTAGAGCCCTTATAAACGCTCAACCCCTGAACGTCCGCCGCCCAGTGTTGCCACACCCTCATGGCCCACTTTGCGGCGGGTAACGCCAACCACTTATGCACTTGCGAGGACTTTATGGCCCGTTTCGACCTGCAAAAACTCTACATTGACGGCGGCTACAGCGACGCTGGCAGCGATGCCACCTTCGACGCCATCAACCCGGCTAACGGTGAAGTTCTCGCCCAAGTGCAACGCGCAACGTTCGACGACGTTGAACGTGCCGTGGTCAGCGCGGAAAAAGGCCAGAAAATCTGGGCCGCCATGACCGCCATGGAGCGTTCGCGCATCCTGCGTCGTGCCGTCGACATCCTGCGCGAGCGCAACGACGAACTGGCCGCCCTGGAAACCCTGGACACCGGTAAAGCCTTCTCCGAAACCCAGTACGTCGACATCGTCACCGGCGCCGACGTGCTGGAATACTACGCAGGCCTGGTACCGGCCATCGAAGGCGAGCAGATCCCTCTGCGCGACACCTCGTTCGTCTACACCCGCCGCGAGCCCCTGGGCGTGGTCGCCGGTATCGGCGCCTGGAACTACCCGATCCAGATCGCCCTGTGGAAATCCGCACCGGCCCTGGCCGCCGGTAACGCGATGATCTTCAAGCCAAGCGAAGTCACCTCGCTGACCACCCTGAAACTGGCCGAGATCTACACCGAAGCCGGCGTTCCAGCAGGCGTGTTCAACGTCTTGACCGGCAGCGGCCGTGAAGTCGGCACCTGGCTGACCGAGCACCCGCGCATCGAGAAAGTCTCGTTCACCGGCGGCACCGACACCGGCAAGAAAGTCATGGCCAGCGCTTCGAGCTCGTCGCTCAAGGAAGTGACCATGGAACTGGGCGGCAAGTCGCCGCTGATCGTGTTCGAAGACGCCGACCTGGATCGTGCGGCCGACATCGCGATGATGGCCAACTTCTACAGCTCCGGCCAGGTCTGCACCAACGGCACCCGCGTGTTCGTGCCCAAGCACCTGCAAGAGGCATTCGAAGCCAAGATCGTTGAGCGTGTTGCGCGCATCCGCGTTGGCGACCCCCAGGACGCCAACACCAATTTCGGTCCGCTGGTCAGCTTCGCCCACATGGAAAGCGTGCTGGGCTACATCGCCAAAGGCAAGGAAGAAGGCGCCCGCGTGCTGTGCGGCGGCGACCGCCTGACCGACGGCGACCTGGCCAAAGGCGCCTTTGTGGCCCCGACCGTGTTCACCGACTGCACCGACGAGATGACCATCGTCCGTGAAGAAATCTTCGGCCCGGTGATGAGCATCCTCACCTACGAAACCGAAGAAGAAGTGATCCGCCGCGCCAACGACACCGACTTCGGCCTGGCTGCGGGCCTTGTGACCAAGGACCTGAACCGCGCCCACCGCGTGATTCACCAGCTGGAAGCGGGCATCTGCTGGATCAACGCCTGGGGCGAATCCGACGCGAAAATGCCGGTGGGTGGCTACAAGCAATCCGGTGTGGGCCGTGAAAACGGCATCAGCTCGCTGAACAACTTCACCCGCATCAAATCGGTACAGGTTGAGCTGGGCGACTACGCCTCGGTGTTCTAAGCAACCCCACTCAACTCAGCGCGTATCGATCCCAAGGTCCGCCGTAGCAGCTGACGAGCGCAAGCGAGGCTGCGTAGCGATCTTGGGGTCTGCTACGCAGCCCAACGCAGCCTCGTTCCTCGGCAGCTGCTACGGGCGGCCAAACTTTTAAGAGGGTGCATTTATGTCCCAAGAATACGACTACATCATTGTGGGTGCCGGCTCCGCCGGTAACACCCTGGCGACCCGCCTGACCGAAGACGAAGGCGTCACCGTCCTGCTGCTGGAAGCCGGCGGCCCCGACTACCGCCTCGATTTCCGCACCCAGATGCCCGCCGCCCTGGCCTTCCCGCTGCAAGGCCGCCGCTACAACTGGGCGTACGAGACCGATCCGGAGCCACACATGGACGGCCGCCGGATGGAATGCGGACGCGGCAAGGGCCTGGGTGGCTCTTCGCTGATCAACGGCATGTGCTACATCCGTGGCAACGCCATGGACTACGACAACTGGTCGAAGCTGCCGGGCCTGGAAGACTGGAGCTACCTCGACTGCCTGCCGTATTTCCGCAAGGCCGAAACCCGCGACATCGGCCCCAACGACTGGCACGGCGGCGATGGCCCGGTCAGCGTGACCACACCTAAAGCCGGCAACAACCCGCTGTTCCACGCCATGGTTGAAGCGGGCGTGCAGGCCGGTTACCCGCGCACCGAGGACTTGAACGGCTACCAGCAGGAAGGCTTCGGCCCGATGGACCGCACCGTCACGCCTAACGGCCGTCGCGCCAGCACCGCGCGCGGTTACCTGGACACGGCCAAGAAGCGTTCGACTCTGACCATCGTCACCCACGCCCTCACCGACAAGGTGTTGTTCGAAGGCAAGCGTGCCGTTGGCGTGCGTTACCTGATCGGTGCCGCCGAAGAGCGCGTTGAAGCCCGTGCGCGTAAAGAAGTGCTGGTGTGCAGCGGCGCAATCGCTTCGCCGCAACTGCTGCAACGCTCCGGCGTCGGCCCGGCCAAGCTGCTGGAAAGCCTCGACATCCCGGTGGTCCACGACCTGCCTGGCGTCGGCGAAAACCTGCAGGACCACCTTGAGCTGTACCTGCAATATGCGTGCACCCAGCCGGTGTCGCTGTACCCGTCGCTGCTCTGGTACAACCAGCCGGCCATCGGTGCCGAATGGCTGTTCAACGGCACCGGCATCGGCGCCAGCAACCAGTTCGAAGCGGGCGGTTTCATCCGTACCCGTGAAGAATTCGAATGGCCGAACATCCAGTACCACTTCCTGCCGGTCGCGATTAACTACAACGGCAGCAACGGTGTGAAAGAGCACGGTTTCCAGGCGCACATGGGCTCCATGCGCTCGCCGAGCCGTGGTCGCGTGCAACTGAAGTCGAAGAACCCACGGGACTACCCGAGCATCCTCTTCAACTACATGGCCACCGAGCAGGACTGGCAGGAATTCCGCGACGGCATCCGCCTGACCCGCGAAATCATGCAGCAGCCGGCACTGGACCCGTACCGTGGCCGCGAAATCAGCCCGGGTATCGAGGTGCAAACCGATGAGCAGTTGGACAAGTTCATCCGCGAGCACGCCGAAACCGCGTTCCACCCGTCCTGCTCATGCAAGATGGGCGACGACGAGATGGCCGTGGTCGATGGCGAAGGCCGCGTGCATGGCATGCAGGGCCTGCGCGTAGTCGATGCGTCGATCATGCCGATCATCACCACCGGCAACCTGAACGCGCCGACGATCATGATCGCCGAGAAAATCGCCGACAAGATCCGTGGCCGCCAGCCGCTGCCGCGCAGCACTGCCGACTACTACGTGGCCGGCGACGCGCCGGTGCGTGGCAAGCCGTTGCGTGAAGTGGGGCCATTGGCGCAATAACGCTAAACCCTGTGGTGAGCGGGCTTGCCCCGCGCTGGAGTGCGCAGCGCTCCCAATATTTTTGGGGCCGCTGCGCAGCCAATGCGGGGCAAGCCCGCTCGCCACAGGGGCACTTGCCACAAAGAATCACCTCTCCTTGATCGCTCCCCAGCCCAGGCCTACTCTGTGTGCCTGCCCGCGCTGAGCCGCCCACAAGGAAGGCCCCATGTTCGACCACCACGCCACACTCAAGCAGCACTTCAGTGCCCTGCGCACCACCGCCGAATTTTTCTCCCTGCGTTACGTGCGCGAGTCCGGCCAGTACCTGTCGGTGCGCAAGAACGTCGCCGAACCGCCGCACCTGAACCACGACGAAGGCGCCATGCTCACCGTGCGTTTGAACGGTGTGGAAACCTACGCCGCGACCCACGATATTTCCCTGCCTGGCCTGCAAGCCGCCCTCGAGCGCGCCGAACAGCAAGCCCGCCTGATAAAACCTCACGCCCTGCTCGACCTGCGCGACCAACCGGTGTCCAGCGACGTCGCCGACTACCTGTCGCCGCACCTCGAGCACGCCTTCCCGTCCTTGAGCGACTGCTACCAACTGCTCGGCGATGAGTCCTCTGCAGTGCCCCAGGACGAGCGCCTGGTGAACTGGGAAGTCAGCCTCGGCCTGACCCACGTCGAGCAGATCTACCTCAACAGTGCCGGCGCCGAACTGCGCCAGGCCCAGCGGTTTGTGTTCCCCGGCGTCAACGTCACCGCCTACGACGGCAACGACAGCCAGTCGCGCACCCTCGGCGGCAGCAACTTCGGCCAGCAAGGCGGGTTTGACGTGATCAGCCGCTTCGGCCTGGTGGGCGCCGCGCCGCGCATTGCCGACGAAGCCCTGCAACTGCTGCTGGCGCCAAACACGCCCCAGGGCCCGCGCGACCTGCTGCTGATGCCCGACCAGATGATCCTGCAGATCCACGAGTCCATCGGCCACCCACTGGAACTCGACCGCATCCTCGGCGACGAGCGCAATTACGCTGGCACCAGTTTTGTGAAGGCCAGCGACTTCGGCCAGCTGCAATACGGTTCCAAGCTGTTGAACGTGACGTTCGACCCGGACATTCCCGAGCAACTGGCCAGCTACGGCCATGACGACGACGGCACCGCCGCCAGCAAGCAATTCCTGATCCGCGAAGGGCTGCTGCTCAAGCCCCTGGGTGGGGCGTTGTCGCAGTTCCGCTCGGGCATGGGCGGCGTGGCCAACAGCCGCGCCAGCAGCTGGAACCGCCCGCCGATCGACCGCATGGCCAACCTGAATATCGAAGCCGGCGATAAGAGCCTGGCGCAACTGATTGGCGGCATCGAAAGCGGCATCCTGATGTCGACCAACCGTTCGTGGTCCATCGACGATGCACGCAACAAGTTCCAGTTCGGCTGCGAGTGGGGCCAGTTGATTGAAAACGGCGAGCTCAAGGGCGTGGTAAAGAACCCCAACTACCGGGCGATTTCCGCGCAGTTCTGGCGCAACCTCAGCGCCGTGGGCGACGCCAGCACCTTCAAGGTGCTGGGCACGCCGAACTGCGGCAAGGGCGAGCCCAACCAGGTGATCCGCGTCGGCCATGCGTCGCCGGCCTGTGTGTTCAGCAACGTTGACGTATTTGGAGGAGATGCCTGATGAACACCTTCAAGGCATTGGTGCAGTGGCTCAAGCAGGCCATCACCGACAAGGAACAATTCCACCTGGGCTACGCGGCAGAATCGTCCGAGTTCGTGCGCTTCAACCACGCCAAGGTGCGTCAGGCCGGGCACGTGCAGCAGGCCAGCCTCAACCTCAAGCTGATCAGCGATGGCCGCCATGCCGACCTCGGCATCACCCTGGCCGGCGAGCCCGAGCTGGATCGCCAGCGCCTCGCCGACGGCCTGCGCCAATTGCGCGAAACCCTGCCGCTGCTGCCCCATGACCCGTACCTGCTGCTCAACCACAACGCCTGGCAAAGCCACAACGAACAGGCCCGCCCCCTGCCCGACCTGGCCCAGGTACTGGAAGAAATCAGCCAGGCCGCCGATGGCCTCGACCTGGTCGGCTTCTATGCCGCCGGCCCGATCAGCCGGGGCTTCGCCAGTTCGGACGGTGCGTTTGGCTGGCATCAGGCCAATAGCTTCAACTTCGATTTCAGCCTGTTCCACGCCAATGGCGAGGCGGTAAAAGCCAGCTACGCCGGCGACGCCTGGGACAGCGCCGAGTTCGCCCGGCGCTTCCAACTGGCGCGTGAACAGCTGGAATTCCTCGGCCGCCCGCTGCACCCGTTGGCGCCCGGACAATACCGCGCCTACCTCGCGCCGGCGGCGCTGGAAGAAATCATCAGCATCATCACCTGGGGTGGTTTTTCCGCCCAGGCCATCGCCAGCAAAGGCAGCTCGTTGCAACGGCTGTATGCCGGCGAGCAGTCCTTGAGCCCGCTGGTGACGGTGAAAGAACACATCACCGACTCCCTGAGCCAGGCGTTCTCCAGCGAAGGCTACCCGCGCAGTGACGTCACGCTGATCAATGCCGGCCAGGCCGACGGCCAACTGGTGAACTCGCGCAGCGCCGCCGAATATGGCCTCAGCGCCAACGGCGCCAGCGGCGACGAATCCCCCAGCGCCTTGCAGATCGCGGCAGGCAACCTGGCCCAGGCCGAGATCCTCAAGCAACTGGGCACCGGGCTCTACATCAGCAACCTGTGGTACCTGAACTACTCCGACCTGCCCGCCGCACGCCTGACCGGCATGACGCGCTTCGCCACGTTCTGGGTGGAAGACGGCGAGATCAAGGCGCCGGTCAGCACCATGCGTTTTGATGACAGCGTCTACCAGTTGCTCGGTTCGCAACTGGAAGCGCTGACCGCCGAGCGGGAACTGCTGCTGTCGGCCAGCACCTACGGCCAGCGCAATACCGCGTCCAACCTGTTACCGGGTGCCCTGGTTAAACGCCTGACCCTGACCCTGTAGATACCCCCCCCTGTGGGAGCGGGCTTGCCCTCTCCCACCTTGTCCTGTGCTGATTTCAGACATCCCGGTTTCAGCCCTTCCTACCGTAAATTCTCTTCCTCCCAGTCTGCACGGGCAGCCTGTTGTCGCCTGCGAAAAACCTCGTTATAACGGTTAGTGGCACCCCGCCACCCCACCCACGAGAGCACGACCTTGCCCGGGAAGGGCAAGCTGGAGCGTTGACATGAACCATGGAAGTTTTGTCATAGAAAAGCTGTTCAAGCACTACAACGTTCATGTTGAGCAACTGGGAAACGATTCGGAAAAGAAGACCATTCTGATGGTCAATGGCGCACTGTCCACCACACGCTCATTCGCCCGTACCAGCAAATGCCTGGCCGAGCATTTCAATGTGTTGTTGTTCGACCTGCCCTTCTCGGGCTATTCCCGCGAACACAACACCGACCTCGACCTGGTGACCAAGGATGACGAGGTGCAAATCCTGCGCGCCCTGGTCGAACGCTTCAAGGTCAACCATCTGGTCTCGGCCTCCTGGGGCGGCATCTCCACGCTGCTGACCCTGGCGCACAACCCGCCGTCGATCGAAAGCTCGGTGGTGATGGCCCTGGCGCCCAACCTCAACCAGGCCATGCTCGACTATGTGGAGCGCGTGCGGGTGCTGATCGAGGCCGATGACAAATCCGCCGTCGGCCACCTGCTGAACGAGACCGTCGGCAAATACCTGTCGCCACGCCTCAAGCGCAACAACCATCGGCACCTGTCAAACATGGCCACCACCGAGTACCGCCAGGCGCGCTTTCATATCCACCAGGTGCTGGCATTGGGTGATGGCAACTACCTGCCGGCGCTGCGGCAGATCGAAACCCCGGTGCACTTTCTCAATGGTGCGCTGGACGAATACACCCCCGCCGCCGAGGCCCGACTGTTCAAACAGTACGTGGGCCACAGCAGCTTTGCGGTGGCCGAACACACTGGGCATTTACTCGACCTGGAGTCCCGCGAGGCCGCTTTGGCGGTGCACCGGGCGTTGTTGGATTTCCTGGTGGGAGAGCACGCGAACTTGTCGGACTTAGACGAACCGCCAGTGGGAAAAGGAGCGACGAATGGCGCATAATCGCCGACACATAGCCGGCTAACAAAAAGGTACCCCATGCCAGATCGTGCCCCTCTCGATGCCAAGACCGCCCGCTGGCTCCCCTGGGTGGTCGCGATTGCCTTCTTCATGCAATCGCTGGATGGGACGATTCTCAACACGGCACTGCCGGCCATGGCCCGGGACCTGGCGGAAAACCCGCTGCGCATGCAAGGGGTGGTGATCGCCTACATGCTCACCGTCGCCTTGCTGATCCCGGCCTCGGGCTGGATCGCCGACCGCTTCGGCACCAAGAAGATTTTCTTCGGTGCGATCATGCTGTTCAGCATCGGCTCCTTGCTGTGCGCCCTGTCCAGCAGCCTGACCATGCTGGTGGGCGCGCGGGTCATCCAGGGCCTCGGCGGTGCGCTGATGCTGCCGGTCGGGCGGCTCGTGGTGCTGCGCGCCTACCCCCGCTCCGAGCTGGTGCGGATCATGGGTTTCATTACTATCCCCGGCCTGCTCGGGCCCTTGCTCGGCCCGACCATGGGCGGCTGGATGGTGCAATACCTGACCTGGCACTGGATCTTCCTGATCAACCTGCCGGTGGGCATGATCGGTTGCTACGCCGTGTGGAAATTCATCCCCGACCTGCGCGGCAGCGAGCGCACGCGCTTCGATGGCCTCGGTTTCCTGCTGTTCGGCGCGGCGATGGTGCTGATCACCATTGCCATGGAAGGTCTGGGCGAGCTGCATCTGCCCCACCTGCGGGTGATGCTGCTGCTGTTCGGCGGGTTGGCGTGCCTGGCGGCGTACTGGCTGCGCGCCGGGCATATCGATAACCCGTTGTTTTCACCGGCGCTGTTCAAGACCCGCACGTTTGCGGTGGGCATCCTCGGCAACCTGTTCGCGCGCCTGGGCAGCGGTGCCTTGCCGTTCCTGGTGCCGTTGCTGCTGCAAGTGGCCCTGGGGTATTCGCCGTCCCAGGCCGGCATGAGCATGCTGCCCCTGGCGGCGGCGGCGATGTTCGCCAAGTCGGTGGCGCGCCCGTTGATCGAGCGCCTGGGTTATCGCGTGGTGCTGACCGGCAACACCCTGGCCCTGGGCATCATGCTGGCGAGCATGGGCCTGGTCAGCGAACAGACGCCCTACCCGCTGCTGCTGGCCATGCTGGCGGTGCTGGGGGCGATCAACTCGCTGCAATTTACCGCGATGAACACCGTCACCCTCATCGACCTCGACGACGCCCAGGCCAGCAGCGGCAACAGCTTGCTGTCAGTGGTGGCGCAATTGTCCCTGAGCCTTGGGGTAGCATGCGCCGGTGCGTTGCTTGGCGGCTTTACTGCCGAGTCCGGCAACGATGGCGTGGAAAGCGTGCTCGGCGCCTTCCAGCTGACCTTCCTCACCGTGGGCATCATGGCGATGCTGGCGGCGGCGATCTTCCTGCAATTGTCGCCCAAAGACGGTAAACGGGCGGCCAGCCCGGAACAGCATATCGAGCATTAACCAGCGTCTCGTCTAGAACTTGCGGGGAAATTCCCACAGGGCTGGTACACTGCGCGACATTTTGTTTTGCAGAGCCAGTCCCGTGACTACCATCGCCACCGCTTTTAATACTTTGCCCCTGTCCGCCGCCATGCTGGCTAACCTCGACTCGCTGGGTTATGTCGAGATGACGCAGATCCAGGCGCAAAGCTTGCCGGTGATCCTCAAGGGGCTGGACCTGATTGCCCAGGCCAAGACCGGCAGCGGCAAGACCGCGGCGTTCGGCATTGGCCTGCTGAACCCGATCAACCCGCGCTACTTCGGCTGCCAGGCCCTGGTGATGTGCCCGACCCGTGAGCTGGCCGACCAGGTCGCCAAGGAAATCCGCCGCCTGGCCCGCGCCGAAGACAACATCAAGGTCCTGACCCTGTGCGGCGGCGTGTCCCTCGGCCCGCAGATCGCCTCCCTGGAGCACGGCGCCCACGTGATCGTCGGCACCCCGGGCCGTATCCAGCAACACCTGCGCAAGGGTTCGCTGGTGCTGGACGGCTTGAACACCCTGATCCTCGACGAAGCCGACCGCATGCTCGACATGGGCTTCTACGACGCCATCGAAGACATCATCAGCAAGACCCCGCCGCGCCGCCAGACCCTGCTGTTCTCGGCCACCTACCCGGTGAGCATCAAGCAACTGGCGTCGAAATTCATGCGCGCGCCGCAGCAAGTGAAAGCCGAAGCGTTCCACTCCGACGACCAGATCGAGCAGCGTTTCTACGAGATCTCCCCGGAAGAACGCATGGACGCCGTGACCAAGGTACTGGCGCATTTCCGCCCGGCCTCCTGCGTGGCGTTCTGCTTCACCAAGCAGCAAGTGCAGGAAACCGTCGATCACCTGACGGCCAAGGGCATTTCCGCCGTCGGCCTGCATGGCGACCTGGAACAGCGCGACCGTGACCAGGTATTGGCGATGTTCGCCAACCGCAGTACCTCGGTCCTGGTGGCCACCGACGTCGCCGCCCGCGGCCTGGACATCGACGCGCTGGACATGGTCATCAACGTCGAACTGGCCCGCGACTCGGAAATCCACATCCACCGCGTGGGCCGTACCGGTCGTGCCGGTGAGACCGGCATCGCCATCAGCCTGGTGGCGCCGTCCGAAGCGCATCGCGCCCAGGCCATCGAGCAACTGCAGAAGTCGCCGCTGAACTGGGACCAACTCGACAACCTCAAGCCGCAAAGCGGTGGTCCGCTGCTGCCGGTGATGAGCACCCTGTGCATCGCCGCCGGGCGCAAAGACAAGGTGCGCCCGGGCGACATCCTCGGCGCATTGACCGGCGAAGCCGGCATCCCGGGTGCCCAGGTCGGCAAGATCGCGATCTTCGACTTCCAGGCCTTCGTGGCCGTGGAACGCGGCATCGCCAAGCAGGCGTTGCAGCGCTTGAACGACGGCAAGATCAAAGGCCGTTCGTTGCGCGTTCGGATCCTGTAACACGGTCTCCGACCTATATGGAGATCCAATGTGGGAGGGCGCTTGCTGTGGTGAACGGGCTCGCTGTGGTGAGCGGGCTTGCTGTGGTGAGCGGGCTTGCCCCGCGCTGGGCTGCGAAGCAGCCCCACTGAATCGGGGAGCAAGCCCCCTCCCCCAGTTTTGATTGCATTTCAGCCCCCTATTTTTGTGAGGACATTGCTGTGCGCTCGACCGAAGTTGTGATCATTGGCGCCGGCGCCGCAGGCTTGATGTGCGCACTGACCGCCGCCGGGCGTGGGCGCAAGGTGATGCTGCTCGACCATGCGAACAAGGCCGGCAAGAAGATCCTGATGTCGGGCGGCGGCCGCTGCAATTTCACCAATATGTACACCGAGCCGGCCAACTTCCTCTCGCACAACGCGCACTTCTGCAAGTCCGCCCTGGCCCGCTATACCCAGTGGGACTTTATCGGGCTGGTGGCCAAGCACGGTGTGCCGTACCACGAGAAGAAACTCGGCCAGCTGTTCTGCGATAACAAATCCAGTGACATCCTCGGCATGCTGCTGGACGAGTGCATCCAGACCGGCGTGAGCCTGCACCTGGACACCTCGATTGAAGAAATCGCCAAGGTCGACAGCGGCTACCAGTTGCAGACCACCCTGGGTGAACTGCGCTGCGAATCCCTGGTGATCGCCACCGGCGGCCTGTCGATCCCGACCCTGGGCGCCAGCGGTTTTGGCTATCAAGTCGCCAGGCAGTTCGGCCACGAACTGCTGCCGACCCGCGCCGGGCTGGTGCCGCTCACCATCACCGACCAGCTCAAGGACTTGTGTGGCGAGCTGTCCGGGACCTCGGTGGATTGCCTGGCCAGCTGCAACGGCCAGAGCTTTCGCGAAAACCTCCTGTTTACCCATCGCGGCCTCAGCGGCCCGGCGATTCTGCAGATTTCCTCCTACTGGGAGTCCGGCGACACGCTGGAGATCAACCTGCTGCCCGACCACGACGCCCACACCTGGCTGCAACAGCAGCAGGTGGAGCGCCCCAACAGCGAGCTGAAAACCCTGCTGGGTGAAATCTTCACCAAGAAGATGGCCAATCTGCTGGCGGACACCTGGTTCGCGTCCAAGCCGATGAAGCAGTACACCCACGCTGAAGTGGCCGATATCGCGCAAAAACTCTCGAGCTGGCAACTGGTGCCGGCGGGCACCGAGGGCTACCGCACGGCCGAGGTGACCTTGGGCGGGGTGGATACGCGGGAAGTCTCGTCCAAGACCATGGAATCGCTGAAAAGCCCGGGCCTGTACTTTATTGGGGAAGTGCTGGATGTGACCGGGCATCTGGGCGGGTTTAACTTCCAGTGGGCCTGGGCCTCCGGTTACGCGGCCGCGCAGTTTGTTTGACACGACGCAGTAAAAAATGTGGGAGGGGGCTTGCTCCCGATAGCGGTGTATCAGTGATAGATGTTCTGACTGACACACTGCAATCGGGAGCAAGCCCCCTCCCACATTTGATTTACGGTATGCCTGGGAATAATTTGCTGCCAGATGTGATCACCACCCTTGCCGTGGCGTCACTGATGGCTCAATTTAGCGGCATCGTCCCGGAAGACTCCAGACTTCATGTCATCGACCTCGTTCAAGCAGTCCATGCGGCGCCTGTGGGCGCTGGATAAATTCAGCTACAGCATCCGGGTGTTTATCGCCCTCACCGGCAGCATGGCGCTGTGCTGGTATCAGGATGAAATGGCCCTGCTGATCCCGCTGTTCCTGGGGATTATCGCCAGCGCCCTGGCCGAGACCGACGACAGCTGGCAAGGCCGCCTCAACGCCCTGGCGGTGACGCTGGTGTGTTTCAGCATCGCCGCGCTGTCGGTGGAGCTGCTGTTCCCCTACCCCTGGATTTTCGCCATCTCCCTGGCCCTGGCCACGTTCTGCCTGACCATGCTCGGCGCCTTGGGCGAACGCTATGGCGCGATTGCTTCGGCCACCTTGATCCTGTCGGTCTACACCATGATCGGCGTGGACCAGCGCGGCGGCGCCGTCAGTGATTTCTGGCACGAGCCGTTGCTGCTGGTGGCCGGCGCCGCCTGGTACGGCGCGTTATCGGTGCTGTGGCAGGCGCTGTTCTCCAACCAGCCGGTGCAGCAGAGCCTGGCGCGGTTGTTCCGCGAGCTGGGGCGTTACCTGAAGCTCAAATCGTCGTTGTTCGAACCGATTCGCCAACTGGACGTGGAAGCCCGCCGCCTGGAACTGGCCCAGCAAAACGGCCGGGTGGTGGCGGCGCTGAATGCGGCGAAGGAAATCATCCTGCACCGTGTCGGCAATGGCCGGCCGGGGTCGAAGGTCAGTCGCTACCTCAAGCTGTACTTCCTGGCCCAGGACATCCACGAACGCGCCAGCTCGTCCCACTATCCTTACAACGCCCTGGCCGATGCGTTTTTCCACAGCGATGTACTGTTCCGCTGCCAACGCCTGCTGCGTCAGCAAGGCAAGGCCTGCCAGGCCCTGGCCGAGTCGATCCAGCTGCGCCAGCCGTTCATCTATGACGACAGCTTCGCCGAAGCCCTCAGCGACCTGAATGCCTCCCTGGAACACCTGCGCATCCAGAGCAACCCGGCCTGGCGCGGCCTGCTGCGTTCCTTGCGCGCCCTGGCGGCCAACCTGTCCACCCTCGACCGCCTGCTCGGCGACGCCAGCAACCCCGACGCCCTGGCCGACGCCACCGACAGCAACCTGCTGGACCGCGCCCCGCGTAACCTGAAGGAAATGTGGACGCGCCTGCGCACCCAACTCACGCCGACATCGCTGCTGTTCCGCCATGCACTGCGCCTGTCCCTGGCGCTGACCGTCGGCTACGGCATGCTGCATGCGATCCACGCCTCCCAGGGTTACTGGATCATCCTCACCACGCTGTTTGTTTGCCAACCGAACTACGGTGCCACGCGGCGCAAGCTCGGCCAGCGAATCATCGGCACCGCCATCGGCCTCACCGTGGCGTGGGCGCTGTTCGACCTGTTCCCAAGCCCGCTGGTGCAATCGATGTTCGCCATCGCCGCCGGCCTGGTGTTCTTTATCAACCGCACCACCCGCTACACCCTGGCCACGGCAGCGATCACCCTGATGGTGCTGTTCTGCTTCAACCAGGTGGGCGATGGCTACGGACTGTTCCTGCCACGCCTGTTCGATACCCTGCTCGGCAGCCTGATCGCGGGCCTGGCGGTGTTCCTGTTCCTCCCGGACTGGCAAGGCCGACGCCTGAACAAAGTGCTGGCCAACACCCTGACCTGCAACAGCATTTACCTGCGCCAGATCATGCAGCAATACGCCGCTGGCAAGAGCGACGACCTGGCCTACCGCCTGGCCCGGCGCAATGCCCACAACGCCGATGCGGCGCTGTCCACCACCCTGGCGAATATGCTGATGGAGCCTGGGCATTTCCGTAAGGAAGCGGATGTGGGCTTCCGCTTCCTGGTGCTGTCGCACACCTTGCTCAGCTACCTGTCGGGGCTCGGGGCACACCGCGAAACCCAACTGCCGGCCGAGGTGCGCGCGCACTTGATCGATGGCGCCGGCAATAGCCTGGCGGCGAGCATTGACGAAATCGCCACCGGGCTGGCTAACAAGCAGCCGATTGCGATTCAGAGCGATGCCGAGGAGGCCTTGGCGGCGGACCTGGAGCAGATGCCGGATGAGATTGATGAAGGGCAGAGGCTGGTGCAGACGCAGTTGGCGTTGATATGCCGGCAATTGGGGCCGTTGCGCACGCTGGCGGCGCATCTGATCAAGGACACCAGCGCGGCTTAGGCCGCTATCGGGGGCAAGCCCCCTCCCACATGTTGACTGTGTTCACAAATCAAAACTGTGGGAGGGGGCTTGCTCCCGATGAGGCCCGCACAGGCACTACATGCCATGGGCCTTCATCAGCCGCTCATAACTGCCATCCGCCTTCATCCTGGCAATCTCGCGGTCAAAGCTCGCCACAATCTGCGCATGCTCAGGGTTCTTCAGGCTGACCAGGATATGCAGGCTGTTTTCGCTCAGCGGCGTGGGCAGAAACTCCACCGCATTGCGCACCCGCACCGACTCGCGCGACAGGTAATAGCGCGCCACATACTCATCCTCCACGGTCAACCGCACCCGCTGCGCCGCCAGCATGCGTACCGCCATGGCGAAGTTATGCACCGGCACTTTCTGCAACTGCCCATCCCCATCGAACGCCGCTGAATAGGCATAACCGCGCACCACGGCAATGGGATAGTCGTGCAACTGCTCCAGGTTCTGAAACTCGATGGGATCGTCACGGCGCTTGATGAAACGCACGCGATTGAGCAGGTATTCGCCGGAAAACTGCCCCAATTGTGTACGGGCCTCGTCGTACCAGGCGTTGACCAGCACGTCATAGCGCCCATCGCCCACCCCCATCAGCGCTCGCGCCCAGGGCACCTGTTGGAAGTCGCTGGCATAGCCCGCACGGGCCAGGGCCGTGGTGACTATATCGGTGGCCAGGCCACCGTTGATCAAGGTGGCATCGGTAAACGGTGGCCAGGCATCCGCGACCAGGCGCAGACGCTGTGCGAACACAGGTGTCGCCAGCAACAACACTCCAATCAAAGCAACGGCACGAGACAATCGCGGCATGCTCAAAATCCTTGGCGGCGGGCGGTGGCCTTGGCTCAGGCAGGGCCTGAGGTTCTAACATTAGCTCAGATTACACAAAGAAACGGACGTCGAGAGCACTCAATGATGGCAAATTGATTTCATTCACAAAAATAGTCGATTTAGACAGAGTCGTCCGTCGCGCTTACTATCCAGAACAGACATTCAAGTGAGAACACACCATGACAGTCGATTGGGTCTGTAAACATCACACCGACCTGGGCAAGGAGCAGCTGTACGCCATTTTGCGTTTGCGCGGCGAGGTCTTCGTTGTCGAGCAGAAGTGCGTCTACCAGGATATCGACGGGCAAGACCTGGCGGGCGATACCCACCACCTGATGGCGTGGAAAGACGACGAGCTGGTGGCCTACCTGCGCCTGCTGGACCCGGAGTCCCAGGGCGGCGACGTGGTGATCGGCCGTGTAATCGTGGCGCCGGTTGCACGGGGCACCGGGCTGGGGCACCAGATGATGGAAGAAACCCTCAGGCAGATTGACGAGATCTGGCCTGAGATGCCGATCTTCCTGTCAGCCCAGGCCCATCTGCAGGGGTATTACGGGCGGTATGGGTTTGTGGTGGCGGGTGAGGAATACCTGGAGGATGACATTCCGCATATCGGGATGCGGCGCGCTTGAGGCCGCCCAGCCACCACTGAACTCAGGGGTAACCCAGAACCCGCTTGATCTGGCTGAGATTCACCTCGATCCACCCCCGATCAATCGCGCCCCAATCGCGAATCCGATAATGCCCGGCATGGTTGCGGGCCCCATCCTCCTGCTCGAACTCACACACAATATCCAGGTCCGCCAGCGCCGCAATCGTGTCCTGCGCGGTGCGCCGGGGCATGCCGGTGACATCGGTCAGCGCCGGGACGCTGCTGGCCAGCCCACTGTCGATCAGGTACGCCACGTACAGCCGGCGGTAGAAGCTGCTTTTGGTCTTGCTCACATCCATGGTTGGTCGCCTTGTGCGGTCAGGGCTTGCCCTGCAGGTCGCGATACGTGAGGTATACCCGCAGGTCGAATTCCACCTGGTGGTAGCCGGGCATCATGTAGTCGCAGAGTTTGTAGAACGCTTTGTTGTGGTCCGATTCCTTGAAGTGCGCCAGCTCATGAACCACGATCATGCGCAGGAATTGCGGCGCGGCCTCTTTGAACAGCGAGGCAATGCGGATCTCTTTCTTGGCTTTGAGATTACCGCCCTGCACCCGCGAAATCGTGGTGTGCAGGCCCAGGGCGCGGTGGGTCAGGTCCAGGCGGTTATCGAACAGCACTTTGTCGATGGCCGGCGCGTTGCGCAGGTGTTCCTGCTTCAAGGCCTGGGCATAGGCGTACAGGGCTTTGTCGCTCTGCACCCCATGGCGATCGGGGTAACGCTGCTCCAGGTAGGCGCCCAACTGGTCCTTGGCGATCAGTTGGCGCACTTGCTCCTGGAGGGCAGCGGGGTAGGCCTGGAGGTATTTCAGCGCGGTCATTGGGGTCTGCAACAGGATTCGGATGGGCGCCAGTGTAGCGAATTCAGCGCACGCGGGCGCGTGACCAGTCGACCACTTCTTCAGCCATCAGGGGCTGCGCCGCCCACGGCCCCTGGATAAACGGGCAACCCTGGGCCTTGAGCCACTGGGCCTGCTCCTGGGTTTCCACGCCCTCGGCCACCACGACCACCTCAAAATGCCTGCACAGCTCGATAATGCTGCGCGCCATCGCCGCGTCCCGCACCGAGCCCGGCAGCCGCGCAACCAATTGCGGATCAAGCTTGAGTGTATCGAAGGCCAGGTCGCGCAAATGCGCCAGGGAACACTGGCCCGAACCGAAGTCATCCAGGGCGATACGCACCCCGATACGGCGCAGCAACTTGAGCTGCTTGGCGGCCTCTTCCAGGTTACTCATCAGGCAGTCCTCGCTGATTTCCACCTCCAACTGGTACCCCTCCAGCCCATAGCGCTCGAGCATCTGCTGCAGTTGGTTAACCAGGTTCGGCATATTGAACTGGCTGCTGCTCAGGCTCACGCTCAGCACCAATTCATCGTCGAACGCGGCTTGCCACGCCTGGCGCTGGGCGGCGATCTGCTGATAGATCCACGTGCTCAGTTGACTGATCAGCCGCGCCTCTTCCAGCAACGGTAAAAACAGCCCCGGCGGCACATCGCCGACGCTGGGGTGCCGCCAGCGCAACAACACCTCAACGCCGCGCAAACGCCCATCCACCAGCGAAACCTGGGGCTGATAGACCAGGGTGAAATCCTTGTTTTGAATCGCCGTACGCACGCTGTCTTCAAGCATCAGCCGCGAGCGGGCGCGACCGTTCATTTCCTGGTCGTAATAGCGATATTGCTGGCGGCCGGCGCGCTTGGCTTCGTACATGGCGATGTCGGCCGCGCGCAGCAAACCACTCAAATCCGCGCCGCAATCCGGGAAGGTGGCAATGCCGATGCTGACGCCGAGCATGACATCCAAACCGTCGACCTGCTGGCAAACCGATACTCGCTCGATCAGCTTTTCCGAGATCTTTGCCGCCTGCTCCGGGAACTCCAGCTCCAGCAGCGCCGTGAATTCATCGCCGCCCATGCGGCCAATAATGTCGTAGGAGCGCAGACAGCCCTGCAATTGCTCCGAGACCCAGCGCAATACACGGTCGCCGGCATCATGGCCCAGGGAGTCGTTGACCCGCTTGAAACCGTCGAGGTCCAGGTACAGCAACACCAGGGACTGCTCTGTCCGCTCACTGCGGGATAAGGTGTTTTCCACCGCCTGGTAGAAACCACGCCGGTTCAACAGCCCGGTCAGCGGATCCGTCACGGCCTGGAATTCCAGCTGCTGGTGCAGGTGGCGCACTTCGGACATATCCAGCACCGTCACCACCATGGCCTTCTGCTCTGCGGGCAGCGGCGCGCAGGACAACGCCACCGGCACTTGCTGGCCACGGCTGGTGCGCAGGAGCGCATCGTGCAGGCGCCAGGTTTCACCGCGGCGGTAGTCGGCGTACATTTGCGAATCCGGCCAAGTGGGCACATGGGGCTTTTGCAGGAAACTCAGGAAGTCCTGGCCTTGCAGTTCCTGGATCGTGGCATTGAGCAGGCGCGAAATCGCCGGGTTGGCGTATTCGATCACGCCCTCTTCACTCACCACCAGGATGCCCTCGGCGGCGTTATCCAATACCGAGGCATTGAACGCCCGGGCGGACTCCAGGTCATGGCTCAGGCGCTGCAAGGCCCGGCGGTTGCGCTGATGCTCCAGCAACGCCTGGACCTTGGGCTTGAGGATGTGCGGGTCGAAGGGCTTGAACAGGTAGTCGATGGCGCCGCTGGCGTAGCCTTCCAGCACGGCGGCGGGGGATTGGGCGTTGGCACTCAGAAAAATGATCGGGGTCATGCGCGTGCGCTGGCTGCCGCGCATCAAGCGGGCGACTTCGAAACCGTCCATGCCGGGCATCATCACATCCAGCAGCACCAGGTCGACCTCATGCTGCAGCAGCAACTCGAGGGCTTCCACCCCGGACGCGGCGGTGATCACCACCCAATCATCACGTTGCAGAAGCGCACGCATGCTGATCAGATTTTCCGGGTAGTCATCGACCACCAGAAGAACCGAACTGCCATCGCCATGAGGTGGAGCGCATTCCATGCTAGGTCTCTTCCTTGGGTCTACTCCGGTCACTTCTGAGAGAAAACCCGGACAAACATTGAGGCCTCACTCTAGCCCCGGATCCTGAAAATCAGAAGTGACGTGGACGCCATCATTGCGCCAAAGTTCAGTCAGCCGACTAACGGTCAACCTCTACAGCCCACGGTTCATGGGAAACATGGCTTTTTGGCATTCCCTTGGCGCCAATAAATTGCCAGCAAACGTTTAACAACTGGCCGGCCACCGCCTATAAAGAACCTGTCAGGCCCCCGGGCCAAAGCCTTCACCCCCTGTAAAAGGCCAATGCCATGATCGACCTCTCCACTTGGAACCTGAGCATTCCGGTCGGCTCGCCCCCCGCGACGATCGACACGCCCAGGCTGCTCAGCGGCTTCAACGACCAATACTTCCAGGCCGAAGGCAGCAACGTGCAATTCTGGACCCCCGTCACCGGCACCCGCACCGAAAACGCCGTGTACCCGCGCAGCGAACTGCGCGAAACCTACGCCGACGGCCGCCTGCGCAATTGGACCTACCCCGAAGCCGACAACTTCCTGCGCGCCACCCTGGCGGTCAACCAGGTGCCCTCCAGCGGCAAGATCGTCATCGGCCAGATCCACGCCTATGACAGCCAGAAACCGCTGATCAAGCTCGAATACCAGTTCAAGGAAAAGACCCAGACCGGCAACATCGTCGCCAAGGTGCGCATGCGCCCGGACGAAGATGAAAGCCGCGTGATCATCGTCGCGTCCAATGTGCCGCTGGAGAAAAGCTTCACCTACGTGATCAACCTCAACAAGGCCGGCCTGCTCAGCGTGTACGCCGCCGACAGTGAGTGGAACGAGCGCATCGGTGCGGCGTGGGCGGCCAAGCCGCTGTACTTCAAGGCGGGCGCTTATGTGCAGGACAACAGCGGGAATAGCAAGGAAGGCGCAAAGGTGACGTTTGCGAAGTTGGATATTGATCACGAGTGAATGGATTAGCCTCATTTCGAGTAGGCATTGTCGGATGAGTGCAAGGCTGATTCCCTGGTAAATCCAAGCACTTAAACCACCACCGCCCTCTGTAGGAGCGAGCTTGCTCGCGAGAACTCACAGGCACCGCATTTATCCAGGATGCACGCGTTACCGTTGACGTTTTTCGCGAGCAAGCTCGCTCCTACAGAAGAAGGCAAGTACGCTTAACTGATCGGCAATAGGGCAAGCCTACTCGCCGCTTCTTATAGTTCGCCCCGTCGCTGGTATTGACTGGCGAAAGGGTTTGCTGCCAGAACGAACGCCCTACTCACTCAACAGACAATCGATCACTGCGATTTCGATACCCAGTCGACATTCCGCTCAACGATGGTCAATTCAAACCCCACGCCCCCTCTGCGACCTTGGGCATATAAATACCCCCACCAACAGCCTGCAACATCAACCTGCTCATACACCCCCACTATTCCTTCACTTAAAGAGTTCAAGCTGATTTTTACAGTGCTCACACCAGCATCAACCTTCGTCAAATCAAATTTAACTTGATTTTTATAGGATTCATCATAAGTCGCAATATCAAAATTACTTGTAGTGTCCCCGACACAAAGGTATTTTTTATATAAACCTATGCATTTTCCATACTGCTGATTTTGATCGCGACTATAAATGACATAGGCCCCTTCAACACAGCGAAAATAGAGAAGCGCACCTTCACTCTCAAACGTATTAGCACACAAATACTCACTAATTTTCGGTTGAGCACGTGCATTCGAACCATCGGGATTACTGGTCGCCACCAACGTTTTGAAAGTAACCGCCGCCCTCTTTGAGTCACTGGCATACATATACTTCAATCGGCCGGTAAATGATTGTTCGACATCAGAAGAGCTCATAAAACACCTCCATGAAAATAAAAAATTATAATTTGAAAACATGGGACACTTCAAAAACCGCAAATCAATTGCCGCACCTATAATAGAAAACACCCTCCCCAAAAACACCTGTTATAACTGACAGTTTTTTAGAGGGTTTCGAAATTAAATTTATACCCAATAAAGCACTTGATAACAAAAGTTCGATAGCGCTTATGGTCACGAGTGAATGGATTGGCCTCATTTCGAGTAGGCATTGTCTGATGAGTGCAAGGCTGATTCCCTGCTAAATCCAAGCACTTAAACCCACCACCGCCCTCTGTAGGAGCGAGCTTGCTCGCGAAGAACTCACAGGCACCGCATTTATCCAGGATGCACGCGTTACCGTTGACGTTTTCGCGAGCAAGCTCGCTCCTACAGAAGGCAAGTACGCTTAACTGATCGGTATTAGGGCTGCCCTCTCCCTTGTTCTGTGCAGGCTGAGGATTCGGTGCTCGTCCTACGCGGCCGTTGCAGCAAGCCTACTCGCCGCTTATAGTTCGCCCCGTCGCTGGTATTGATCGGCGATGGGGTTTCGCAGCCCTAACGATACGTGTGCAACCAAGCATCATGAATGCAACGACGAGCGCTTCTGCGTCCGGCGTTCACTTTATGGTGGCTGTGTGTGGGAGACCTTCGGGTCTGCCGGGTTCCTCGTATCCTCGGTCTGCGAACCCGCACACAGCTGCCACCCTTTCGTTTCGCAGCGAACGGCGGTAGTCCTTTTTAGATACGAGGAATATTTGCCATGAACGATCAACTACCACCCCGCCGCTTCACCCCTTGCACGGAAACCGCCACCGATTACCCCGTGCTCCTGATCGACAGCAACGCCCCACTGCTCGACCTTCACGCCTGCCTGCGTGAACGCCTCAACGCCGCCCTTGAACACCTCAACCTGATCGCCTGCTCCAGCCTGCCGGACTTCGCCGAGCGTGATCTGAATAACGTGGCCAATACCGCACGTATTCTCGTCCAGGACGTGAGCGATGTATTCCGGGTGATTGAACACCGGGGTTTCGACAGCTCCACCGTCGCCTGATCAAATTCCATAAA
The DNA here is from genome assembly GCF_036346475.1 of Pseudomonas sp. AM8. Lineage (NCBI taxonomy): Bacteria > Pseudomonadati > Pseudomonadota > Gammaproteobacteria > Pseudomonadales > Pseudomonadaceae > Pseudomonas > Pseudomonas sp. AM8. Next base: position 201,744 of record NZ_JAOTNX010000004.1, read on the forward strand.
CAAAAAAGCCCGCATCGCTGCGGGCTTCTTTTTAAACGCCTGAGGCTCAGTTCACCTTAGCGTTCAACTCACCTTTCAAATATCGCTGGTACATCGCTTCCAACGAAACCGGCTTGATCTTCGACGCATTACCGGCAGTGCCGAAGGCTTCGTAGCGAGCGATACACACATCACGCATCGCGGTCACGGTGGCGCCGAAGAATTTACGTGGGTCGAATTCGCTCGGGTTGGTGGCCATCAGGCGACGCATCGCGCCGGTGGACGCCAGGCGCAGGTCGGTGTCGATGTTGACCTTGCGCACGCCGTACTTGATGCCTTCGACGATTTCTTCAACCGGTACGCCGTAGGTTTCTTTGATGTCGCCGCCGTACTGGTTGATGATCGCCAGCCATTCTTGCGGTACCGAGGAAGAACCGTGCATCACCAGGTGGGTGTTAGGGATGCGCTTGTGGATTTCCTTGATGCGGTCGATGGCCAGTACGTCGCCAGTCGGTGGCTTGGTGAACTTGTAGGCGCCGTGGCTGGTGCCGATAGCGATCGCCAGGGCGTCCACTTGGGTCTTCTTGACGAAGTCGGCAGCTTCTTCCGGGTCGGTCAGCATCTGGCTGTGATCCAGCACGCCTTCGGCGCCGATGCCGTCTTCTTCACCGGCCATGCCGGTTTCCAGGGAACCCAGGCAACCCAGTTCGCCTTCAACCGAAACGCCGCAGGCGTGGGCCATGGCCACGGTTTGTTGGGTTACGCGTACGTTGTACTCGTAGTCGGTCGGGGTCTTGCCGTCTTCGCCGAGGGAGCCGTCCATCATCACCGAGCTGAAGCCCAGCTGGATGGAGCGCTGGCACACGTCAGGGCTGGTGCCGTGATCCTGGTGCATGCACACCGGGATGTGTGGGAATTCCTCGATCGCGGCGAGGATCAGGTGACGCAGGAACGGGGCACCGGCGTATTTGCGCGCACCGGCCGAAGCCTGGACGATCACTGGGGAGTCGGTCTTGTCAGCGGCTTCCATGATGGCGCGCATCTGCTCAAGGTTGTTGACGTTAAAGGCTGGGACGCCGTAGCCGAACTCGGCTGCGTGGTCCAGCATTTGACGCATGCTGATAAGTGCCATTGTGTTGTCTCTCCCGGTCGAGGGTCGTTAATCGTGCAAGCCTGCCGTAGCGGCGGCTGCTATTCAAGTTATTGCAGGTCAGGCTTTGCATGCCTGGCGTGCTGAATCGTTATTGCTGATGTGGGAGGGGGGCTTGCCCCCGATGACAGCCTGTCAGTGATGACTCTGTTGGCTGATCCACCGCTATCGGGGGCAAGTCGAATCGTCGCACCGCCCCTCCCACATTTTGGTCTCATCGATGTTGAGACCGCGTTCTATTTACTGGGCCTTGCAGCCCCGCCCGATCAAATCGTCGGTGGCAACCCAGTAAACCAGGCCTTCCTCACCTTTTGTGTGAAACGCCAACTGGTCGTTGCTGTACAGCACGCCAGAGGCGGCAACGTCCTGTTTGAGGCGATAAACCTGGTCGGAACCGCCAAGGCGTACATCCACCTCACTGCGGGCCTGGTTGGCGAAGCGCCAGTTGACCTCGGCCTTGCTGTCGCAGGTCCAGGTGGTCCACTTATCAGCAGGCTCTGCCTTGTTGAACATATTCATGCTGCTGCAACCGGCCAGTAGGGCCAGGGCTGCCAGGGCGAAAACGCCTTTCATTGCCAATCCTCGCAGCGGGGCCAAAGGCCGCCGATGCCGTCGGTTAGTTGATCAGACCCGTCAAGGGCAACCCTGTTCCTGACCGTTGGGCGCGGAGTCGTATTTCTCCAGCCGTTCGTTGCCGATGCGCTTGTTGATTACCGGCATGGTCTCGGCTTGCCAGTCAGCCTGATAGCAGCTTTTTTTCAGCTCCGTGGCAGGTTTGCCTGCCGCCGGCGCTGCGCTTGGCGTGCTGCCGCAGCCGGCCAACAGGCCCGCTGCGATCACCATTGCCAACGACTTGATCATGGGAATACTCCTTTTCCGGATCACGAGCCTTAGCCTTTGGCTCGGGTTTCCAGCACTTCCACGGCGGGCAGGACTTTGCCTTCGACGAATTCGAGGAATGCACCGCCACCGGTAGAAATGTAGGAGATCTGGTCGGCAACGCCATATTTATCGATGGCCGCCAGGGTGTCGCCGCCGCCGGCGATGGAGAATGCCGAGCTGTCTGCGATGGCCTTGGCCAGCACTTTGGTGCCGTTGCCGAACTGGTCGAACTCGAACACGCCGACCGGACCGTTCCACAGGATGGTCTGGGAGGCTTTCAGCAGTTCTGCAAAGTTGGCTGCAGTTTGCGGGCCGATGTCCAGGATCATGTCGTCGGCGGCCACGTCGGCGATGAGCTTGACGGTGGCTTCGGCGGTTTCAGCGAACTCCTTGGCAACCACCACGTCCACCGGCAACGGCACGCTGACCTTGGCGGCGATGGCGCGGGCGGTGTCGAGCAGGTCCGGCTCATACAGGGACTTGCCCACCGGGTGGCCTGCTGCCGCCAGGAAGGTATTGGCAATGCCGCCACCAACGATCAACTGGTTGCAGATCTGGCTCAGGCTGTTGAGCACGTCCAACTTGGTGGACACCTTGGAGCCGGCAACGATGGCAGCCATCGGTTGGGCCGGAGCGCCCAGGGCCTTGCCCAGTGCCTCCAGTTCAGCCGCCAGCAATGGGCCGGCAGCCGCCACCTTGGCGAACTTGGCCACGCCGTGGGTCGAACCCTCGGCACGGTGGGCGGTACCAAAAGCGTCCATCACGAACACGTCGCACAGGGCGGCGTATTGCTGGGCCAGTTCGTCGCTGTTCTTTTTCTCGCCTTTGTTGAAGCGCACGTTTTCGAACAGCACGATGTCGCCAGGCTTAACGTCGACGCCGCCCAGGTAGTCAGCCACCAACGGCACGTCACGGCCCAGGGCCTTGCTCAGGTAGTCGGCTACCGGCTTGAGGCTGTTTTCGGCGGAGAACTCACCTTCGGTCGGGCGACCCAGGTGGGAGCAGACCATCACGGCCGCGCCTTTTTCCAGGGCCAGCTTGATGGTCGGCAGCGAGGCCAGGATTCGCGCATCGCTGGTGACAACACCGTCCTTGACGGGGACGTTGAGGTCTTCGCGAATCAGTACGCGCTTACCTTGCAGATCGAGGTCGGTCATCTTCAACACGGTCATGGGTGGCAGTTCCTGAATTACTGTTGAGGTTGTTTAGAGGCGATATGCAGATAATGTTCCGCAACGTCGAGCATTCGGTTGGCAAAGCCCCATTCGTTGTCGAACCAGGCCAGGATGTTCACCAGCCTCGGACCGGAAACGCGGGTCTGGCTGGCATCGACAATCGCCGAATGCGGGTCATGGTTGAAATCACAACTGGCGTGGGGCAACTCGGTGTAGGCCAGCAAGCCTTTGAGCGGGCCGCTGGTGGCGGCGTCGCGCAGGATCCGGTTGACCTCCGTCGCATCCGTGTCGCTGACAGTTTGCATGGTGATGTCCAGGCAGGACACGTTCACCGTCGGCACCCGTACGGCTTTGGCCTGGATTCGCCCGGCAAGTTCCGGCAGCAGGCGTTCAATGCCGCGGGCAAGGCCTGTGGACACCGGAATCACCGACTGGAACGCCGAGCGCGTGCGGCGCAAGTCTTCATGGTGATAGGCGTCGATCACCGGCTGGTCGTTCATCGCCGAGTGGATGGTGGTGATCGACACGTAGTCCAGGCCGATCGCCTGATCCAGCAGGCGCAACAGCGGCACGCTGCAGTTGGTGGTGCAGGAGGCATTGGACACCAGCAGCTCATTGCCGGTCAGGCAATCCTGGTTGATGCCGAAGACGATGGTGGCGTCGACATCCGCCTCGCTGGCCATCGGCTGGGAAAACAGCACACGCGGAGCACCGGCGTCGAGGAAACGCTGGCCATCGGCACGGGTGTGATAGGCACCGGAGCATTCCAACACCAGGTCGACGCCCAGCGCCGCCCAGTCGATGCCCTCGGGGGTGGCGCTGCGCAACACTTTCACGCAGTCGCCGTTGATATGCAGACAATCGCCTTCGACCCGCACTTCGCCGGGAAAGCGGCCGTGGGTGGAGTCAAAGCGCGTCAGGTATTCGATGCTGGCCATGTCGGCCAGGTCGTTGATCGCGACAATTTCAAACCCGGCTGCCGCCCCTCGCTCGAACAGAGCACGCAAGACGCAACGACCAATGCGGCCGTAGCCGTTGAGTGCAACTTTGTAGGGACGCGTTTGGGGCATGGGGTTCTCGATCAAGGTTAGTTCGGTGTTGAATGCAGTATCGCCATCGCGGGCAAGCCCGCTCCCACATCAGACCGAGATCCAAATGTGGGAGCGGGCTTGCCCGCGATAGCGCCAGTACAGACAACGCAGACTGACTTAGTCTTCCAGCAGCTCTTCAGCCTGACCCAGGATATTTTCCAGGGTGAAACCGAACTCTTCGAACAACGCTGGCGCCGGCGCCGACTCACCGTAGGTGGTCATGCCGATCACGCGGCCTTCCAGGCCCACGTACTTGTACCAGTAGTCGGCGTGAGCCGCTTCGATGGCGATACGCGCGCTGACCTGCAACGGCAGGACCGATTGCTTGTAGCCGGCGTCCTGGGCTTCGAACACGCTGGTGCACGGCATGGACACAACGCGCACGTTACGGCCTTGGGCAGTCAGCTTGTCGTACGCCTGAACGGTCAGGCCCACTTCGGAACCGGTGGAGATCAGGATCAGCTCGGGCTCGCCGATGCAGTCCTTGAGCACGTAGCCGCCACGGCTGATGTCGGCGATCTGCGCGTCGGTACGCACCTGGTGTTGCAGGTTCTGACGGGAGAAGATCAGCGCCGAAGGGCCGTCCTTGCGCTCGATCGCGTGCTTCCAGGCCACCGCGGATTCCACCGCGTCGGCTGGGCGCCAGCAATCCAGGTTCGGCGTGGTGCGCAGGCTGGTCAGTTGCTCGACCGGCTGGTGCGTCGGGCCGTCTTCGCCGAGGCCGATGGAGTCGTGGGTGTACACATGGATCACGCGCTTCTTCATCAGCGCGGCCATACGTACGGCATTGCGCGCGTACTCCATGAACATCAGGAAGGTCGCGCCGTAAGGCACCAGGCCGCCGTGCAGGGACACGCCGTTCATGATGGCGCTCATGCCGAATTCGCGCACGCCGTAGTACATGTAGTTGCCGCTGGCGTCTTCGGCCGAGACACCTTTGCAGCCTTTCCACAGGGTCAGGTTGGAACCGGCCAGGTCGGCCGAACCGCCGAGGAACTCAGGCAGCAGCGGGCCAAAGGCGTTCAGGGTGTTCTGGCTGGCTTTACGGCTGGCGATGGTCTCACCCTTGGCCGCGACTTCAGCAATGTAGGCCGAGGCTTTTTCCGAGAAATCGGCAGGCAGGTCACCGGCCAGGCGACGCACCAGCTCGTTGGCCAATTCCGGGAATTCGGCGGAGTAGGCGGCGAAACGCTGGTCCCACTCGGCTTCGGTGGCCAGGCCTTTCTCCTTGGCATCCCATTCGGCGTAGATGTCGGCCGGGATTTCGAACGGGCCGTGGTTCCACTTCAGCGCGGCGCGAGTCAGGGCGATTTCCGCGTCACCCAATGGGGCACCGTGGCAATCTTCCTTGCCTTGCTTGTTCGGCGAGCCGAAGCCGATGGTGGTCTTGCAGCAGATCAGGGTCGGCTGCGCGCTCTTGCGGGCGGTGTCGATGGCGGTCTTGATCTCTTCCGGATCGTGGCCGTCGACATTGCGGATTACCTGCCAGTTGTAGGCTTCGAAACGCTTGGGGGTGTCATCGGTGAACCAGCCTTCGACTTCGCCGTCGATGGAGATACCGTTGTCATCGTAGAAGGCGATCAGCTTGCCCAGGCCCAGGGTACCGGCCAGGGACGCGACTTCGTGGGAAATGCCTTCCATCATGCAGCCATCACCCAGGAACACATAGGTGTGGTGATCGACGATGTCGTGGCCAGGGCGGTTGAACTGCGCGCCCAGGACTTTTTCGGCCAGCGCGAAGCCCACGGCGTTGGCCAGGCCTTGGCCCAGGGGACCGGTGGTGGTCTCGACGCCCGGGGTGTAGCCGAATTCCGGGTGACCCGGGGTGCGGCTGTGCAGCTGGCGGAAGCTCTTGAGGTCATCGATGGTGACGTCGTAGCCGGTCAGGTGCAGCAGCGAGTAGATCAGCATCGAGCCGTGGCCGTTGGACAGTACGAAGCGGTCACGGTCGGCGAACGACGGGTTGCTCGGGTTGTGCTTCAGGTAATCACGCCAAAGTACCTCGGCGATATCCGCCATGCCCATCGGGGCACCGGGATGGCCGCTGTTGGCTTTTTGCACGGCATCCATGCTGAGGGCACGAATGGCGTTGGCACGCTCACGACGGCTGGGCATCGCTGTTCTCCTGAGGATTTTGAAGAGTGAATGATTAAAAGAAACGGAAAAAAGGATCGGCATTTTCCCTCAGCCACCGCCTGCGGGCAATGACAGATAGTCACTTGCAGGTGTTTTTCCTGCGCTTTGGGCAGCAATCGCTTGCAGAAACCTTTAACCGCTTCGTCTAAAGGTTATAGCGGCTGCTTATAACCGCCACTTATCGATCAATATCAAAACTTTTTGATATTGACCTTGCGGGGATACTCACCCGTCACTAGACTGCTGGCCTTATGAACCTACCCGTGCCCACCCTGCGTCCTGACGACGGCGAAGAGCTGGCAGCCTTGTGCAAGGCCGCTGGCGACCCATTGCGTCTGAACGTATTGCGCGCACTGACCAACGACTCATTCGGCGTACTGGAACTGGCACAGATCTTCGCCATCGGCCAGTCGGGCATGAGCCACCACCTGAAGGTGCTGGCCCAGGCCGACCTGGTCGCCACCCGCCGCGAAGGCAATGCGATTTTCTACCGCCGCGCCCTGCCCCACGCCGACCTGCTCGGCGGCAAGTTGCACGCGGCCCTGCTTGAGGAAGTGGACAGCCTGAGCCTGCCCCATGACGTGCAGTCACGCATCGGCCAGGTCCACGGGCAACGTGCCGCCGCGAGCCAGGACTTTTTCGCACGGGTTGCCGAGAAATTTCGCGCCCAGCAGGACTTGATCGCAGGCCTGGCCCAATACCGCGACAGCGTACTGGCGCTGCTGGACAAGCTGAGCTTCAGTGAAGAAGCGACGGCGCTGGAAGTCGGGCCTGGAGATGGCGGCTTCCTGCCGGAACTGGCACGCCGCTTTCGGCAGGTCACGGCGCTGGACAACAGCCCGGCGATGCTCGAACTGGCACGCCAGCTCTGTGAGCGCGAGGCGTTGGGCAATGTCAGCCTGCAGTTGGCTGATGCCCTGAGCAGCACAACGATCAAGGCCGATTGCGTGGTGCTGAACATGGTCTTGCACCATTTCGCCGCCCCCGCCGACGCTTTAAAGCAAATGGCCGGGTTGCTGCACCCCGGCGGTAGCCTGTTGGTTACGGATTTATGCAGCCACAACCAGAATTGGGCCAGGGAGGCCTGCGGTGATCTCTGGTTGGGTTTTGAACAGGACGATCTGGCCCGTTGGGCCACCGCTGCGGGACTCGTTCCCGGGGAAAGCCTCTATGTAGGTTTACGTAATGGTTTCCAGATCCAGGTCCGCCACTTTCAGCGACCGACTGGCGACACTCACCATCGGTAAATATCAGGAAAACATCGAGATGAGCGAATACTCCCTTTTCACCTCCGAGTCCGTGTCTGAAGGGCATCCGGACAAAATCGCCGACCAGATTTCTGATGCGGTGCTGGATGCCATCATCGCTGAAGACAAGTTCGCCCGTGTGGCGTGCGAGACCCTGGTGAAAACCGGTGTAGCGATCATCGCCGGCGAAGTGACCACTACCGCCTGGGTTGACCTGGAGCAGATCGTTCGTGACGTGATCACCGACATCGGCTACAACAGCTCCGACGTCGGTTTCGACGGTGCGACCTGCGGCGTGATGAACATCATCGGCAAGCAGTCGCCCGACATCAACCAGGGCGTCGACCGTGCCAAGCCGGAAGACCAGGGCGCCGGCGACCAGGGCCTGATGTTCGGCTACGCCAGCAACGAAACCGAGGTGCTGATGCCAGCCCCGATCACCTTCTCGCACCAGCTCGTACAACGCCAGGCCGAAGCGCGTAAATCCGGCGTGCTGCCTTGGCTGCGCCCGGACGCCAAGTCCCAGGTGACCTGCCGCTACGAAGGCGGCAAGGTGGTCGGCATTGACGCCGTCGTACTGTCGACCCAGCACAACCCGGACGTTTCCTACGCTGACCTGCGCGAAGGCGTGATGGAGCTGATCGTCAAGCACGTGCTGCCGGCCGAACTGCTGAGCAAGGACACCCAGTTCCACATCAACCCGACCGGCCAGTTCATCATTGGCGGCCCGGTAGGTGACTGCGGCCTGACCGGTCGCAAGATCATCGTCGACAGCTACGGCGGCATGGCTCGTCACGGCGGTGGCGCTTTCTCCGGTAAAGACCCATCCAAGGTTGACCGTTCGGCCGCCTACGCCGGTCGCTACGTGGCCAAGAACATCGTTGCTGCCGGCCTCGCCGAGCGTTGCGAGATTCAGGTGTCCTACGCCATCGGCGTGGCCCAGCCTACGTCGATCTCGCTGAATACCTTCGGCACCGGCAAGATCAGCGATGACAAGATCATCAAGCTGGTGCGCGAGATCTTCGACCTGCGCCCTTACGCGATCACCACCATGCTCGACCTGCTGCACCCGATGTACCAGGAAACTGCAGCCTACGGCCACTTCGGTCGTACCCCTGCGCAGAAGACCGTCGGCGACGACACCTTCACCACCTTCACCTGGGAAAAAACCGACCGCGCCAACGACCTGCGCACTGCCGCCGGCCTGTAATCGCCCACGGTACATAAAGCTTCGCCGGGTTTGCCCGGCGGGGCTTTTTATTGCCTGCGGGACCGCCTTCACATTTTTTGGATCCAAAGCTTGCAGGCACAATAATGGCCCTCTAGAATCCGCGCCCTCTCGGGCCTTCACCTTATTTTGGATATTGCCCTGCACCCGCCCGGGACTCATAAGTGCGCAGGCAATCGAACATTGAGGTTTTTCATGCGCATCTCCACGCTCGCCCCTGCCGCCCTTCTGATCAGCCTGTTCGCCCTGCCGGCCCACGCCGCCGACCTGAGCGCATTGAGTGGCGCCCTGGGCTCCCAGCTGGGTGTCGGCAATTCCGGCGACTGCCAAAAGCAATCCGCAGACCTGCAAACCAAGATCGATGCGGCCGAAGCCAGCAAAGACAGCTTGAAAGTGAAGGCCTTCAAAGCAGCGCAAGACCAGATCAACAAAGGTTGTGACAAACTCTCCGAAGCCCAGGCCAAAGCCGACGCCAAGCAGCAAACCCAGGAAGCCAAGGCTGATAAGCCTGATGCCGTGAAAGCGCTGGGCGGCCTGTTCAAGTAAGCCGAAACACCCGGTAAAAAGCCCCGCAGCGTCGGGGCTTTTTTGTGGGTGAACGGATCATTTAGGCTGGGCGCCCCTTTCGAGCAAGGATGCTCATGATGCGTTTACTGATTGCTCTGCTCCTCAGCGCTCTACCCTTTTCGGCCTGGACTGAAAACTGCCCCGATGAGGCCGGGACCCAGGTCGACACCCTGGCCGAACAAATCCGCCTGTGGGACGACAGTTACCACCGCCTCGGCCAATCCCCCGTCAGTGATGAACTCTACGACCAGGCCCGCCAGCGTCTGGCCCACTGGCGCCAGTGCGTGCCCACCCCCACGGAGCCTGATGATCCGCTGGCCAGTTCACGGGGCACCTTGCCGCACCCGGTCGCCCATACCGGCCTCGAAAAGCGCCTGGATGAGCAAGCCGTGGGCGCCTGGCTGGGCACGCGCCAGGATGTATGGATCCAACCCAAGGTGGACGGCGTTGCAGTGACCCTGGTGTACCGCCAGGGGCGGTTGAAACAGGTGATCAGCCGTGGCGATGGCAAGCTGGGCCAGGACTGGTCGGCCTCCGCGCGCAAGATCCCCGGCATTGTCCAGCAACTGCCGGAACCCATCGACCTGGTGCTGCAAGGCGAACTTTATTGGCGCCTCGACGAGCATGTGCAATCGGCACGCGGCGGGCTCAACGCGCGCAGCAAGGTGGCTGGGCTGATGAACCGTCGGCAGTTGAGCGATACCGACGCCGCCGGCATCGGCCTGTTTGTCTGGGCCTGGCCGAATGGCCCCGCAGCCTTTACCGAACGCCTGGCCACCCTGGCTCGCTGGGGTTTCACCGACAGCCAGCGCTACAGCCAGCCCGTCCAGGACATCATCGAAGCAGCACATTGGCGCACCTATTGGTACAACCACCCCCTGCCCTTTGCCAGTGACGGCGTGGTGCTGCACCAGGCGCAGCGCGCACCCGCTGAACGCTGGCAGGCCAGTGCGCCTTATTGGGCGGTCGCCTGGAAGTACCCCGCCTCCAAAGCCCTGGCCCTGGTACGCCAGGTGCAATTCAAGATCGGCCGCACCGGACGCATCACCCCCATTCTGGAACTGGAGCCGGTGCGCCTGGACGACCGCCGGATCAGCCGGGTCAGCGCCGGCTCCTTGAAGCGCTGGCAGGCCCTGGATATTCGCCCGGGCGACCACGTGTCCATCAGCCTGGCGGGCCAAGTGATCCCTCGGCTGGACCAGGTGATCCTGCGCAATACCACCAGGGTCGACCTGCCAGTGCCCGACCCTCGGGACTTTCACGCCTTGAGTTGCTGGCAACTGGACCCCGGCTGCGAAGAACAGCTGCTCGCACGCCTTACCTGGCTGAGCGGCAACCAGGGCCTGGCATTGCCACACATAGGCCACGAGACGTGGAACATATTGATCCAGGCCGGTCTAATCGCAGGCTTTCTCGATTGGTTAACCCTGGATGCGGCAGAGCTTGCTAACATTGATGGCTTCGGTGAGCGCAGCCGCACGCGGCTGCTCGACAGCCTTCACAGCGCTCGGCAACGCCCCTTCGCACAATGGCTCAAGGCCTTGGGTGTACCGCCTGCAGCACGCGGCAACCTGGAGGGCAACTGGCAGACGCTGGTCGCCAGAGACACACAGGCCTGGCTGGCCATCGATGGCATCGGCCCGGGTCGCGCAGCGCAACTGAGCGCTTTTTTTCGCGACCCACACGTACAGACATTGGCTGAAACATTACGTGTGGCCGGAATAGACGGGTTTTGAACCCGACCCAGCCACCTTTAAATCACAGCAGAATTCACCCTGCTATTTGCGACCCCGGAGCTCCACATGAAATTCCTCGCCCCTTTTGCCCTGCTGACCGTCGCAAGCTTCATGACTACACCACTGCTGGCCGCCGAAGAAGCCACCCCACTCACCGGCTGCGCCGCCAAGCGCCAGGCCATCAGCACCCAGATCGAACAAGCCAAGGCCCACGGCAACAGCGACCAGCAAGCCGGCCTGGAAAAAGCCCTGAGCGAAGTCACCGCCAACTGCACGGATGCCGCCTTGAGGAAGGAGCGCGAAAACAAGGTACTCGACGCCAAGCACGACGTCAGCCGCCGTCAGGCCGACCTCGACAAGGCGATGAAAAAAGGCGACGCGGACAAGATCAACAAGCGCAAGGACAAGCTCGCCGAGTCACGCAAGGAACTGCAGGACGCCGTGGAAGAACTCGACCAGTAAAACCGGTCAGTGGTCGCGAAATTGTTTATGGCAGGCACTGCAGGCATCTTCGACTTTCTGTACGGCAGGCGTAAGGTTGCTGGCCTTGTAGGGCTGCACCTGGCTGGCGCTCACCAACTCACCGGTGGCCGCTTCCAGGTCGCGGGCCAGTTGCTGGAACTGTGCCTGTTTTTGCCACACATCGTCCTTGGCGCTGGTGTGATCCTCTTCGCGCACACTCGGAAAGTGTTTCCACGGTTCATGGGACAGCGCATCGAGCTTGACCGCGCCTTCGGCGAATTTCGCGCCATCGAAGGCAATGCGCCCGCGCAACATGCCACCCAGGTCTTCAGCGGTCTTGAGCATTTGCTTGAAGATCGCCTTGCGCTGGCCCAGGGGCGAATTCGGATCGACGCCGCCGCAGGCGGACAGTGCCAGGCAGGCCAACAACACAAGCGTCATTTTTTTAAAAGTCATGGTGGCTCAGGTCACGGGAAACGGCGGCCAGTATCCTCGCCCTGCCCGTAAAGACCAATAGCCCTATTAATAATAAGGGTTGCCCACAGGCGCTACGGCGCGGGCAATCGCTTCAGGAACCGTTTGTATGAATCTCACATTGAAACACTGGAGCCGCCGTCTGGCATGGGCTCTGCCGATGATTGCACTGCTGGCAGGCTGTGACGCGGGCAAGGACAGCGGTAAAGACACGGCTAAAGAAGAAGCTGCCAAGCCCCACGCCGTCGCCACCTATGTAAGCGCTCCCTGGGAGGCGTTGCCCGCCGTGTCCGACAGCGACCTGCTGGCCGGCTTCGAATCCTGGCGCAGCGCCTGCCAACGCCTCAAGGCCGACCCTATATGGGGGGCCACCTGCGCAGCAGCAGGTCCCATGCCAGCCGATGCCGTGGCGGTGCGCGGTTTTCTCAAGGAGCGCCTGGATGTGTTCGGCCTGCGTTCGGCTGACAACACCCCCAACGGCTTGATCACCGGCTACTACGAACCGGTCTACCCCGGCAGCCTGACCAAGACCGCCGCCGCTCACGTACCCGTGTATGGCGTGCCGGATGACCTGATCATCGTCAATCTGGAAAGCATCTACCCGGAACTCAAGGGCAAGCGCCTGCGCGGCCGCCTCGAAGGCCGCGTGCTCAAACCCTATGACGATGCCAGCGCCATCAACGGCCAAGGCTCCACCGCCAAGCCGATTGCCTGGCTGACCAACCCGATGGACCTGCAATTCCTGCAGATCCAGGGCTCGGGGCGCATTCAACTCAAGGACGGGCGCCAGCTGCGCGTCGGTTACGGCGACCAGAACGGCTACCCCTATCGCCCTATCGGCCGTTGGCTGGTGGAGCAAGGCGAGTTGAAGAAAGAAGACGTGACCATGGGCGCCATCAGCGCTTGGGCCAAGGCGCACCCGGAGCGCATCCCGGAACTGCTGGCGAGCAACCCCAGCTACGTCTTCTTCAGCGCTCGCCCCGACAGTAATGAAGGCCCGCGCGGTTCGCTGAATGTGCCGTTGACCGCTGGCTACAGCGTAGCGGTGGATCGCAAGGTGATTCCGTTGGGCAGCCTGTTGTGGCTGTCGACTACCAAGCCCGACGGCTCGCCATTGGCACGCCCCGTCGCCGCGCAGGACACCGGCGGTGCAATCACCGGAGAAGTGCGCGCGGATTTGTTCTGGGGCACGGGTGACGCTGCCGGAGAGCTGGCGGGAAATATGAAGCAGCAAGGGCAGATCTGGATGCTATGGCCCAAGGGCGCGGCGTTGCCGCAGGTGCCGGATGTACCCACCGGAACCTGACACTCGCCGAAAACACACCGTAGGAGCGAGCTTGCTCGCGAAAAACGTCAACGATAACGCAGCGCTTTCTGGCAGCCCGCGTCGTCTGTTCGTTCTTCGCGAGCAAGCTCGCTCCTACAGAAACCGGTTCAGATCGACACGAAGAAGAAGCTCGCAATCAACACCATGCCCACCGCCCACACCAGCGAGCGCAGTATCGCCCAGTCGGCGAGGTAGCAAATGATGTAGAGCAGGCGGCTGGTGATAAACAGCACGGCCAGCACATTGATGGTCACCAGTTCGGCCGTGCCGGCCAGGTGGGCGATAATCACCGCGGCGGCAAACGCGGGCGTCACTTCAAAGCTGTTGAGCTGCGCACTGTGGGCGCGCTTGGCAAACCCTTCAAGGGTATCCAGGAAAGCACGCGGGTCGTGGTTCTGCCGCGGCCCGAACTTGCCGCCACTGAACTTGGCCACGCCCGTGCACAGGTAAGGCAGAAAAATCGCGATCAACACACACCAGAAAGCAGCCGTCATCACTCAGTCCTTTTGTCGTTTTATGCAGCGATTAGAGTTCTAGCACTAAAAACTCAATATCGCACCTAACCGCTATGAGCCGCGCGCTACCGAAAGGTTCTACCGCACTTTCACCCAAGACCTTGCAACCTCACGCCGCCACTGCGGTCCATCCCCCACTAACAACCCCCCACCTTCCAAGGACCCCGGATGCTTGAACTTGTCGCCGCCTTCATTTGCCTCACTACCCTGCTCACCTATGTGAACTTCCGCTTTATCGGCCTGCCGCCCACCATCGGCGTGATGGTCACGGCCCTGCTGTTCTCCCTGATCCTGCAAGGCCTGAGCCTGCTCGGCTACCCAGGCCTTGAGGAGCGCATCCAGCAATTGATCGGCCAGATCGACTTCGGCGACCTGCTGATGAACTGGATGCTGTCGTTCCTGCTGTTCGCCGGCGCCTTGCACGTCAACTTGAACGACCTGCGCAGCTACCGCTGGCCCATCGGCCTGCTGGCAACCTTCGGTGTGTTGATCGCCACCGTGGTGATCGGCAGCCTGGCGTATTACATCTTCGCCCTGTTTGGCTGGCACGTGAGCTTCCTGTACTGCCTGTTGTTCGGCGCACTGATCTCACCCACCGACCCCATTGCGGTACTGGGCGTGCTGCGAACCGCCAATGCGTCGAAACCGCTGAAGACCACGATTGTGGGCGAGAGCCTGTTCAACGACGGCACGGCGGTGGTGGTGTTTACCGTATTGCTGGGCATCGCGCAGTTGGGCGAGACGCCTACCGTGGGCGCCACGGCCTTGCTGTTCGCCCATGAGGCAATTGGCGGCGTGGTCTTCGGCGGGCTGATCGGCTATCTGGTGTACCTGATGATCAAGAGCATCGAACAGCACCAGATCGAAGTGATGCTGACCCTCGCCCTGGTCATCGGCGGCTCGGCGATGGCCACCGAACTGCACGTCTCCGCACCGATCGCGATGGTGGTGGCCGGGCTGATCATCGGCAACCTGGGACGCAAGCTGGCGATGAACGACATGACCCGGCGCTACCTGGACGGCTTCTGGGAATTGCTGGACGACATGCTCAACGCGCTGCTGTTTGCGCTGATCGGCATGGAGCTGCTGCTGTTGCCGTTCAACTGGCTGCACGTGTTCGCGGCCGGTTTGCTGGCGGTGGCGATCCTGCTGTCGCGCCTGCTGACCGTGGCCCCGGCGATCCTGTTGCTGCGCCGCTGGCGCACGGTGCCGCGCGGCACCATCCGTATCCTGACCTGGGGCGGCCTGCGCGGCGGGGTCTCGGTGGCTCTAGCGCTGGCCCTGCCGCTGGGCCCGGAGCGCGATCTGCTGCTGAGCATCACCTACATCGTGGTGCTGTCGTCGATCCTGGTGCAGGGCTTGACCATTGGCCGAGTCGTAAAGCGCGTAGCCGAGCCTCAGTGAAGCGGTGAGGATTTACCTCGCTACACCACACGTTTGCCTACGGGTGCACTGCAATTGCACAGGTGTTCAAGCAAGTGCCGCATCGCCAGTGGGCGGCGCGGCGTCGAGCTATGCATGACGACCAGATCCCGCGCATAGCGCGGCGCGTCGTCGACCGGCAAGACACACAGGCCATTGCGAGACATCCCTGCCCACTGCGGTACCAGTGATACACCCATGCCTTGGGCGACCAACATGACGATGGTTTCCAAGGCATCCAGCTCACACAACACCTGCGGATCAAAGGACTGTTCATCGAGGAAACGCTGGGCAATCTGCCCACCCCACGAGCGAGCGTCGTAGCGAATGAATGATCGCTCGCGCAGCAATGCTTCTAACGTTTGCGTGCCCCACTCAGCGGGGGCAATCAGAATCAGAGGTTCAGCCCGCAACAAGGTCGTCGCCAAAGCCTTGGGTGGCTGAAAGGGTGGCCTGACAAGAATCGCCGCGTCCAGCTCCTGGGCCAGCAATCTCTCATAGAGGCTTCTGGAGTCTCCCGGTGTGATCTTCAGCCTCAGCCCAGGTGCCGACAACGCCAGTCGCTCTATCGCCCCCGGCAAGACGCCGGTCAATGCCGTCGAAATGGCACCGATCTTGATCTCTCCCGACAAGCCATCCTGGCTCAGGTCCTCCTGCAACTCGCGCGCCTGCTCAATGACTGCTTGAATTTTTGGTAACAACAATAGGCATTGGTCCGAGGGCCACGCGGCATGCGCAGTGCGCATAAGCAGCGTGCACCCCAGCGTCCGCTCAAGCGCCTTGACCCGCTGGCTGATCGCCGCTGCGGTACGGTTTTCACGTCGCGCGGCCGCTGCAATGGAGCCGGCTTCAATGACGGCGACCAGACTTCTCAGGAATCGAACATCCATAAGTTTTCCTTTCGCTCAGACCAAGGCGAACCCGTTTTACCCGGGTACACGGCCTGTTTAATTTGAGGGCTCTCCCACACAGAGATCCCTCCCATGAACAGACCTTTCCACGCTGCATATCATGTTTACGACCTAAATCAGGCGCGCATTTTTTATCGAGATGTTTTGGGCTGCACGGAAGGCCGTAGCAGCGAGACCTGGATCGACTTCGATTTTTTCGGGAACCAGCTTTCACTGCACCTGGGGACGCCGTTTCCCACCACGCGTACCGGGCTGGTCGGTGAGCATCATGTCCTGATGCCGCATCTCGGCGTGGTGTTACCGCTTGAGGAATGGTTGACGCTTGCCGAACGGCTTGCCCACCTGGGCACATGTTTCGAGATTCCGCCCGTGATCCGCTTCGCTGGCGAGCCAGGCGAGCAACGCACGATGTTTTTCCTTGACCCCAGCGGCAACCCCATCGAGGTGAAAGGGTTCAAGGACTTCGCCGGGCTGTTCGCTCAATAAATCCCTGATATCTACAACAATAAGGGGCACCCACATGACCACCAAAAAACCATCCAGCCTTGTCACCCGTATCATGATCGGTCTGGCCGCCGGGATAATCGTCGGCATCCTTCTCAACCAGTTTCCCGAACACAAGATCTGGTTCATCGACAATCTGCTGCAACCGGCAGGCGACTTGTTTATCAAGCTGATGAAGATGATCGTCGTGCCTCTGGTCTTCGCTTGCATGACAGTCGGCATTGCCGGCATGGGAAATCCTGCCGCCTTGGGACGCGTCGGCGTGAAGACCTTCGTTTACTTCTTCACGATCACCAGTGTTGCAATCGTCTTTGGTCTGATCGTTGGAAACGTCGTCGAGCCCGGCTCAGGTGCCGAATTTGGCAGTACGTTGCAGACGCCAGTAACAGAACTGGCCGCCTACGGCAAAACGCAGAATCTGGGGCAAACGCTATTGGCGATTGTGCCGGATAACATCGTATTGGCCATGTCGCAGGGCAAGCTGCTCTCCGTGCTGTTTTTCGCCATCCTGTTCGGCTGCGCCTTGTCTATGCTGCCCGAGCAGCGCAAGGCCCCCCTGATCGGTGTGATGCAGGCCATCTCCGACACCATGTTCAAAGTCACCCATCTGGTCATGCATTACTCACCAATCGGCATTTTCGGGCTGATCGCAGTCACCGTCGCCAGCTTTGGCCTCAGTGCCTTGCTGCCGCTGGCCAAACTGATCGGCACGACTTATGTCGCAGTGCTGTTATTTGCATTGTGCGTATTGGGAGCAGTTGCACGATTGGCGGGGGTCGGCTTTTTCCACTTGGTGCGGGAGATACGCAGTGAATTATTGCTGGCCTATAGCAGCGCTGCGTCAGCAACAGTCATGCCTCAATTGATCGAAAAAATGGAGCGCTACGGCGCCCCGCGCCCTATTACCAGCATGGTTATCCCGCTGGGCTACTCGTTCAACCTGGATGGCGCTTCGCTTTTTGCTGCGTTGGGCACGTTGTTCATCGCCCAGGCGTATGGCATTGACTTGAGCCTGGCTGATCAGGGAATGCTGGTATTGATCATGGTGTTGACATCAAAGGGCGCGGCGGGCGTACCGGGCTTCATGTTTATCATCCTTACCGCGACCTTGACCGCCGCGGGTCTGCCCGTGGAAGGAGTGGCGATCATTGCAGGCGTGTATCGCCTGATGGATATGCCGGTCACAGCATTGAATGTGCTGGGCAACGCGCTGGCGCCATTGGTTATTGCCCGGTGGGAGGGTCGGCTGAATGCACCTGACCGCACAATTGCCACCGAGTCTGCCAGCGCGTCGCTCAAAGTCTGAAAGTCCTGGTCCAGGTGCCTCGCAAAGAACCCGTTTGAGTCTTTGCGGGGCGAGATCAGGCCTTTTTCTTACTCTGGGAAAGCTGCTCCCGTGCGCCGGAGTGAGTAGCAGAAGGTGCCTTGCTTTCGCTGCGAATCTGCGCATGACTGATCAACGCAAAGATAAAGCTGCCACCGATGATATTGCCGGCCAGTGTGGGGCCGGCAAACACCAGCCAGAAATCCTTCCACGGCAACTCGCCGGCAAACACCAGGTACGACACTTCCGCCGAACCCACCACGATATGGGTGAAATCCCCCAGGGCCATCAGGTAGGTGATCAGAATGATGATCCACATCTTGGCGCTTTCCATCGACGGGATCATCCACACCATGGTGGCGATCATCCAGCCGGAGACGATGCCCTTGGCGAACATCTGGCTGGCGTCGTTTTCCATGATCTTGCGCCCGATTTCGAGGAAGGCCAGGTCGGTCTTGGTGTCGAAGATCGGCAGATGCAGCATCACATACGCCACCAACAGCGTGCCGCAGAGGTTGCCCACCAGCACCACCGACCACAGCCGCAACAGGCGCCCGGCATTTGCCAGGGTTGGCTTGCTCATCACCGGCAGCACGGCGGTCAGGGTGTTTTCGGTGAACAGTTGCTGGCGCGCCAGGATCACCGCGAGAAAGCCTGCGCAGTAGCCGAAGCTGGCGATCACCTTGAAGGCCTCTCCGTCCGGAAGGCGTGAATTGAGCAGCCCCATGGCCATCAATGACAGGCCCATGGTCAGGCCGGCTGCCAATGCCGACCACCACAAGGCGGCGACGCTGCGCTCCAACTCCTGATCGCCCTGGGTGCGGATAATTTCATGCAGCACCGCCGCGCGGGGCGGCTGGTTCTTGTCGACGTCCTGCTGCTCTTCCTGGGACAGGTTCGGGGTCTTGCCGTCTTCTTGCGTGGCCATGGTGGTACCTGAACGGGGGGCGATGTTCAGGTACGACCTATGGTTGATCAAGAGCGTTCACTGGCCCGGCGCAGGTTTACTCGCGGATGCCATCTTCCTGGAACTGGTCCTTGACGTACTTGATCTCGGTGCGTCCATGAGGTGCGGGCAAACCGTCCTCGCCAAGGTTGACGAAGACCATTTTTTCCACGGTGAGGATGCTTTTGCGGGTGATCTTGTTGCGCACTTCACAGGTCAGGGTGATGGAGGTGCGGCCAAACTCGGTAGCAGTGATCCCGAGTTCGATGATGTCGCCCTGGCGCGAGGCGCTGACAAAGTTGATTTCGGAGATGTACTTGGTCACCACGCGCTGGTTGCCCAGTTGGACGATGGCATAGATGGCCGCTTCTTCGTCGATCCAGCGCAGCAGGCTGCCACCGAACAGGGTGCCGTTGGGGTTGAGGTCTTCAGGTTTTACCCATTTGCGGGTGTGGAAGTTCATGGTCACTCCAAAGCGTCTTGCCGAATGATGGGCAACATCATGGCAGAGCCCGCCCCCAAGCTCTATGCGCCATTGCCTATCAACCCCATGTGCGATCTTCATATGGCCGACAGAAAGGCTTGGGAAGTGCCGCGTACACGGCTATAATCGCCCCGCTTCAAAACGGTCATCTTCAGTTGATACCGTTTCTCCCGCCACCTGTCCGAGGGGCGCTGCAGCAGGTTCAACCTGTCAGGCTCGGATGGGGCGTTGTCCGGCCTGGTTGCCCTGGCCTGATACTAAACGCACAACGGCGCCCATTCGCACACTACGAATGGAGGCTCTTCATGAGCGCTGTAATTACGCCTGCAGATTTCAACGACTACAAAGTCGCCGACATGTCCCTCGCCGCCTGGGGCCGTCGCGAAACCTTTATCGCCGAATCCGAAATGCCAGCCTTGATGGGCCTGCGTCGCAAGTACGCCGCCGAGCAACCGCTCAAAGGCGCGAAGATCCTCGGCTGCATCCACATGACCATCCAGACTGCCGTGCTGATCGAAACCCTGGTTGCCCTGGGTGCCGAAGTGCGTTGGTCGTCCTGCAACATCTTCTCGACGCAAGACCAGGCCGCTGCCGCCATCGCCGCTGCCGGTATCCCGGTATTCGCCTGGAAAGGCGAGACCGAAGAAGAGTACGAGTGGTGCCTGGAGCAAACCATCCTTAAAGATGGCGCGCCTTGGGATGCCAACATGATCCTCGACGACGGCGGCGACCTGACCGAGCTGCTGCACAAGAAGTACCCACAGATCCTCGACCGCGTCCACGGCGTGACCGAAGAAACCACCACCGGCGTGCACCGCCTGCTGGACATGCTGGCCAAGGGCGAGCTGAAAATCCCGGCCATCAACGTCAACGACTCGGTGACCAAGAGCAAGAACGACAACAAGTACGGCTGCCGTCACAGCCTGAACGATGCCATCAAGCGCGGCACCGACCACCTGCTGTCGGGCAAGCAAGCCCTGGTGATCGGCTACGGCGACGTGGGCAAGGGTTCTTCCCAATCCCTGCGCCAGGAAGGCATGATCGTCAAAGTCTCCGAAGTCGACCCGATCTGCGCCATGCAAGCCTGCATGGACGGTTTCGAAGTGGTTTCGCCGTTCATCGATGGCGTCAATGACGGCACCGAAGCCAGCATCGACAAGGCCCTGCTGGGCAAGATCGACCTGATCGTGACCACCACCGGTAACGTCAACGTCTGCGATGCCAACATGCTCAAGGCCCTGAAGAAGCGCGCCGTGGTGTGCAACATCGGTCACTTCGACAACGAGATCGACACCGCTTTCATGCGCAAGAACTGGGCGTGGGAAGAAGTGAAGCCGCAGGTACACAAGGTTCACCGTACCGGCGCTGGCGCTTTCGACCCACAGAACGACGACTACCTGATCCTGCTGGCCGAAGGCCGCCTGGTTAACCTGGGCAACGCCACCGGCCACCCAAGCCGCATCATGGACGGCTCGTTCGCCAACCAGGTACTGGCCCAGATCTTCCTGTTCGGCCAGAAATACGCCGACCTGTCGCCAGCCCAGAAAGCCGAGCGCCTGACCGTGGAAGTACTGCCGAAGAAACTCGACGAAGAAGTGGCCCTGGAAATGGTCCGCGGCTTCGGTGGCGTGGTAACTCAGCTGACCAAGACCCAGGCCGACTACATCGGCGTGACCGTCGAAGGTCCGTTCAAGCCGCACGCTTACCGCTACTAAGTAATCAGCCCAACCTGCTCTACCTGTGGGAGCGAGCTTGCTCGCGAAAAACTCAAGGACACCGCGTACATCCTGTTTCTACGCGTTATCGTTGACGTTCTTCGCGAGCAAGCTCGCTCCTACAGTGCAGATGGGTTGCACAGTCGGCTTCTGAGTTTCAAAGGGTATGACCATGTCCCAAGACCGTCGCTACAGCTTCGAGTTCTTCCCCACCAAGACCGATGCTGGGCATGAAAAACTGATGGCGACTGCCAAGCAGTTGGCCAGCTACAACCCCGACTTCTTCTCCTGCACCTACGGCGCCGGCGGCTCGACCCGCGATCGTACGATCAACACCGTGTTGCAGCTTGAAAGCGAAGTCAAAATTCCCGCCGCTCCGCATTTGTCATGCGTGGGCGACAGCAAGGCCGACCTGCGCGGCCTGCTTGCCCAATACAAGGCCGCCGGCATCAAGCGCATCGTTGCCCTGCGTGGCGACTTGCCGTCCGGCATGGGCATGGCCAGCGGTGAGCTGCGCCACGCCAATGACCTGGTGAGTTTCATCCGCGAAGAAAGCGGCGATCACTTCCATATCGAAGTGGCCGCCTACCCGGAGATGCACCCCCAGGCGCGCAATTTCGAAGACGATCTGCAGAATTTCGTCCGCAAGGCCAACGCCGGCGCCGACAGCGCGATCACCCAGTACTTCTTCAACGCCGAC
Organism: Pseudomonas sp. AM8; assembly: GCF_036346475.1. Classification (NCBI taxonomy): domain Bacteria; kingdom Pseudomonadati; phylum Pseudomonadota; class Gammaproteobacteria; order Pseudomonadales; family Pseudomonadaceae; genus Pseudomonas; species Pseudomonas sp. AM8. The sequence continues at coordinate 223,719 of NZ_JAOTNX010000004.1, forward strand.
AGCTACTTCTACTTCGTCGAGCGTGTACGCGCCATGGGCGTGAACATCCCGATCGTGCCGGGCATCATGCCGATCACCAACTACAGCAAGCTGGCGCGCTTCTCCGACGCCTGCGGTGCTGAAATCCCACGTTGGGTGCGCAAGCAACTGGAAGCCTATGGCGACGACGTCAAGAGCATCCAGGCGTTCGGCGAACAGGTGATCAGCAATATGTGTGAAGAATTGTTGCAAGGTGGCGCGCCAGGCCTGCACTTCTATACCCTGAACCAGGCTGAACCAAGCCTCGCGATCTGGAACAACCTTAAACTGCCACGCTAGGCCGGTTTAATCGCTGTACCCAGCCCTCGTTATCACGGGGGCTTTTTTCGTCTACATACCCCCTGGAAAGGAAGCCTGCAGTACATGAATACAGCGTCCCCGACTCCCCGCCCGCAACTGGTGTACCTGGTATTCGGCGCCGAGACCTATCATCAGGAAGCCGTATTCAGCATCGCCAGTGCCCTGGCCCATCTGGGCGGCCCCCAGGACATGCCATTGGACATCCAGGTGTTCAGCGACAATCCGGCCCCCTATCGCGGCTTGCCGGTACAGGTTCACACCCTGGACGAGGCCACGCGCAAACGCTGGAGCGAGCCCCACGGCTACCATTTCCGCACCAAGCACGTGCTGTTGCGCCAGGTGCTGGAAACAGCGGAACGGGCGCTGTTGATCGACACCGACACCTTTTTTCACGACTCGCCCATGGCGCTGTTCGAACGTGTCGCGCCCGACACCGTGCTGTGCAATGCCTTCCACGCCAAGTACGGCGACAACCGCGAAAGCGTGCTGTATGAAACCCTGGCCAGGCACCTTGCAGACAAAGGCCTGGCCGACGACGACATGTGGCTGCTCAACTCCGGCGTCATGGGCCTGACCCGGCAAGATGCGCACATCCTTGATCGCTCGATCGAGTTGATGGACGAGCTGTTCCCGATGGCCCACGGTGCCTACACCCTGGAAGAGTTCTGCCTGTCGGTGGCCGCTTACCGTACGCTCAATGTGCGCCAGTGCCCCGACCTGATCCACCACTACTGGAGCCGCAAGCAGTTGTTCCGGGCCAAGGTCAAGGCGTGGGTCACCAAGCACGCCGCAGACCCTATCTGCGCCAAAGCCCTGGCCGACACCCGCAATGTGTCTGCCCACCTGCCCCGCCCGCCCCGACTGCAACGCTTGATGTACAAGCTGATCACCCTGGCCTTGCCCAAACGCAAGCAGCAGTTCATCCGCGAAATCCTCTACGGCTGCTACGAGCACGAAAATGAATTCGACCAGGCCTGTGGCCCGATTTGGTGGGAAAAGGCCCTGCAGAATCAGGAAGAGCGGCAAAAAAGCCCGGTCGATGCGCACCAGCTCGAACATTGGTTCGCCAACCCAGTGGTGCGCCTGATTCTGGGCGAGCGACGTGCAGCCATCTATGAACACCTGATGACCTCACCGACAAAATAGCGTCGCCCGCAGATGGGTGTGCCAGCGCTTCTCTTTAGCGCACGGGCGTCGTAACCTCGGGGCATGCCCGTCATTCTGAAGCTGTTGACCGTTGCGCTTTTTACTTGCTTGAGCCTGGCCGCTTATGGCGAGAAATTGCGCATTGTCACCGAGCCCTGGGCGCCTTACGTGTATGAGGAACACGGCGCCATGCGCGGGCTGGACTACGAAACCACGGTGATCGTGTTCCAGCGCCTGGGGGTCGATGTGCAATGGCAGTTCCTGCCCTGGAAGCGCTGCCTGGCCATGCTCGATCAGGGCCATGCCGATGGCGCACTGGATATTTTCCACAGCCACGAACGCGACGCACTGCTGCTGTACCCCAGCGAACCGTTGTCGGAAGTGGAATTCGTGATGTTCTACGCCAACGCACGCCCTCACCCGGTCCAAGGCCTCGACGAGCTGGACGGCCTCACTGTCGGCACGTCGCCAGGCTATCTGTACGGCGCGCCATTCAGCGACTCCACCCGGTTCAGCCGCGAGCCGGCCCCCAGCCACGAGGCCAACTTCGGTAAATTGCTGTTGGGACGCATCGACCTGCTGATCACCGACCGCCGGGTCGGCCAGCATGTGATCAAGGCCCTGGGCCTGGAAGGCAAGGTCAGCCAGGCCCCCGTCGTGGTCAGCCGCCAGCAGCAGTACCTCGCCGTACGCCGTGGCGCGGGGATGGACCTGCTGGTGCAACGCTTTGCCGCCGAACTCAAGCGTTTCAAACAGGAGCCGGCCTACGCCGTCTTAAGCGCCAAATATGGTGGAACCCAAGCCAAAACAGCGTCCGGACACACCGTTGAGCAGCAGGAAAGCGGCGCACAGTGATTGCTCTGTTATACTCCGGCCTTTCCGCCAGGCTTACGCCCGGCCGCTGAGGTCCTGAAAAAGGCACCCAACCCCGCTACTGCGCAGCTTTCAGCCCGCGCGAGCCGGTGGAGTGCCCGCCAGACGCAGCAGGACCGGACGGGATTGCGCTCCCCTAAGCGCCATTCGCGCCCGGCAAGATTATCCCTCTGGGCCAAGCCCTAACTAAAACAGGATTACTCATGTCCTTTGCTTCCCTCGGTCTCTCCGAGGCTTTAGTCCGCGCCATCGAGGCAGCGGGCTATACCGAGCCTACTCCGGTGCAACAGCGGGCTATTCCCGCCGTGTTGCAAGGTCGCGACCTGATGGTTGCGGCTCAGACAGGTACGGGTAAAACCGGCGGCTTCGCCCTCCCGATTCTGGAGCGGTTGTTCCCCAACGGTCATCCGGACAAATCCCAGCGTCACGGCCCGCGCCAACCGCGCGTACTGGTCCTGACCCCTACCCGCGAACTCGCCGCCCAGGTGCACGACAGTTTCAAGCTGTATGCCCGCGACCTGAAGTTCGTCAGCGCCTGCATCTTCGGCGGCGTCGGCATGAACCCACAGGTTCAGGCCATGTCCCGTGGTGTTGACGTGCTGGTGGCGTGCCCCGGTCGTTTGCTCGACCTGTGCGGCCAAGGCAGCGTTGATTTGTCCCACGTGGAAATCCTCGTGCTGGACGAAGCCGACCGCATGCTCGACATGGGCTTTGTCCATGACGTGAAGAAGGTCCTCGCCCGCCTGCCGGCCAAACGTCAGAACCTGCTGTTCTCGGCAACGTTCTCCAACGACATCACCGCCCTGGCCGGCAAGCTGCTGCACAACCCGGAACGCATCGAAGTCACGCCGCCGAACACCACGGTCGAGCGTATCGAGCAACGCGTATTCCGCCTGGCCGCCAGCCACAAGCGTTCATTGCTGGCGCACCTGATCACCGCCGGCGCCTGGGAACAGGTGCTGGTGTTCACCCGCACCAAACACGGCGCCAACCGCCTGGCCGAGTACCTGGACAAGCACGGCCTCACCGCCGTCGCCATCCACGGCAACAAGAGCCAGAACGCCCGCACCAAGGCCCTGGCCGACTTCAAGGCCGGTGAAGTGCGCATCCTGGTCGCCACCGATATCGCCGCCCGCGGCCTGGACATCGACCAGTTGCCACACGTGGTCAACTTCGAGCTGCCAAACGTCGACGAAGACTACGTGCACCGTATCGGCCGTACCGGCCGTGCCGGGCGTTCGGGTGAAGCCATTTCCCTGGTTGCCCCGGACGAAGAGAAACTGCTGAAAAGCATCGAACGCATGACCAAGCAGAAAATCGCCGATGGCGACCTGATGGGCTTCGATGCCAGCGCCGTTGAGGCCGAAAAGCCTGAAGTGCGCGAACGTCCGGACGTGCGTAACCCACGCAACCCACGCGGTCCGAAGGGCGATGGCCCGAACGGCGGCGGTGGTGGCGGTGGTCGTCGCGACAAGGGCAAGGACAAGGGCGGCAAGGAAAAAGCGCCAACAAACGGCCGTGGCGAACGCCCGGCCCGTGAGCAGAAGCCCCGTGAAGGCACCCCGGCGCGCGAACAGCGCCAGCCGAGCCAGCCCCCACGTGCCGCAGCCGACCGCGCCCCGGACGAATTCCTCGACGACGACGTGGATAACTTCGGTAACCGCGTGGACTACGTGCCCCAGGCCAAACCGGCCCAGGGCCGTGGCCGTCGTCCAGGTGCTCCGGCGCCGGGCGCAGCTGCCGGGACAGGCGCGCCACGTGGTGGCCAGCCCCAGGGCGGACGTCAGAACGGCCCGCGCAACAGCAGCGGCGGCACGACCGGCACCCCGCCGGCCAAGCGCAGCGGCCCGCGTAACGGTGCACCGCGTGACGGCCAGGCGCGTCGCGAAGATTCGCGCAGCAACAACCGCCGCCCGGCCCGTGACGACCAGCCACGTTTGTCCGAGCCCGCCGTGCAGAACCCGCGCGGTGGCCCGGCGCCGAAGATCATCCACAAGGAGTCGAAAGCCGACCGCTTCCCGACACCCGAGCAGTTGGATCAACTGCCAGGCCGTCCTCGTGGTGAAAAACCGGCATTGCTGACCCGCAACCGCTGAGTTTCAAAGCGCCATGAAAAATGCCCCGCATCGAAAGATGCGGGGCGTTTTTTATCTCCTCCCCACACGTTCCCTGATATGAGCGAGCTTGCTGTGGTGAGCGAGCTTGCTCGCGCTGGGCTGCGCAGCAGCCCCAACACCTGTCACCGTGTTCTGCCAGAAGAATCATGGTGTATCTGATTAGGGCCGCTTCGCGCCCCAGCGCGAGCAAGCTCGCTCACTACAGGAAATAAGCGCAGGCACAAAAAAACCGGATGCTGAGATCCGGTTTTTTGTGTGCGGACAGAAATTACTTCTGCTTGACGCCTTCCAGCGAGATGTCCAGGTCGACAGTCTGGGAAGTCGGGCCTGGGCCCTTGATGCCGAAGTCGTTCAGGTTCAGCGTGGTCTTGGCGTTGAAGCCGGCACGTTCGCCGCCCCATGGATCCTTGCCTTCACCGTTGAACGTGGCCTTGAAGGTCACAGGCTTGGTCACGCCGTGGAAGGTCAGGTCGCCGGTCACATCAGCGGTTTTCTCGCCGGTGGATTTAACCGCAGTGGAGACAAACTTGGCATCGGCGAACTTGCCGACATCCAGGAAGTCCTTGCTGGCGATGTGCTTGTCACGTTCGGCGTGGTTGGACCACAGGCTGGCGGTTTTCACGTCGACCGCGATTTTGCTGGCTTCAGGCTTGGCGGCATCCCAGCTGAACGTACCATCCCAGTCCTTGAAGGTACCGTGGATGTAGCTGTAGCCCAGGTGGCTGATTTTCCAGTCGATGAAGGCGTGCTGGCCTTCCTTGTCGATCTTGTAGTCGGCAGCCATCACCTGACCTGCAGACAGCAGCGCTGTACCGATTGCCAGAGCCGCGAGGGTCTTTTTCAACATGCTTTCTATTCCTTGTGAGTCGAGGTTGAACATCAGGCTTTGCGCCCCAGCATTCGCGAGAGGGTCGCATCACGATCGATAAAGTGGTGTTTCAACGCAGCCACGCCGTGCAAGCCGGCGAAGACTACCAACACCCAGGCGAGGTACAGGTGCACCACGCCAGCGGTGTCTGCCTGGTCCGGTAGACCGGAAACCACGGCAGGAATTTCAAACAGGCCAAACACCGGGATACCGACACCGTCTGCGGTGGAAATCAGGTAACCGGCGATCATCACGGCAAACAGCCCGAGATAAAGGAACGCGTGGCCGAACGCGGCACCGATACGGGTCAAGCGACTGTAACTGGCCAGCGGCGGAGGCGGTGGGCTGATCAGGCGCCAGACAATACGCACCAGCATGATGGCGAACAGCGTGATGCCGATGCTCTTATGCAGGTCCGGTGCTTCCTTGCGCCAGGCGCTGTAGTAGTCCAGGCCCACCATCCACAAGCCCAGGGCGAACAGGCCGAACACCACCAGGGCCACGCCCCAGTGCAAAACCATACTGACCCAGCCATAACGGGCCGGTGAGTTACGTAGCTGCATGTACTTAATCCCGTAAGAGCTGCGACCAAGACTAGCGATTTACCTATCGAATTAAAGCGGAAAATTTTGCTTTGAAATATCGAGAAATACGATCTAGAGCGTATGCACAATAAGTTAACCAAGGATTAAGGACTATTCCTAAGAAACGTGACAGTCCGTCCTACGTTTACTCCGAATTCCCCACAATGGCTTGTGACCGGGGCCACCATTGCATAGGCTTGCGCGATTGTTTCACCTGCGCCGCTCGCAGGACCGCTTCGAGGAGATCACCGATGGGCTTGAACAACCAGTGGATGCAACGCGACCTCGCGGTGCTGTGGCATCCCTGCACCCAGATGAAAGACCACCAGCAACTGCCGCTGATCCCGATCAAACGCGGTGAAGGCGTCTGGCTGGAAGACTTCGAAGGCAAGCGCTACCTCGACGCCGTCAGCTCCTGGTGGGTCAACGTGTTCGGCCACGCCAACCCGCGCATCAACCAGCGCATCAAGGACCAGGTCGACCAGTTGGAACACGTGATCCTCGCCGGTTTCAGCCACCAGCCGGTGATCGAGCTGTCCGAGCGCCTGGTCAAGATGACCCCCGAGGGCCTGACCCGCTGCTTCTATGCCGATAACGGTTCGTCGTGCATCGAAGTCGCGCTGAAGATGAGCTTCCACTATTGGCTCAACCGTGGCCTGCCGGACAAAAAACGCTTCGTCACCCTCACCAACAGCTACCACGGCGAAACCATCGCCGCGATGTCGGTGGGCGACGTGCCGCTGTTTACCGAGACCTACAAGGCGCTGCTGCTGGACACTATCAAGGTGCCGAGCCCGGATTGTTACCTGCGCCCCGAGGGCATGAGCTGGGAAGAACACTCGCGCACGATGTTCCTGGCCATGGAACAGACCCTGGCCGAGCACCACGACAGCGTCGCCGCCGTGATCGTCGAACCGCTGATCCAGGGCGCCGGCGGCATGCGCATGTACCACCCGGTGTACCTCAAGCTGCTGCGCGAGGCCTGCGACCGCTATGGCGTGCACCTGATCCACGATGAAATCGCCGTGGGCTTCGGCCGCACCGGGACCCTGTTCGCCTGTGAACAGGCCGGCATCCGCCCGGACTTCCTGTGTTTGTCCAAGGCCCTGACGGGCGGCTACCTGCCGTTGGCCGCCGTGGTCACCACCGATGACGTCTATGACGCGTTCTACGACGACTACCCGACCCTGCGCGCCTTCCTGCACTCCCACAGCTACACCGGCAACCCGCTGGCGTGCGCAGCGGCCCTGGCAACCCTGGATATTTTCGAAGAAGACAACGTCATCGAAAACAACAAGGCCCTGGCGCGGCGCATGGCCACGGCAACGGCGCACCTGGTCGACCATCCGCATGTCTCGGAAGTACGCCAGACCGGCATGGTGCTGGCCATCGAGATGGTCCAGGACAAGGCCACCAAGACCGCTTACCCGTGGCAGGAGCGCCGTGGTCTCAAGGTGTTCGAACACGCCCTGGAACGCGGCGCGTTGTTGCGGCCGTTGGGCAGCGTGGTGTATTTCCTGCCGCCCTATGTGATTACACCGGAGCAGATCGATTTCCTCGCCGAAGTTGCCAGCGAAGGCATCGACATCGCCACCAACAGCAAAGTCAGTGTTGCCGTGCCCAAAGACTTTCACCCAGGCTTTCGAGATCCAGGCTGATCGCCGAATTCCTTGTAGGAGCGAGCTTGCTCGCGAAGGTATTCCAGGCGCATCGCTGTGTCGGATGTAGGTTCTTCGCGAGCAAGCTCGCTCCTACATAAACCTCTTCAGAGAACAGAAATGAGACTGTCCCGCTTTTTCACCGACACCCCGCTGAGCCTCGGCGATCACGAACTGCCCGAAGCCCAGGCGCACTACATCAGCCGCGTGCTGCGCATGGGCGAAGGTGACGCCGTGCAATTGTTCGACGGCTCCGGCCAGGAGTTCCTGGGCAGCCTGCTGGAAGTCGGGAAAAAACGCGTCGCCGTGCAACTGACGGAAAGCTTCGCCGGCCAGGCCGAATCGCCGCTGCACATCCACCTCGGCCAGGGCCTGTCCCGGGGCGAACGCATGGACTGGGCGATCCAGAAAGCCACCGAGCTGGGCGTCAACGCCATCACGCCGATCTTCAGCGACCGCTGCGAAGTGCGCCTGAAGGACGAACGCGCCGACAAACGCCTGCTGCACTGGCGCCAGGTGGCGATCAGCGCGTGCGAGCAGTGCGGGCGTTCGACGGTACCGGTGATTCACCCGCCGTTGCTGCTGGCGGACTGGTTGAAGCAGGTCGAGGCGGACCTGAAACTGGTGCTGCACCCGGTGGCCGAGCCGCTGGTCAGCCATGCCAAACCTGCGAGCCTGGCGTTCCTGATCGGGCCCGAGGGTGGATTGACGGATGGGGAAGTCGAAGTGGCCCAAGGCGCCGGCTTCCACGCCGCCCGCCTCGGCCCGCGTGTATTGCGCACCGAGACTGCGCCGGTGGTGGCATTGGCGGTAGCCCAGCAGCTGTGGGGTGACTTCTAACCCACTTTGCAAACCCTCCCACATTTGGATGGGGTTACCCCTTCTTACTCCACCGGATCGCTGATCGGCTTGGCAATGATCGCCTTCAACTCACTGGTCATCGGGAATTCCAGGTTCAAGCCCTTGGGCGGAATCGGCTGTTCAAACCAGCGCTGGTAAATCCCGTTGATCTCCCCCGAACGGTACAGGTCGCCGAGGGTCTCGTTGACCACCGCGAGAAACTGCGGATCATCCTTGCGCACCATGCAGCTGTAGATCTCCCGCGACTGCTCCTCGCCCACCACCACCCAGTTGTGTGGGTCCTTGGCCTTGGCACGTTCGCCGTAGAGCAATGCATCGTCCATATAGAACGCAGCCGCGCGGCCCGTCTCGAGCATCTTGAACGCCTCGCCGTGGTCCTTGGCGCTGATCACGAACATATTGCTCTTGTGCTCGGCGTTGTAGCTCTTTAGAAAACGCTCGTTGGTGGTGCCGGCGGTAGTCACCACGTTCTTGCCCCCCAGGTCGGCGAAGCCCTTGATACCGCTGTCCTTAGCCGTCAGCAACTGGCCTTTCACGTAAATAAACCCGTAGGAAAATGCCACCTGCTTCTGCCGCTCGGCCGTGACGCCAGTGGAGCCGCATTCCAGGTCGACGGTGCCGTTCTGCACCAGCGGAATCCGCGTTTGAGAGGTCACCAGGTTGTACTTCACCTTAAGGTCGGCCACCCCGGTTTTCTGCTGGATACGCTCGACGATCTTACTGGCCAGGTCCACCGAATAGCCCATCGGCTTGCCGCTGTGATCCCCCACGTAGGAAAACGGCACCGACGCATCGCGATAACCCAGGGTGATGGACTTGGTACTGGCGATCTTGCCCAGCGTACCGTCCAGCGGCGCCTGGTTGGCATGGGCGTGTACTCCCAGCAAAAGGCCCAGGGTGCAGCCGGTCAACAGGATTTTTTTCATTGTTATTCTCCGTTGGTCTTTGACGTTATTTTCGTACCGCAATCACGCTGATTTCCACCAGCACGCTCGGCCGCGCCAGTTCCGCCTGCAGGGTAGTGCGCGTCGGCGCCATCCCGGGCGATAGCCAGGCGGCCCACACCTCATTCATCGGCGCGAAACCGCTGCCGATGTCTTTCAAGTAAATGGTCGCATTGAGCAAATGATCCTTGTCACTGCCGGCCTGGGCCAGCAGCGCATCGATCCTGGCCAGCACTTCGCGGGTCTGCGTCGCCACATCCAGGCCTTCGCCGGGCACCTGGCCCGAAAGGAATACCAGATCCTTGAACGTGACGGCGCCGGACAGTCGGTCGTTGCTGCTGATTCGGTTGATGGTCATGGGTCAATCCTCACGCGGCGCGGGGCGCCAGGCCCTGCATATCTATGGAAGGTAGGTGGTGGCCGATCAGCTCGGCCAGCAATTGGCCGCTGCCGCACGCCAGGGTAAAGCCGAGGGCGCCGTGGCCCAGGTTCAGCCACAGGTTGCGATACACGCTGGGGCCAATCAGCGGCACACCGGTCGGGGTGGCGGGACGCATACCGGCCCATTCCACAGCATTGGCATAGTCGCCAGCCGTAGGAAATGTCTCGACCGCCTGGCGTTTCATCAGCGCCAGGCGCTTGGGCTCAAGGCTGGCGTCAAATCCGACGATATCCACCATGGCCGCCACCCGCAGCTGTTCGCCGATACGCGCGTAGACCATCTTGCGGTCGTAGTCGGTGATGCTCACATTCGGCGCCTGGTGCTGTGCGCCAATCGGTACGCTGAGGCTATAGCCCTTGAGTGGATACAGTGGCAGTGACACGCCGGGCAATGCCAACTCGGCGGCGCGATGACCGGCCGCCAGCACCAGGTGTTCCACCGGCATCACTTCGCCGCCCAGCTCGATGGCCTGTACCGCGCCGTCGGCATGGCGAATCCTGGTGACCTTGCGCCCCAGCAGAAAGGTGCAGCGCCCCGACGCTTCAAGGCGTGCCGCCAGCTGTTGGCAGAAGGCATGACAGTCCGCCACTTCTTCATTGGGCGTATAGATACCACCGACAAACTCACCCGCCACCTGCGCCAGCGCCGGTTCCAGGCGCGCACAATCCAGCGCCGACAGCACCTGTTGTTGCAGGATGTCGGTGACCTTGCTGCGCGCACGCTCAAAGGTATCGGCATTGCGAAAGGTCACCAGCTTGCCGTTACGCCGCCAATTGAACGTGTCCAGGCGATCGTCGACGCGCCATTGCTGCAAGGTGTTTTGGCTCAGGCTCGCCAGGCGCAGCAAGTGCGCGGCGTTGCGCTTGTTCACCGAGCCACGGCAGGCGCCGATGAACGCGGCCATCCAGCGCCATTGTCGGGGATCCAGGCGTGGGCGCAGCTTCAGTGGCGAGTCACCGCGCAGCAACCAGCCAATCGCCTGTAGCGGCACTCCCGCATCCGCCAGCGGTGCGACGTAGCGGTAGGACAATTGCCCGCCATTGGCGAAGCTGGTTTCGCTGCCCACGGTGTCACGCGCGTCGATCACCGTCACTTCATGACCTGCACGTACCAACGCGTAGGCACTCGCCAGGCCGATAACGCCTCCACCAATGATGCAAACCTGCCTGGCCATTCAACACCCCCAGCCCTTGATCCAAGAAAGCCCCAGGGTAGGTGCAGGTGACAGGCCGCCGACAATGAATAAAGATGGGGCACCTATAAACAAAGGTTATGGACCTGCCATGCGCTTGCGTCATATCGAAATCTTCCAGGCCATCCGCCAGACCGGCTCCATCAGCGCCGCCGCGCAGTTGCTGCATGTCTCCCAACCGGCGGTGACCAAGGTGTTGCAACATGCCGAGTTACAATTGGGCTTCCCGCTGTTTTTGCGGGTACGCGGCAAATTGCAGCCCACGCCCGAAGCCCTGGCGCTGGAAAGCGAAGTCGAAAAAGTCACCGCGAGCCTGCAAGGCGTGCGGCGACTGGCCAAGAGCCTGCGCCGCGCCCCGGGGCAAAGTGTACGGATTGGCGCGATCCCGGCATTGGCACTGTCGCTGCTGCCCCCGGCGATCCTGGAATGGAAGCGCAAGTACCCGGACATCGCCTGCGAACTGTCCAGCGACCATAGCCGCGAGCTGGTGCAAAAACTGTTGATGCGCGAAATCGACCTGGCACTGACCCTCAGCTTCTCCGGCCATCCCGGGTTGACCACACAAGTGCTGGCCAACGGTGTGTTGGTGGCCCTGGCGTCGAAAAACTACTGGCCGGACGCTGAGCTGCATCAGGCCCTGCCCCTGGCAGACCTCGCGGGAGCACCGCTGATTGGCCTGTCCAGCGCCGACCCGCTGGCGGCGAAGCTCGACAACTACCTGGAGAGCGTCGACCCGCCGCCTCGGGTGACGATCTCGGTGCAAACCTATTCCCTGGCGCGGGCAATGGTGGAGTCCGGCGCCGGCTTGACGGTCATCGACCCCTTTACCGCCCTCGGCGCATCGACGGCGACCACCTGCATCCGCACGCTTACACCGCCGCTGCCGATCACCCTCTATGCCCTGACCCGTGCCGATGAACCACCGCCGCATATGCTGGCCAACCTGCTACAGATCTTCGGCAACCGGGCTCGGGAGCTGCTGGAGCGCCTATAACACGTAGTGCATGATCGCCACGAAATGCAGCAGGCTGCCGCCGATCACAAACAAATGCCAGATCCCATGGGAATGCCGCAGGCGATCCTCCAGGGCAAAGAAGATGATGCCGACGGTGTACAGCACCCCGCCCGCCGCCAGCCAGGTAAACCCCGCCGTCCCCAGCGCGGCGATCAGCGGCTTGACCGCCACCAGCACGATCCAGCCCATCACCGCGTAGATCACGATGGACAGGATGCGCGCCTCGGAACGCGGCTTGATCTCCTGCAGGATGCCGATCACCGCCAGCCCCCACACGATGCCGAACAGCGTCCAGCCCCACGGGCCTCTCAACGTCACCAGGCAAAACGGCGTGTAGCTGCCGGCGATCAGCAAGTAGATCGAAAAGTGATCGACCTTCTGCATGATCTCTTTTCGCCGCCCCTGCACGCTGTGGTACACGGTCGACGCGCTGTACAGCACCATCAGCGTAAAGCCATAAATCGCCACGCTGACGATTTTCCAGGGGCTGCCGTCCAGGCTCGCCACCACCAACATCCACACGGCGCCAATACACGCCGCGACCGCACCGAGCAAATGGCTCCAGGCGTTGAATCGTTCCCCGTGATACATCTGTCACTGACCTCCTGTAGCCGCTGGAACTGGCTGGCAAGCGTCCAGCCTTGCGCATAAGAGTGCAAGCGACTTGTGACGTTCCGAGGACGCCGCCGGGTTTTGCGGGCACAATCGGACGCATTCGAACAAGAGCCCACGGCCATGCTGATCGACGAAGAATTCACCCTCAAGAAACTGGAAATCTTCCTGGCATTCATGCGCACCGGCAACCTGGCCCGCGCCGCCGCCGAGCTGCAAACCAGCAATGTCAGCGTGCACCGCGCCATCCACTCGCTGGAAAATGCCTTGCGCTGCCCGCTGTTCAAACACGAGGGCCGCAACCTCACCCCGCTGGAAAGCGCCTACGTGTTGGAAGAACGCGCCCAGAAACTCATCGCCGATGTGGTCGACAGCGTACGCCTGACCCGCGAAGCCGCCGGTTTCTCCGCCGAACGCTTCAAGCTCGGCTCGCTGTATTCGCTGACGGTCAAGACCGTGCCGCAATTGATCATGGGCCTGAAGATCAGGCGCAGCGAACTCAATATCGACCTGATCCTCGGCTCCAATTTCGACCTGCTGTACAAGCTCAAGAATATGGAAGTCGACGCAATCCTCATCTCCCTCGACGAACACGCCAACGACCCCGACTGCGAACAGATCGAGCTGTTCTGCGACGACATCTTCCTCGCCACCCCGGCCGACTCACCCTTCGACCGCGCCCAGGAAATCGACCTGGCCGACGTGCGCGACGCCACCTTCATCACCCTCACCCAAGGCTTCGCCACCCACCAGGATGGCAACCGGGTATTCAAGCAGGCGGGGTTCGAGCCGAAGGTGGCGATGCAGGTCAATGACATCTTCACACTGCTGAGCATGGTCAGTTCGGGGGTGGGTTATGCGTTGCTGCCAGGAAGGATCGCGGCGGTGTACGAGAACCGCGTGAAGCTGATACCGCTGCAACCCAGGTATCGGTTGCAGCAGCATATCGGGGTGGTGTTCCTGAAGGCCAAGGAGCGTGATCCGAATTTACTCGCGTTGTTGGCGGAGTGTCGGATGTATGCCAATCGGCAGGGAACAGCCTGACACTCCGCAACCCTCAAGGTCAGCCCACCAACCCACGCACAATGAAGTACAGCAACGAAGGCCCCAGCAAACACCCAAGCCCGGTATGGAACGTCGCCGTCAACGCGCCATACGGCACCAAGCGCCGATCCGTCGCCGCCAGCCCTGCCGTCACGCCGCTCACGGTGCCGGCCAGGCCACCGAACACCATCGCTGAACGCGGATTGTCCAAGCCCATCCAACGCGCCGCCACCGGGGTGCCGACCATCACCAGGATCGCCTTGATCAACCCGGTCGCAATCGACAGTGCCATCACATCCGAAGTCGCGCCAATCGCCGCACCGGTCACCGGGCCGACGATGTAGGTCACCGCACCCGCGCCGATGGTGGTCATGCTGATCGCGTCGCGATAGCCAAACACCCAGGCCATGCTGGCGCCGACGATAAACGGCAGGATCGTGCCCAGCAGCAGCGCAATCACACCGATCATCCCGGCCTTGCGCGCCTCGGTGGCCTGCACCTCGAACGCCGTGGCAACGATGGCGAAGTCGCGCAGCATCGCGCCGCCCATCAGGCCAATACCAGAGAACAGTGCCAGGTCGGCCAAGCCTTTTTGCCCGCCGGTAAGGGTGCCGCCGACCCAGGCCAGGACCAGGCCGATGACGATGGCAATCGCCGAGCCGTGGATGCGCCCGAACGTCAGGCGCTTGGACAGCACCACGGAAATCCACATCACCACGCCAACAAACGCAAACGCGGTGATCAGGCCGTTATGTTCCAGGCCTTTTTCGATGAGATCCCACATATCAGCGACCTCCCGCAGGCACGATCAGCGGCTCTTCGGCGGGCAGAGGCTCGCCCTTGTGGGTACGGCTGATCAAGGCGATGGTGCAACCACAGACCACCACCGAACCAATCGCCGCCAGCACCGCGACCGGGCCGCCGTGCAGGGCGGTTACGACGTTCTGCTGCGCGGCCATCGCCACCACCACGGGGATATACATGGCGCCCCAAAAGCCCACGCCCATCTCGCACTCCTTGGTCATGCCGCCGCGTTTTTGCATCCACAGGCGAGCGCAGATCAGCAGGATCATGGCGATGCCCACCCCGCCCACGTTGGATTTGACGCCCAGCAACACGCCGAGCATGTCGCCCATGATCACACCTGCAAGCGTGCAGATCGCCAGCAATGCCACACCGTAAATAATCATTGTTGTTGTCCTCGAAGTGCTCGATCGAAATTGTTGTTTTTGTGCTTCGACAGCCTTGGGTGGTGCTTTATCGGTGGCGGCGCTCCTCCTCTTCCAGCAGGGCCTGCAAGGTGTCCAGGCGTGCGCCTTCGCAGGCGATCACGGTGCCTTGTTCGAACACGCGGCGTGACAGGCCGGTGAGCACGGCGCCCGGGGGCAGTTCGATTTGCAGGCGCACACCACGCTCGTAGGCGCTTTGCACGGTGCCGCGCCAGTCAACGACGCGGCACATGTTGAAGGCCAGGTCGTCGCGCAGATGTTCGGGGTTGTGGATCGGCCGCGCGCGAGTGCTGCTCAGGTAGGTGATGCGCGGCGCCTTGAGCGGGACAAATGCCTGGGCCAGGACCTCGGCCGGCTGCTCCAGCAGCGCGCAATGGGACGGCACACTGACGGCCAGGCGCTTGGCGATGCCGTTGCCCTTGATGCGCGCGGCAACACGCTTCATGGCCTCGTCGCTGCCGGCGATCACGCTTTGGTTATCGGCGTTGATATTGGCCAGGTACACCGGGGTTTCAGGGCTGTGGATGTCGGCGAGGAGTGTTTCGACGGTGGATAACTCCACACCGATGATCGCGGTCATGCCGTAGCCGTGTGGATAAGCGTTTTGCATCAGTTGGCCGCGCAGGCTCACAAGCTTTACCGCATCGGCAAAATCCAGGGCCCCGGCGATGACCGCAGCCGGGTAGGCGCCGATGGACAGGCCCGCCACGTAATCCGGGGTGCGCTCCAACAGGCGGGCGTGGGCGACGCCGGCGATCAACAGGCACAGTTGCACGGCGCGGGTACTGGCCAGGGCTTGCGCGGAATCGAGCACGCGCACGTCTTCGCCCAGGGCATCGCTGGCTTCTGCCAGCACAGGTTCGGGCAACGACTTCAGCATGCCTGGTCGCTGAGCGCCCTGCCCTGGAAACACCAGCAGGCTGCTCATGCCACGGCCTGCCAAGGGTCGAGCACAAGATGCGCGCCGCTGGTAGTTTTCAGCAGCACACGGCGTGAGCCGCTGGCCCATTCGCGCAAGGCGACGGCGCCAAACGGGGTTTGCAGTTGCAGGTCCACAGGGCACACCGTCGTGTCCAGGCTCGCCAGCAGGTCCTCGGCAGCGGCGCGTTCAAGGCGCTTGGGCGTACGCAGGATCAAATCCAGATCACTCTGGGCATGCAGTGCTTCGATGCCGGTGGCCAATTCAAAGCCTGCGCTACCGCTGACGCCCCATGCCTCGTGCACCAGCACCGAACGCAATTGAGCAAGCGCGTGCAGCGCGGGTAAATCCCGTGACGAAACCACGTCGCGCAGGGCTTCCGGTGCAACACGCCGCTGCACCGCCGCCAGCGGCATCTCGGCGGCGAACCGCTGCTCACGCAAACGCCCGCGCACGCCGACCGCCACATGCCCCGGCGCGGCAATGGCGCGGCGCACCACTACGGGATGGCCGGCGCCGAGCGCTTCGAGCACCCAGGTCGGAGCACCGGCGGGCGCATGCGCCGGGGTCATGCCCCAGAGCAAGTCGTGGGCGTTCACCATTGTTCCCGCAGCAGTTGGCGAACCTGGCTGGAGGCTGCCCGATTAGTCGCGCCGAGGCGTCCGCGCAGATCGGCGCTTCCGATGTCCTTGATCGCATTCACCAGGCAATCACTGACCCGCGCTACATCGTCCGCCGTGGGCTGTTCAATCTGGCTGACCGACAAGGTCTCCCACAGCAAGCCGAGGCTGGCATAGCTGTCGATGTCATAGGCCATGGGCGGCACACTGGCGGCCAGGGCTTCCAGCTCTTCGACGCTGCGCAGGGTCACCCGCGCGGCCGAGGCCTTGCCCATGGCGTGCACCATTACGCCGGGGTCGCGCAGGGCAATCAGGCGGTTGGCCTGGTAGCCATGGGCCAGGAACGCACCGGACATGGCCTTGCCCACCAGCAGCGCAATCACCGGGTGGCCGGCGAGGCGCGCGCGGGCATAGCTGTCGGCCGCAGCGGCCAGGGCCTGGTGGATGCCGAGGGCTTCTTCGCGACGGCCATAGGCTTGGCTGGGCACATCGACGATGGCGATGATGGGCCGCTTGTCGCCGCGGGCGATGGCCTCATCGACGGCCTTGGCCAGGCCCCAGCCCTCGAGCAGGCCGACTTCGCCATTGCGCGCCCGAGGGAAGCGGTTTTGCGCGTCGGTCACCACGGCGACAAAGCGCACCTGTTGCTCACCCAATACACCGTCGGCCACCCTCAGCGACGCCGGCAAATCGTCTACAACTGGAGCGCCGGCGCTCAATGCGTTGAACCACTGCAAGCCTCTCATGAGCGTTCTCCCTGATACAGCTCGCGCACCGTCGCCGGGTCGATTTGCGCTACGGCGTCCAACTCGGCCAAGCGTGTGAGGTAATAATCAGCCTGGCGACTGCGTTGTTGGGCGGGCACGCCTTGCTGCAACAACGCGCTGACCGTCTGCTGGATCTGCGCCGCATCGTCGGCCACGTAACGGTCGGCCAGGCCGCTGTTGAAACGCTGTTCGCCGCCCGTGAGGCTCCAGATAAAAGGACGGTCGCGAGAGTCGTACTCTTCCAACCCGGCTTCCTGTTCGATCACCTGCGGACCGTTCAGGCCCAGGCGCGCTTCGCGGGTGACGACGAGGTAGCTGCACAGCCCGGCGGCGATGGACATGCCGCCGAAACAGCCAACGCTGCCCGCCACCACGCCGATCACCGGCTGGTACTGGCGCAGGTCGACAATCGCCGCGTGTATGTCGGCAATCGCGGCCAGGCCGAGGTTGGCTTCCTGCAAGCGCACGCCGCCGGTTTCCAGCAGCAGCAAGGCGCGGGTCGGGATGCCCTTGCGGTTGTCTTCGGCGGCCAGTTCCAGGGCGCCGGCGATTTTCGCGCCGCCCACTTCACCGAGGCTGCCGCCCTGGAAGTTGCCTTCAATCGCTGCAATCACCACAGGCAAGTCGCCGATGCTGCCCTTGGCGATCACCACGCCGTCATCGGCCTGGGGCACCACACCTTGGCGGCTGAGCCAGGGCGACATCACCCGCTGGAACGGGTCGATCAGTTCGCGAAAGGTGCCCGCATCCAACAAGGCCTTGGCCCGCTGCCGCGCACCCAGTTCCACGAAGCTGTGTTTAGCCAGCAAGTCAGTCATGGCCAATCTCCTCGAATCCCTGTTCCAGGCGCAAACGCACCACGCCTGGGGTGGCGCCGAAATCGTGGATATCAATGTTCAGGGCCGGTGGCGTCTGCTCCTGGAAGATGCGTTCGAACAGGTGCTGCCAGCGTTGTTCGGCGCCATTCACCGAGGTCTGTACCTGGATGGTCAACGTGCCGGCCGTGCCCGGCTCCAGCAGCACTTCCAGGTCGCCCGAGCCGACGCAACCCACCAGCGCACGGCCTGTTGGCGGCTGCCCGGCGGGGAATTCAAAGGATAAGGTTTCCATCACAACGCTCCGTCGAGGCGGTCGATAAACAGGCAGGCGGCCAACAGGTCGGCGGCGCCACCGGGGGAGGCATTCAGGGCCAGCAGTTGATGGTCCAGCTCATGCAGTTGGCGGCGCCCGGCGAGGCTTGCGCTGCCGCCGGCGTCGAGCACGGCCTGGGCACCGCGCTGCATGGCATGCAGGCCTTCCAGGCCGGCGCGATAGAGCACGCAGGTGTCGGCCAGGTCGGTCATGATCGCGAGCAAGGCGTCAAGACGCGCGTTCTGTTCACCGACGTTCTGGCGGCGGCTCTGGCGCAGTTGCGGCAGACCGCGTTGGGTCACGGCGGGGAAGCCCAATTGCGCTTCTTCACGGGCACCGCGTGCGCCGTAGCGTTGCGCGACCTGGGCGCCGTGGCTCATCGATTGGGGCGCGTAACGGTCGTTGAGCAGGGCCAGTCTGGCGGCGTTCAGCGTTATGGCTCGCGGTTCCAGGGCAGCCGCTGCGGTCAGCAGGCCAAGGGCCCAGATCGCACCGCGATGGGTGTTCACGCCGTGGGTGGTGACGAGCATCGCCTGTTCGCCTTCGCGCCCGATACGGCCGAGGGCTTCGCGCAGGGGCAAGCCGACTTCACCGAGTTCAAGCGCCGCCTCGGCCATTGCCTTGAACATCGGCCACAGCGACAGCGCCGAGGCGTGCATCAGCCCCAGGTGCAAATCACTGTGGGCGCCGTTGCCGCGACGGTCCACCAGGGCGGGCTTGGGCGACAGGTCGGCTTCATCGATCAGCGCATCGACGGCCATATCCGCCAGGCGATCCGCGAGGCTGAGTTCGTGCAGTTTAAGGGCGCGCATTTACCAGCTCCTGAATTTGGCGGGCGGGTTGTACAGGCCACCGGACCACTCCACCAGCTCGGCCACACTCTTGGCGGCCAACAGCTCGCGGGTGGCGTCGGTGCGGCGGATGCCCAAGTCTTCGGGCAAGGCGATCAGGCCTTCGCGGCGCATGCGCGCGGTGTCCTTGGGGTTGTGGCGCATGCCGATGGCGGTGACCCCGGCGACGGCGGCGATCATCGCCTGGCGCTCTTCCAGGGACCGCGCCTTGTACAGGTAGGCGATGCCTTCTTCGGTGAGCAGGTGGGTGACGTCGTCACCGTAGATCATGATCGGCGCCAGGGGCATGCCGCTTTTGCGCGCCACTTCCACGGCGTCGAGGGTGTCGACGAAGGTGGGCTTGCCGCCTTCCTGGAAGGTCTCGACCATCTGCACCACGAGCTTTTTGCCGCGTTCCAGCAGCGCGACCGGCGCATCGTCGTGACGCATATCCAGCCAAGCCGGCGTGCCATGGCGGCGACCGCGCGGGTCGTGACCCATGTTCGGCGCCCCGCCAAAGCCGGCAAGGCGACCACGGGTCACGGTGCTGGAATGGCCGTCGCCGTCGACTTGCAGGGTGGCGCCGATAAACAGGTCCACCGCGTATTGGCCGGCCAGCTGGCAGAACATCCGGTTGGAGCGCATCGAACCGTCGCGGCCGGTGAAGAACACATCCGGGCGCGCGGCGATGTAGTTCTCCATGCCCAGTTCGGTGCCGAAGCAATGCACGCTTTCCACCCAGCCGCTTTCGATGGCGGGGATCAGCGTGGGGTGCGGGTTGAGGGTCCAGTTGCGGCAGATCTTGCCCTTCAGGCCCAGGGATTCACCGTAGGTGGGCAGGATCAATTCGATGGCGGCGGTGTTGAAGCCGATGCCGTGGTTGAGGGACTGCACATTGTGTTTTTCGTAAATGCCGCGGATCGCCATCATCGCCATCAGCACATGCACCGGCTTGATATGGCGCGGGTCGCGGGTGAACAGCGGCTCGATGTAGAACGGCTTGTCGGCCACCACCACAAAATCCACCCAACTGGCGGGGATGTCGACGCGGGGCAAGTCGCTGACGTCATCCACCAACTGGTTGACCTGCACGATCACGATGCCATCGCTGAACGCGGCGGGTTCGATCAGCGCCGGGGTGTCTTCGGTGCTGGCGCCGGTGTAGATATTGCCGGCACGGTCGGCCATGAAACCGGCGGACAGTACGACGTTGGGGATCAGGTCCACCACCAGCCGTGCATAGAGTTCGATGTAAGTGTGGATCGCACCGATTTCCAGCAGGCCGTCTTCCAGCAATTGGCTGATGCGCAGGGATTGGGTGCCGGCGAAGGAAAAGTCCAGCTTGCGCGCAATGCCCTTTTCAAACAGGTCCAGGTGCTCGGACCGCCCGACGCTGGGCATGATCATGTGCAAATCGTGGAGTTTGGCCGGGTCAGTCTGGGCCAGGGAGCGCGAGAGGAAGTCGGCCTGCTTCTGGTTGTTGCCTTCCAGCACCACGCGGTCGCCGGGGAGGATCAGCGCCTCAAGCGCCTCGACAATCCTGTCACTGGGCAACACGGCCCCGTCTGCGATTTTTTTGACCAGCCCCAGCCGCCGCTGCTTCTCGTCGCGCCGCCGCGTCCAGCGCGAGTCGGGGTTTATTGTTGTTGTCATGGTCGCTCCACGGGTTTGCTGTCGTGGGCTGTACCTTAGGAGTGATTCAAGGGGCCATCAATCAAGCTGGGCGGCAGATCATTACGGTTGGAGTAATGGAACATCAGTAAACGCTGAGCCGAGCCAAAAGATGATCTAAATGTGGGAGGGGCGGTGCGACGATTCGACTTGCCCCCGATAGCGGAGGGTCAGCTAAGTGATGTATCAACTGACACTCAGCCATCGGGGGCAAGTCGAATCGTCGCACCGCCCCTCCCACATTTGCTCAGTAGTGCCTGTTAGATAGCGGTCCCAAAAAGGGAATGATCAGTCCCTGGCTGGGACCTCTTCCGCAGAAGGGCTGACCTGCTCCAGAGCTCTATCCACCAACAACTGCCCCAACTCGGCCATTTGCTGGATCCCAAGCATGATGGCGCGCTGGGAAGTGTCCAGGTCGAAGGCCAGGTTGCAGGTGAGTGCGTTGAGGGAGGACAGGGTTTCGCTGGCGTTGACCAGCAGGGTTTCGGTGTTTTGGTGGGGGTTTACGGTGAAGAGGCTTGCGGGCGGATTGGGGGTAGGTTTGACCATGATTTACAACTCCGATATGTGATGGAGACTGCCCTCTTCCGCTTGCACGCGAATTAAGGTGGCAGCTGTGCGCAGGTGTGCAAGACCGGGCATATCGGACCCCGGCAGACCCCGAAGGATCTCCCACGCACAGCCGCCATAACAAATACAGCAGGCATAAAAAACGCCCGTTGAATGGCTATGGGCGTTGGTGCGCCGACATGTAACCGGACTTGCACGTCCGTGTCACCGTTTTTTGCGATGACGGGACGAAGACTAGGCGCGCGGGCTGCACGCGACAAGTTCATGCATAACCCAAAATCTTGCAGGAAAAATCCGAAGCCCCAGCCGCAGCCGCCAGCCAGCGCAAGGCCAAAGCCCTGCAATAGGGTGACGCGGAGCGTGGGAACGATCATCGACACTCAGAAGAGAATTATCTGACAGACTTTTCAGGTTGTTGCTCGGAACCGTTGTCCCTAGCCTTTTCGCTCCGAATAGCTACGGGCAGGCATCATGAACCCGATCGTTAATCCCGATGCAAGGCCATTGCAGAGCGTGATGTATCACATCACAATCGCGCCATGATCGTCAGCTGGAAACATAAAGGACTCAGGGCGTTCTATGAGACCGGTTCAACCAGAGGCATCAACGCAAATCATGCAAAGCGCTTGCGCCGCATGCTGCTCATTCTGGACAAGGCCGAGCACCCAGATGCACTGGATCTGCCCGGCTGGCGCTTCCACCGTTTGAAGGGCGACCTGATCGACTACTGGTCAGTCAGCATAAGTGGTAACTGGCGCATCATTTTTCGGATGTTCGACGATCAGGTCGAACTGGTTGATTATCTTGATTACCACTGAGTAGAGGTATCGATATGGGTATGCACAACCCACCTCACCCAGGTGAAATTCTGCTTGAGGACGTGGTCCCAGCCTTGGGCATCACCATCACCGAAATGGCTAAACGTCTTGGCTTTGCCCGCGAAACTTTTTCAAGGATCTTGCATGGCCACGCTCCCGTCAGCCCGGACCTTGCCGTCCGGTTGGAGCGAGCCGGCGTAAGTACTGCACAACTATGGCTATCGATGCAAAGTGCCTACGACTTGTGGCAGGCCGAGCATCGGGAGCAGCCGTTAATTGAGCGGTTTGCGCGGATTGATTGAGGGCTTGAGCAAGTCTCCCTGCGTAGCAGCTGTCGAGCCCTGGCGAGGCTGCGTCAGCGGTGTGTCAGACGGGCCGCAAGCGCAGCCTCGCCGGGGCTCGACAGCTGCTACGCAATATCACATTCAGATGCCCCTCCCACAGGGGATCCTCACATGACTTAGATTCACGCCAACCCGGACTCCACCAGCAACGCCTCGAGCCCCATCAAATCCGGCACCTTAGCCACATGTTCCCCCACCTGCACCGCCGCCAGTTCCAGCGGGCACAGCGGCACGTCCACGTAGCTCAATTCGCTATCGAGCTTGTACGACCGTGGAATACCCTGGATCACCAGCGCAATAAACTTCAACGTCGGTCGGCCGCCCAGTGCATTCAACACCACGATCCGCGAGCGTTCGCCGGTCACGCCGGCCTCGCCGCACGCCGCTTCAAAGCTGATCAACGGGATTTGCCGATCCCGCCACGTCACTTGCCGCAAATACCACGGCGGCGCATCGCTGGCCGGTTCGCCGCGTTGGAAGTCGATCAACTCGGCGATGGCGACGTTGGGCAGTATCAGGTGGCGGTCGGCCAGGGGCAGGAGCAGGCCGGTGAGTTGGCTGGTGCGGTGGTCAAGCACGGGATTTGCTCCAGTAGGCGATGCTTTCGAGCAACACCGATTCCTGGTACGGCTTGCCCAGGTAGTCGTTGACGCCGATAGCCATGGCGCGGTCGCGGTGTTTCTGGCCGGTGCGGGAGGTGATCATGATGATCGGCAGGCGCATCAGCCGGGGGTCGTTGCGCACCTGGATGGCCACTTCGAAGCCGTCCATGCGCGGCATTTCGATGTCGAGCAGCATCAGGTCGGGGGTATGTTCCTCGAGCACGGCAAGGGCGTCGATGCCATCCTTGGCGGTGAGTACGTTCATGCCGTTGCGCTCCAACAGGCGGCTGGTGACTTTGCGCACGGTGACCGAGTCGTCCACCACCAGCACCAGCAGCGGGCGCTTTTTCAGCGGGTCGTTGAGGATCAACGGAGCATCCACCGCCTGGGCCGGCAAGGCCGGTTGCCGGGCGCGGATGTGCGCGAGCAGGTCGATGATCAACACCACGCGCCCATCCCCCAGGATGGTCGCCCCGGATAACCCCTGCACCCCGGAAAACTGCGGGCCCAGGCCCTTGACCACAATCTCCCGGGTGCCGGCCATGGCGTCCACATGTACCGCCACACGTCGCTCGTTGCACTGCACCAGCAATACCGGCACGGGTTGATACTGGCCCAGTAATTTCGGGCGACCGACGGTGTGCAGCAGGTCACCCAGGTAAAACAGCTCGTAGCGTTGGCTGGCATATTCATAACACGGCGGATCCTGCTGGTAGTGCCCCGCCAGCTCATGGGGCAGCACCCGCACCAGCCCTTCGATGGTGTTGAGCGGGATCGCGTATTGATCGTCCGCGCAGTGCACCATCAACGCCCGGTTGACCGACACGGTAAACGGCAGGCGGATGCGAAAGTGCACACCCTCCCCCGGTGTCGAGTCAATGAACATCGAGCCGCCGAGCTGGCGCACTTCTTCGTGCACCACGTCCATGCCCACGCCACGCCCGGAAATCTGCGTGATCTTTTCCGCCGTGGAGAACCCCGGCTGCAGGATGAACTGCAACACATCACGGTCGCTCATCTCTTGATGAGGGGCGAGCAAACCGCGCTTGATCGCCTTGCGCCGCACCGCATCCAGAGGCACGCCGGCACCGTCGTCGCGCATGTCGAAAACGATATCGCCGCCTTCGTGGGTCAGGTCCAGGGTGATGCGGCCCTTCTCCGGTTTGCCGGCCAGCAACCGCGCATCGCGGGACTCCAAGCCATGGTCGACGGCGTTGCGCAGCATGTGTTCCAGCGGTGCCGCCATGCGCTCCAGCACATTGCGGTCCATCTCGCCCTCGGCATTGCCGACGATGAATTCCACGTCCTTGCCCAACTCGCCCGCCACCTGGCGCACGATGCGTTTGAGGCGCGGCAGCATGCGCTCGAAGGGCACCATGCGCGTGCGCATCAGGCCCTCCTGCAACTCGGTGTTGATACGCGCCTGTTGCTGCAACAGGCCATGGGCGTCCTCGTTGCGGCGGTCGAGGGTGTCCTTGAGGTCGAGCAGGTCGGAGGCCGATTCCGACAGCGCCCGGGACAGTTGCTGCAACTGCGAATGACGGTCCATTTCCAGCGGGTCGAATTCTTCATAGCCCAGGCGCTCGGCCTCGGCCTGTTGACGACTGAGGATGCGCCCCTGGGTTTCGGTGTCGAGGCGGCGCAGTTGGTCGCGCATGCGTTCGATAGTGGTTTCCACCTCATGCAGGGCAATGCGTGCGTCGTTGACTTGCTGCTCGATACGACCACGGAAGATCGAGGTCTCGCCGGCCAGGTTGACCAGGTCGTCCAGCAGGTCAGCGGAAATCTTCACCATGTCGGCGCCGGGATCAACCACCGCTTCGACCTTGCCTGCGGGCAGCGCCACGGGCGTCACGGGCTCATCGCTGGGGTGCACCAGGCTCTTGATACGTTCGATGAGCTTGTCCACCGAACCCACCGGCAGCCCATCCGCCACGGCGTCGATCATCTGCGCCAGGCGGTCGTGGCAGCCCTGCAGCAACGCGAACAGTTCGGCGGACGGCGCGAGCAAACCGGCGGACAGCCCTTCGTAGAGAAATTCCAGCTCATGGGCCAGGTCACCGATCGGCCCGATCTCGACCATGCGCGCGCCGCCCTTGAGGGTGTGCAGGTCGCGCAGCAGGGTTTCGACTTCCTGGCGATTGTTCGGCTCGGCCTGCCAGCGCAGCAAGGCGCTGCCGGAGCTGTCGAGAATGTCGGCGGCTTCTTCGAGGAAGATGTCCAGCAACTCGGGGTCGGTGCCCGGCGTTTCCGCAGGTGGAGCGGCCTGTGCAGCCGGCATGCCGCCCTGGCGTAGCGCGCGCAACCTGGCGACCAGTTCGGCGCTGTCGCTCAAGGGTTGATGGTGCTGCAGTTCCTCCAGTTGCAAGGCCAGTCGCTCATGGCTGGCCATCAGCACCTGCGACAGCTCGCTGGAGTAGCTGTAGCGCCGATCCACCAGGCCTTCGTACACGCACTCCAATTCATGGGCAAGGTCGGCCACCGGTCCGATGTCGGCCATGCGCGCGCCGCCCTTGAGGGTGTGCAGGTCGCGCTGCAGGGACGACAACGGCGCGGCACTGTCCGGCTCCAGCAGCCAGCGCTTGAGCGACTGCCCCGCACTGTCGAGGATATCCACGGCTTCTTCGAGGAAGATCTCCACGAGTTCATCGTCGATCCACGTTTCATCCTGCAGTTGCGCGGTGGCGGCGCCCAGTTCGGAGATGCTCAGGGTACGGCTGCCGTCGCTTTTGATCAGGCCGGTGGCAGAAGGGTCCAGCGCATCGTCCAGCAGTTCGCGCAGGGCGTGTACACGTGCCGGAGCCGGGATGATTTCCTGGCCGGCGGCCAATTGATCGAGCATGCT
This sequence comes from Pseudomonas sp. AM8, assembly GCF_036346475.1. Lineage (NCBI taxonomy): Bacteria > Pseudomonadati > Pseudomonadota > Gammaproteobacteria > Pseudomonadales > Pseudomonadaceae > Pseudomonas > Pseudomonas sp. AM8. The sequence goes on from NZ_JAOTNX010000004.1 coordinate 249,760, forward strand.
GATCAGCGCCTCATGGGCCTGTTCGGCCTCATGGAAAAACCGCTCGCTGACCGCCAGGCTGCTTTCTTCCACGGCGCCGTAGAGGTCGAGCAAGGCTTCGCAGAGTTCATCGATGGCGTGCAGGTCAGCAACATGCGCGCCCTCCCCCAACGTGGTCAATTCATCCAGCAGCGCGGTGAGTTCCTGGCGTTCGCCGGGGTGTTGCTGCCAGCGGCGCAGCAGGCTTTCGGCGTCGAGCAGAATGTCCATGCCCTGGGCCAGGAAGTTGGCAATCAGTTGCGGGTCGCGCTTGATCCGCAACCCCGTGTTGGGGGCGTCGAGCAGCGCGGCCAGTTGATGGTCGAGCAGGGCCTGGGTACGGCGGATCAAGTCATCCGCGCCCTTGATCGGCACCAGGGGATCGCGGTCCAGTTGACGCAACCCGCGCTGGAACAGGCCTTCGGCTTCCAGCAGCAACTCGACTTCGTCCAGGTCCAGCGGCAGGCGATGGGCCTTGTATTCGCGGGTCAGGTGATCCAGTGGGCGCACCAGCTCGGCGATGGGCAACACGCCAGCCATGTAGGCGCTGCCCTTGAGGGTGTGCAGGGCCCGTTGCAGTTCATCGCTGACTTGCAGCGGCACATGCTCGGCGGCCTGTTGCAGGAAGTGGTTGAGGCTGTCCAGATGGCTCTGGGCTTCGTTGCGGAAGATCTCCAGCAACATCGGATCGTGGGGTTCTCCGGCCGACGCTGCGGCGCCGTTGGCCCAGGCGTGGGCGCGGGCGGCCAGCGCGTCGACCTCATCGCGCTGGTGTTGGTCGTCAGTCGCGAAGTCGGCGATCAATGCCGGCAAGAGGGCCACGGCATCACCCAGCACCTGTTGTATTTCCGGGCCGAGGGCGACGCTGCGCTCCAGCACACGGTTGAGCAGGTTTTCCACGGCCCAGGCCAGCTCCGCCAGCACCAGGGCGCGCACCATGCGGCCGCTGCCTTTCAAGGTATGGAAGGCACGGCGCATTTCGCCTTGGGCCGTTTTGTCCGCGCTGTTGGCCAAGTGCCGGTGCAGCACCTCCAGGACCTCGTCGGTTTCTTCGAGGAAGACGTCGCGCAGTTCATCATCGATGGGCGCTTCATCGGCCGGAGGCGGCAGCAGGCTACCGGGGCGTTGCAAGGCCGGCGGATTTAGGCGCGACGTCGGGTTGGCCAGTGCGTCGAACTGGGACTGGCTGGGTGCAACCTCACTCGACAGCACGCCATCAGGGGCTACCAGTGCCTGACGCCAGGGCTTCTCGGCGGGCAGGTAACCCAGCGCAGCCAGGCTCTGGGTGGCCAGTTCCAACACCCGTTCACCGGCTGCGTCGGGGTCCAGGAGCATACGTTCGAGGTAGTACTCCAGACTGCTGATCACATCAGCGAAATGCCCCAACTGTGCCTCGGACGGCGGGCTGTCGTTGACCATCAACTGTTCGTCGACATAATCGGTGCAACCGCGCATCAGGCTTGCCGCGCGGGGCAAGGGGATCATCGCCAGCGCGCCGCGCACCTGGCTCAGCAGTTCCGGCAGGGATTCCAGGCGCTGGCGGTCCCAATCGGCTTCGATACAGTCGATCACCAGCTCCTTGGCTTGCTGCAGGCACTGGCAGGATTCGCGGATGACCAACTGGTGGATCTGGGTCAGGTCGGTGGTGGGCAGGCGGCTCTCTTCATGGCCTTCCGGCTCGACGGTGCCGACCATTCCCGCCAGCGTGGCTTCCACATAGAGCAGCGCGCCGGCGACGTCCATCAACACCGCATCGTTGGGCTCGCGATGCCCCTGGGCCAGGCTCAATACCACGGCCAGCTGGTCGATGATGACTTTGCGCGGCTGGCCAAACCCCAGCACCGCGAGGGTATCGGCAATCTGTCGCAGGGGCGCCAGCAGCGCGTCGAGGTCGCTCGTGTGCTGGCGGTCGCTGCGCACGAACAGGTCGAGGCGCTCTTTGACCCGGACCAACTCTTCACACAACGCACCGAGCACCGAGCCCATGGCGTTGCGATCCGGCCCGGCAAGGCGCGCGCGTTCGGCGTCCACCACCGTGCTGTCGGGCAAGGCCTCATCCAGGCTGTAGCGCTCTTTCAGACTCTGCATGCGCGGGGTCGGTCGGGTGACTTTGGCGACGTAAAACAACAGGCTCTTGAGCAGTTCATCCGGTGCGGGTTGGTTGATCCCGCCGATGCCCTGTGCCAGCAGGCGCTTGAGCTGCTTGTCGCTGGCCTTGAGCAGGCTGCGCAGCGCCGGGCTGTTGGCGACTACGCCGGTGAGCATGCCCTCGACCAGCGCCGACGCCACTTGCCACAGCGGCAACAGCGGCGCGCCCTGGCACAGCGCCTCAAGGCGCGCGAACACCCGCGCCATATCTTCCAGGTTGCTCGGCCCGTGGTCTTCACGCAGCAGCCCGGCGAGGGCTTGCTGCAACAGTTGATGCCACTGGCGCAGTTGCGCCTGGAGGTCGGCCGGCGCACGTTGAGCCAGGGCGTCATCGGGAAGCGGCGCAATCGACAGCAGTTGCGGGCTGAACAAGCTGGTTTCCGACAGCAGGCTTTCGCCGTGGGCACTGCGCAGGTCGTTGAGCAGCGGCAGCACCACCAGCGGTAAATCACGGCGAGCGCTGTGCACCCGGTCAAGGTACAACGGCAGTTGGCCCAGGGCCTGTTGCAGCAGGCGGATACTTTCCTCGCGCTGGCCGACATGCCCGGCCTGGAGCGCCAGGGCCAGTTCTTCGATCTCTTCGGCCAGCAGCGCCGCGCCGTAGAACTCGACCATTTGCAGCGCACCATGCACCTGGTGGATAGCGTCCAGGCACTGGCTGATCACGCCATCGTCGTGGGTCTCGACAAATGCATCCAGCGCCGAACGGGCCTGTTTCAGGGTTTCGGCAATGTCGCCCTTGACCCATTCGAGGGCCACGTAGTCGTGCCGATCAACCATAACTGCTCCGCTTAGAATTCGTGGGTTGCCTGGATCTCAAAGCCAATGGAGATCGAGTGTGGGAGGTGGCAAGCCCCTCCCACATTTTGACTGCATTTCAATCATCAGCCTGTTTGGCCGCTGGCAGGGTGAAACCCGACACCGACCTGCGCAACTGGCTGGCCATCTTCGCTAAGTTGCCGATGCTTTCGGCGGTAGCGGTGGAGCCCGATGACGTCTGCGTGGTGATCTGCTGGATCACGTTCATGGTCAGGGAGATCTGCCCCGCCGATGAGGTCTGTTGCTGCGCCGCGTTGGAGATGCTCTGGATCAGCGCGGCCAGGGTTTTCGATACGCCTTCGATCTCTTCCAGCGCCACCCCGGCGTCCTGGGCCAGCCGTGCACCGCGCACCACTTCGGTGGTGGTCTGTTCCATGGAGATGACGGCTTCGTTGGTGTCGGCCTGGATCGCGCGCACCAGGGTTTCAATCTGCCGGGTGGCCGCCGACGAACGTTCGGCCAGCCGCTGCACTTCATCGGCCACCACCGCAAAGCCGCGTCCGGCATCCCCGGCCATGCTCGCCTGGATCGCGGCGTTGAGGGCGAGGATGTTGGTCTGGTCGGCAATGTCGTCGATCAGGCTGACGATGTCGCCAATCTCCTGGGACGACTCGCCCAGGCGTTTGATGCGCTTGGCGGTGTCCTGGATCTGTTCGCGGATGTTGTCCATGCCGTGGATGGTGTTGTGCACCACCTCGTTGCCTTTGTTGGCGATTTCCACCGAACGTTCCGCCACCGCCGATGATTCGGCGGCGTTGGCCGACACCTGGTCGATGGACTGGGCCATCTGGTTGATCGCGGTGGAGGCTTCGGCGATCTGCTGGGCCTGATGCTCGGAGGCCTGGGCCAGGTGCATGGCGGTGGCCTGGGTCTCTTGCACGGCACCCGCCACTTGCCCGGCGGTGAGGTTGATGGTGGCCACCAGGTCGCGCAGCTGGTCCACGGAATAGTTGATGGAGTCGGCGATGGTGCCGGTGAAGTCTTCAGTCACCGAGGCGGTCACGGTGAGGTCGCCGTCGGCCAGGTCTTCGATTTCATCGAGCAGGCGCATGATCGCGTTCTGGTTGCGCTCGTTCTTCTCGGCGGTCTCGTGCAGTTGGCGGTTGGTTTCGCGCACCATCACCAGTCCGATCAGGATGATCGAGGCCAGCGCCAACAGGCCCAGCACATAGCCGCCGATGGTGTCGAAGCTGCGTCCGCTGGCGAGGTTTTCAAAACCGGTGGCCAGGTGCGAGGCTTCATCGAGCAGGGTTTGCGACAGGTTGAAAATATTGCTCGCCGAGGCGCGGACCTGGAACAACTGCGGCGAGGTTTCGAGGATTTCATCCACGGAGCCGGAGACAAACTCGAACAGCTCGGCGATTTCCGCCAGCCGCGCGCGGGCATCGCGGTCTTCGACCTGGGTGATGCGCAGCCCGGGGTTGCCGTTGAGCATGCCATTGAGCACCTGCCCGAAGCGATTGGCATCGCGGCCAAAGGTGTCGGCGGCCTGGACGGCGGTTTCGTCACCGGCCAGCACCGTGTTGACCGCGCCCAGGATACGTTCGGCCAGCAGCGACTGGCGCTGGGCCAAGGCCACCTGGCTGGCCGGCGCGCCGCGTTGCAGCAGGATGTCGACGACCTTTTCCGACTCCATCTGCAATTGCGGTACGGTTTCGGCGAGGGTCGCGGCCACTTGGTGCAGGGACAGCACGGTCTGTTCGCTGGCGAGGATCGCGTCGGTGTTTTTCAACAGCGCTTCCCAGTCCGTCTGCACCGCGCGCATTTCGGCGCGGACCGCACTGGGCGCAGCGGGCAGGCCGGTTTCCGGGTCGCCTTTTTTCAGGTAACCCCAGCGCTGGGCAAAATCGTTGCGCGCGTCGCCCAACAGCTTGAATGCGGCGGCCTTGCCGGCGGCGGCCTCGGTAGCGTTCTTGGCGATGCGTTGGGACAGCACGCGCAGTTCACCGGCGTGGCCGATGTACTGCTTGTCGTAGGTGGACTGGGTGTTGAGGTAAGCAAAGTTGGCGAACAGCAGCATGATGAATACGATCAGCGCGATAAACAGTACGATGATCTGTGAACGGCTGCGCGAGCCGGCCTGGGGTTTGGGCGTAGTAGCGGTGGTCATGCGGCGACATCCATGAAGCCAGGGGCCTGGGCCAGGGCGAAGGGGCTGAAGACCTGCCACAGCGGCTCGCCGTCGAATTGGCCCTGGATAAATGGCGCGCCGGGGCTGGGGCTCGCCAGCAAGGCGTCTTGTGCAAAATGCTGCATCCCCACCACCTCGTCTACCAACAGCCCGACAAACAGATCGTTGTATTCCACCACCAGCACCCGCCGTTGCTTGCGCGCCTTGGACAGCTCAAGGCCAAGGAAGCCGCCGAGGTCCATCACCGGCAGCAAACGCCCGCGCAGGTTAGCAACACCCCTGACCCAGGCCTTGACCCCGGGCATTAAAGTGCAACGCGGCTCATGCAGGACTTCGGCGACTTCGCCCATGGGCGCGACATACCAATGCTGCCCCAGGCGAAAGCCAATCCCGCTCCAGCGTTGCAGGCGGGTTTCCTGGGACGGCAGGTCGGCGGCCAGCAGGCGGCAGCGGCGGTCGATGTCCAGCAGCAACTCGAAGGCGGTTTGCGACTCGGTCATGATGGCGTGCCGTCAGCCGGCCAGCACCTTGTTCAGGGTGGCGATCAGGGTTTCCTCGTCCACAGGCTTGGTCAGGTAATCCTTGGCACCCTGGCGTGCGCCCCAGATCTTGTCGGTCTCCTGATCCTTGGTGGTAATGATGATGATCGGGATGCCGTTGGTTTCCGGCTCCTTGGACAGCTGGCGGGTGGCCTGGAAGCCATTGAGGCCCGGCATCACGATGTCCATCAGCACGGCGTCAGGCTTTTCCTGGCGGGCCAGGGCCACGCCGTCGGCGCCGTTCTCGGCCTTGAGGACCTGGTGGCCGTGCTTTTCCAGCATGCCGGTCAGTTTGTACATTTCGGTCGGCGAATCGTCGACGATCAGAACACGTGCCATGGTTTTCCCCACTACATTGGTCGGCGCCGGCCCTTGTGAGGCGGCGTCAGTGTGCTTGTTCCACTGCGGCGAACCCGGGCACATAGGCCTTGATCGCACTCAGCAGTTCTTCCTTGCTGAAAGGCTTGGTCAAAAACTGATCGACACCCACGATGCGCCCCTTGGCCTTGTCGAACAGACCGTCCTTGGAGGACAGCATGATCACCGGGATCGACTTGAACACCGGGTTGTTCTTCACCAGGGCGCAGGTCTGATAGCCATCCAGGCGCGGCATCATGATGTCGACAAAGATAATGTGCGGGTGATGATCCACAATCCGGGCCAGGGCATCGAAACCGTCGATGGCCGTGATGACATCGCAGCCCACGTTCTTCAACAGCGTCTCGGCGGTGCGGCGGATCGTCTTCGAATCGTCGATCACCATCACTCTCAAGGCGTTGGAATGCTGTTCCATATCTGCTCTACCATCGCCACAGCGAATCGGTTTTCGGTGTGTACTGCCTGATGTTGCACAGGATGAGCGCCGCAGGCCTTGGAATTCAAGGGCTGCTGCGCCGTGGCAGTCTTTTTAGCACAGTCTCGGGGAGCAATCTATCGAGGCACCCGCCCGGTGGTTTTTCCTTGACCCACAACAGCCGCAGCGCCACTCTGACGCCACTTTTATGCGCCCCAATTTTGCTAGAGGAAATCCCCCATGAGCGTTCGCGTCGGCATTGTCATGGACCCTATCGCCAGCATTTCCTATAAAAAGGACAGCTCGCTGGCCATGCTCCTGGCCGCCCAGGCCCGCGGCTGGAGCCTGTTCTATATGGAGCAGCGCGACCTTTACCAGGGCGACGGCGAGGCCCGCGCACGCATGCGTCCGCTGCAGGTGTTTGCCAACCCTGAGAAGTGGTTCGAACTGCAGGACGAAATCGACAGCCCCCTGAGCGATCTGGACGTGATCCTGATGCGCAAGGACCCGCCGTTCGACATGGAGTTCGTCTACTCCACCTACCTGCTGGAGCAGGCCGAACGTGCCGGCGTGCTGATCGTCAACAAGCCGCAAAGCCTGCGTGACTGCAATGAAAAGCTGTTCGCCACGTTGTTCCCGCAGTGCACACCGCCCACCGTGGTCAGCCGTCGTGCCGACGTGCTGCGTGAATTTGCCGCCAAGCACGGCGATGTGATCCTCAAGCCGCTGGACGGCATGGGTGGCACCTCGATCTTCCGTCACCGCGCCGGCGACCCCAACCTGTCGGTGATCCTCGAAACCCTGACCGCCCTGGGCACCCAGCAAATCATGGGCCAGGCCTACCTGCCGGCGATCAAGGACGGCGACAAACGCATCCTGATGATCGACGGCGAGCCGGTGGATTACTGCCTGGCGCGTATTCCGGCGGCAGGCGAGACCCGTGGCAACCTGGCGGCAGGCGGTCGAGGCGAAGCGCGGCCGTTGTCCGACAAAGACCGCTGGATCGCCAGCCAAGTTGGCCCGACCCTGCGGGAAAAGGGTTTGCTGTTTGTAGGCCTTGACGTAATTGGGGAAAACCTCACCGAAATCAATGTCACCAGCCCGACCTGCATTCGCGAGATCGACAACGCATTTGGCACGAACATCGGCGAAATGTTGATGGCCGCCATCGAACGCAAGCTGCAGGCCAAGTGATATAGAACAGCCGGACACACACCAACATTGCGCTATCATGCCCGACCTGTGAAACGCGCGATGTTGGTTTTCTTGTCATGACACTCCCGTCCGATCTGCCCTCCGAACTCTCCCACAGCGGCGTGCGCCCGGCTGATCGGCTCGGATTTACCCTGTTTCTTGCGGCATTGATTCACCTGGCCTTGATCCTCGGCGTGGGTTTCACCATGGTCGAGCCCAAGCAGATCACCAAGACCCTGGAAATCACTCTCGCCACATTCAAGAGCGAAAAGAAGCCCGATAAGGCGGACTTTATCGCCCAGGACAACCAGCAGGGCAGTGGCACCCTGGACAAGAAGGCGATCCCCAAGACCACCGAAGTGGCGCCCTTCCAGGACAACAAGGTCAATAAGGTCACACCGCCGCCGGCGCCCAAGCCTGAAGTCAAACAGGCCACGCCCAAGCCCACGGTGACCACCGTCGCACCCAAGCCGCAAAAAGCCCCGGTCCAGCGCGAGAAAACCAAGACCGAGCCGCAACCCGAGCCCGTGAAGCCGGCACCGACGTTCGACAGCTCGACACTGTCCGACGAAATCTCCAGCCTGGAAGCCGAACTGGCCCATGAACAACAGCTTTACGCCAAGCGCCCACGCATTTACCGCCTGAACGCCGCCTCGACCATGCGCGACAAGGGCGCCTGGTATAAGGACGAGTGGCGTAAGAAGGTCGAGCGCATCGGTAACCTGAACTACCCGGAAGAGGCACGGCGCCAGCAGATCTACGGCAATTTGCGTCTTTTGGTGTCGATCAACCGCGACGGCACCTTATATGAAGTGCAGGTGCTGGAGTCGTCCGGTCAGCCGCTGCTGGACCAGGCCGCCCAACGCATCGTGCGCCTGGCCGCGCCCTTTGCCCCGTTTACCGGGGACTTGAACGATGTGGACCGCCTGGAAATCATCCGCACCTGGAAGTTTGCCAAGGGTGATCGCCTTTCCAGCAACTGAACGCGCCGTCCTACAGAAAAGCCGACAGCACTGTATTCGGGTCACGTCCAGCTTGTCAGTTCGCCCCTCCAACGCCACACTAGCGGACATGAAAAATGTCAGCCCGACCTACCTCAAGCACCAATTCCTGATCGCCATGCCCCATATGGCCGACCCGAACTTTGCGCAGACCTTGACCTACATCGTCGAGCACACCGCCAATGGTGCCATGGGGTTGGTGGTGAACCGCCCGCAAGCACTGAACCTGGCCGATATCCTTGAGCAACTGCGCCCGGAGGTCGACCCACCGGCCCGTTGCCAGGGCGTGCCGATCTACATCGGCGGGCCGGTACAGACCGATCGCGGCTTTGTGCTGCACCCCACCGGGCCGAAGTTCCAGGCCACGGTGGACCTGGACGGAGTCTCGCTGTCCACCTCCCAGGACGTGCTGTTCGCCATCGCCGACGGCGTGGGCCCTGAGCAAAGTGTGATCACCCTGGGTTACGCCGGCTGGGAAGCCGGGCAGCTGGAAGCCGAACTGGCCAGCAATGCCTGGCTGACCTGCCCGTTCGATGCCGACATCCTGTTCAACACCGCAAGCGAACTGCGCCTGGAAGCCGCCGCGGCCAAGCTGCGGGTCAACCTCAGCCTGCTGACCAGCCAGGCGGGGCACGCCTGATGGCCTTGCGTTTGATCCTCGGCTTTGACTACGGCACCAAGCAGATCGGCGTAGCGGTCGGCCAGGTCATCACCGGCCAGGCCCGCGAGCTGTGCACCCTCAAGGCCCAGAACGGCATACCGGACTGGAACCAGGTCGAAGCCCTGATCAAAGAGTGGAAGCCCGATGCCGTAGTGGTCGGCCTGCCCCTGAACATGGACGGCACCCCCAGCGACATGTGCCTGCGCGCCGAAAAGTTCGCCCGCCGTCTTAACGGCCGCTACAACCTGCCCTTCTATACCCACGATGAACGCCTGACCACCTTTGAAGCCAAGGGCGAACGCCGCGACCGTGGCGGCCAGAAAGGCAGCTACCGCGATAACCCGGTGGACGCCATCGCCGCCGCCTTGTTGTTACAGGGCTGGCTGGACGAAAACACTGCTTTATTTGAATCCTGACTGACGCGGCTTGCCGCGTCTTCTTACGTTTGAGCCCGGACCTTGTCGTCGCCCCGCCGCGCAAGGCCTTGAAGGAGCCACCATGAGCCTGCCAAACCCCGCCGAACTGATCCGCCAGATGGCGGTTAGCCTCAAGACGCGCCTGGAACACCGTGGCATCAGCGAACCGCGCTTTATCGGTATTCGCACCGGCGGTGTGTGGGTCGCCCAAGCGTTGCTGGACGAACTGGGCAGCGACTCACCCTTGGGTACCCTAGACGTGTCCTTCTACCGCGACGACTTCAGCCAGAACGGCCTGCACCCGCAAGTGCGCCCGTCTGCCCTGCCGTTCGAGATTGAAGGCCAGCACCTGGTGCTGATCGACGATGTGCTGATGAGCGGCCGTACCATCCGCGCCGCCATGAATGAATTGTTCGATTACGGGCGCCCGGCCAGCATCACCCTGGTCTGCCTGCTGGACCTGGACGCAGGCGAACTGCCCATCAGCCCGGACGTGGTTGGCGCCACGCTGTCCCTTGAGGCCAGCCAGCGAGTAAAATTGTCCGGTCCCACGCCGCTCGAACTCGAACTGCAAGACCTTGCCCTTTAAACCGCCTTGTAAAGAGTCCCCGCGATGACGCCTCTAGATGCCAAGCGCCCGCTGCAGCTCAATGCTCAGGGCCAGTTGCAACACTTCTTGTCCCTCGACGGTTTGCCCCGCGAACTGCTCACCGAAATCCTCGACACCGCCGACTCGTTCCTCGAGGTTGGCGGCCGGGCGGTGAAGAAAGTCCCGTTGCTGCGCGGCAAGACCATCTGCAACGTGTTCTTCGAGAACTCCACCCGTACACGGACCACCTTTGAACTGGCGGCCCAACGGCTGTCGGCCGACGTGATCACGCTGAACGTGTCCACCTCGTCGGCGAGCAAGGGCGAGACCCTGCTCGACACCCTGCGCAACCTGGAAGCGATGGCCGCCGACATGTTCGTGGTGCGCCACGGCGACTCCGGTGCCGCCCACTTCATTGCCGAGCACGTGTGCCCGCAGGTGGCGATCATCAACGGCGGCGACGGCCGTCACGCCCACCCGACCCAGGGCATGCTCGACATGCTCACCATACGTCGGCACAAGGGCAGCTTCGAAAACCTCTCGGTGGCCATCGTCGGCGACATCCTGCACTCACGGGTGGCACGCTCGAACATGCTGGCCCTGAAAACCCTGGGTTGCCCGGACATCCGCGTGATCGCACCGAAAACCCTCTTGCCCATCGGCATCGAGCAATACGGCGTGAAGGTCTACACCGACATGACCGAAGGCCTCAAGGATGTGGACGTGGTAATCATGCTGCGCCTGCAACGCGAACGCATGTCGGGTGGCCTGCTGCCGAGCGAAGGCGAGTTCTACCGCCTGTTCGGCCTGACCACCGCACGCCTGGCCGGCGCCAAGCCGGACGCCATCGTGATGCACCCGGGGCCGATCAACCGAGGCGTGGAGATTGAGTCGGCGGTGGCCGACGGCAGCCAGTCGGTGATTCTCAACCAGGTCACGTATGGCATCGCCGTGCGCATGGCGGTGTTGTCCATGGCCATGAGCGGGCAAACCGCGCAACGTCAATTCGAGCAGGAGAAGGCCCAGTGAAGCTCAGCATTCTCGGCGCCCGAGTCATCGATCCGGCCAGTGGCCTGGATCAGGTTACCGATCTGCACCTGGAGGCCGGCCGGATCATCGCCATCGGCGCCGCGCCCGGTGCTTTCAGCCCCAGCGAGACCATCGATGCCAAAGGCCTGGTGGCCGCGCCCGGCCTGGTGGACCTGAACGTCGCCCTGCGCGAGCCGGGCTTCAGCCGCAAAGGCAATATCACCAGCGAGACCCGCGCGGCCGCAGCCGGTGGCGTCACCAGCCTGTGCTGCCCACCGCACACCAAGCCGGTGCTCGACACGTCGGCCGTGACCGAGCTGATCCTCGACCGTGCCCGTGAGGCCGGCAATTGCAAAGTGTTCCCCATCGGCGCCCTGAGCAAAGGCCTGGAAGGCGAACAACTCGCCGAACTGATCGCCCTGCGCGATGCCGGTTGCGTGGCGTTCGGCAACGGCCTGGAGAGTTTCCGCAGCACCCGCACCCTGTGCCGCGCCCTGGAATACGCGGCCACCTTCGACTTGACGGTGATCTTCCACTCCCAGGACCGCGACCTGGCCGAAGGCGGCCTGGCCCATGAAGGTGCGGTCGCCAGCTTCCTCGGCTTGCCGGGCATTCCGGAAACCGCTGAAACCGTAGCCCTGGCCCGTGACCTGCTGCTGGTGGAACAAAGCGGCGTGCGTGCGCACTTCAGCCAACTGACCAGCGCCCGGGGCGTGGCCCTGATCGCCCAGGCCCAGGCCCGTGGCCTGCCGGTGACGGCAGACGTGGCGTTGTATCAGTTGCTGCTGACGGATGAGGCGCTGATCGACTTCTCCAGCCTTTACCACGTGCAACCGCCGCTGCGCACACTGGCCGATCGTGACGGTTTGCGTGCGGCAGTGAAATCGGGGGTGATCTCGGCGATTTCCAGCCACCACCAGCCCCATGAGCGCGATGCCAAGCTGGCGCCGTTCGGCGCGACGGAGCCGGGCATCAGCAGCGTGGAGCTGTTGCTGCCGCTGGCGATGACGTTGGTGGAAGACGGTTTGCTGGACCTACCGACACTGCTGGCGCGCCTGAGCGCAGGCCCGGCCGAGGCCTTGCGCCTGCCGGCGGGCAAGCTGGCGGTGGGGGCGGCGGCAGATCTAGTGCTGTTTGATCCGGCCGGCTCCACGGTTGCGGGTGAGCACTGGCTGTCCAAGGGTGAAAACTGCCCGTTCATCGGCCATAGCCTGCCGGCGAGCGTGCGCTACACCTTGGTGGACGGGCGCATCAGCTATCAGGCTTGAGCCACTAAAACCTGTAGGAGCGAGCTTGCTCGCGAAGAACGAATAGACAATGCGGGCTACCTGATAGCGCTGCGTTATCGTTAACGTTCTTCGCGAGCAAGCTCGCTCCTACAGGTTATTGATGATCTAACGCCCGCCGTTGCGCTCGGCATTGCGGATCGAAACCTGGGTATTCAAGGTCCAGAAGTCATACAGCACTCCCACCAGGAACAAGCCGCCGGTCAGCAGGTAGATCAGGCCGGTGATCCATTTGCCCTGGTACATGCGGTGCACGCCGAACACCCCCAGAAACGCCAACAGAATCCACGCCACGTTGTATTCGATAGGCCCAGCGGTAAAACGCAGGTCCGCTTCACGGTCCATGGCCGGAATCAGGAACAGGTCGATCAGCCAGCCGATCCCCAGCAAGCCGAGGGTGAAAAACCAGATCGTTCCAGTGACCGGTTTGCCGTAATAGAAACGATGGGCCCCGGTAAACCCGAAAATCCAGAGCAGGTAACCGATCACCTTGCTGTGGGTGTCTTGCTGCGGACCAACCTGTTGATAGGTGTTCATGGAGTACCTCTTTTGCTTCGATAGATAAATTTTTTCACTTTCTTTGTGACTTTTTTACAGGCGCCCGACGTACGGCAAATGGTATCTTCCCTCCCCTGAAAGCCTTATGCCACCTGACTTGTGTAGGACAATCGCGGCGAATCGTCGCGTTTTTCCTGAGTTTGACCCCAAGGTTCAGTCGACAAACGGCCTGAGAACGACACAAAAAGCTGTTATAAAGTTGCGCGCAAACCCATAAGAGCCACGCCTAATGCGACCATTTTTAAAGACATGGCTAACCATTTGCCTATTAATGCCACTGGCCGCCCACGCCACCAATCGTGAGCAACGACTTCCGAACGTCAACGGTTTCACCCCTAAAGTCCACAGCGCGCCCAGCACTGCCAAATCGGCAAAGCCGACCGTCAGCCGCCCGACTCAACTGAGCAAGGCCCACGGTAAAGCAGTTCCAGGCCTGATGGCAGTCAACACCAGGCAAAGCAGCACCGTCCTCAGCCGCGCCGTAAACGTGCTCGGTACTCCTTATCGTTGGGGCGGCAGCAGCCCAAGTAAAGGGTTCGACTGCAGCGGCCTGGTGAAATATGCGTTTAACGACGTAGCGGCCGTGGATCTGCCGCGCACCTCCAACGCCATGGCCGCCGGTCATGGGCAGAAGGTTGAGCGCAAGGACCTGAAACCGGGTGACCTGTTGTTCTTCAAACTGAAGAGCCGCCAGGTGAACCACGTAGCCATCTACCTGGGCAACGACCGCTTCATCCACGCACCGCGCCGTGGCAAGTCGGTCAGCATCGACACGCTGAAAAAGCCGTTCTGGGACAAGAACTACGTGATTGCCAAGCGGGTTCTGCCGAAAGAGCAGAATACCTTGCGGGTAGTACAACGCTGATCTGAAGCTGGAATGCAGTAGTACATGTGGGAGGGGAGCAAGCCCCCTCCCACATTTGATGTGTGTCGTCCACACCCCTCAGATATCCCCAGGCACCCTCGCCTTCTCCCGCGCCTCTTCCCGGCTGATCACGCCTTCCGTGACCAACGCCTTCAAGCTCATATCCAACGTCTTCATGCCCAACGCGCCGCCGGTCTGAATCGCCGAGACCATCTGCGCCACCTTGTCTTCGCGGATCAAGTTACGAATAGCCGGCGTGCCCAGCATGATTTCATGGGCCGCCACCCGCCCGCCGCCAACCTTCTTGACCAGCACCTGGGACACCACCGCCTGCAACGACTCCGACAGCATCGAGCGGACCATGGCCTTTTCCCCCGCCGGGAACACGTCCACCAGCCTGTCCACGGTCTTTGCCGCCGAGGTGGTGTGCAGGGTGCCAAATACCAGATGCCCGGTCTCAGCCGCCGTCAGGGCCAGGCGGATGGTTTCCAGGTCGCGCAGTTCGCCCACCAGGATCACGTCGGGGTCTTCGCGCAGCGCCGAACGCAAGGCCAGCGAGAAACTATGGGTATCTCGATGCACCTGGCGCTGGTTGATCAGGGCGGTTTTCGGCGTGTGGATAAACTCGATGGGGTCTTCCAGCGTGAGGATGTGCTGGCGCCGATGCTGGTTGAGGTAATCGATCATCGCCGCCAGGGTAGTGGACTTGCCGGAGCCGGTGGGGCCCGTCACCAGCACCAGGCCGCGCGCAAGCTGGGCGATACGCTGGAACACTTCCCCCAGGCCGAGGTTTTCCAGGCTCTGGACCTCGGCCGGGATGGTGCGAAACACCGCGCCCATGCCGCGATCCTGCTGGAATACGTTCGCCCGGAACCGCGCCACGCCCGGCAACTCGAAGGCAAAATCCGTTTCAAGAGATGTTTCGAAATCCTTTTGTTGGTAGCGGTTGAGCAACGGGCTCAATAAATCCGCTACTTGCGGGGGTGAAAGCACCGGCCAATCCAACGGCCAGACCTCACCATCAATACGCAGCATAGGCGCCATACCGGCCGACAGATGCAGGTCGGAAGCGCCGCGACGCACGCCGGCCTGCAGTAATTCAGTGATATCCATAGGGCTTTCCATTTCCAGTAGAATGCCGCGGACTCCATATCCACGGGCGCATCTTGAATGTCGACGATAGCAGACAACATCGGCCAGGTTAGCCAGCGCATCCGCGCCGCAGCCGACGCCGTGCAACGTGACGCAAACAGCATCCACCTGCTGGCCGTGAGCAAGACCAAACCCGCCCAAGCCGTGCGTGAAGCCTATGCCGCCGGGATGCGTGATTTTGGCGAAAACTATCTGCAGGAGGCCCTGGGCAAGCAGGCCGAATTAACCGACCTGCCCTTGAGTTGGCACTTCATCGGCCCCATTCAATCGAACAAGACTCGCGCCATCGCCGAGAATTTCGCTTGGGTGCATTCCGTGGACCGTCTCAAAATTGCACAACGCCTGTCCGAGCAACGCCCGGTGGACCTGCCTGCGCTGAATATCTGCATCCAGGTCAATGTCAGTGGCGAGGCCAGCAAGTCCGGCTGCACCCCCGCCGACCTGCCGGCCCTGGCCAACGCCATCAGCGCCCTGCCGCGCTTGAAGCTGCGGGGCTTGATGGCGATTCCCGAGCCGACGGACGATCGGGCCGAACAAGACGCCGCGTTTTCCAGCGTGCGCGACCTGCAAAACAACCTGAACCTGCCGCTCGACACACTTTCCATGGGCATGAGCCACGACCTTGAGTCGGCCATCGCCCAAGGCGCCACCTGGGTGCGGATCGGTACCGCCCTGTTTGGCGCCCGCGACTACGGCCAGCCATGAAATGGCTGACATCCATCTAAGTAAGGACCTGTCATGAGCAACACGCGTATTGCCTTTATCGGCGCCGGCAACATGGCGGCCAGCCTGATCGGCGGCCTGCGGGCCAAGGGCCTGGAAGCGGCGCAGATCCGCGCCAGCGATCCGGGCGCCGAGACCCGTGCCCGCGTCAGCGCCGAGCACGGTATCGAAACCTTCGCCGATAACGCCGAAGCCATCCAAGGTGTCGATGTGATCGTGCTGGCGGTCAAGCCACAGGCCATGAAGGCCGTGTGCGAAAGCCTGCGCCCAAGCCTTCAGCCACACCAACTGGTGGTGTCGATCGCCGCCGGTATCACCTGCGCCAGCATGAACAACTGGCTCGGCGCGCAACCGATCGTGCGTTGCATGCCCAACACCCCGGCGCTGCTGCGCCAGGGTGTGAGCGGTTTGTACGCCACCCACGAGGTGACCGCCGAGCAACGTGACCAGGCCCAGGAACTGCTGTCCGCCGTGGGCATCGCCCTGTGGCTGGAACAGGAGCAGCAACTGGACGCGGTCACCGCCGTGTCGGGCAGCGGCCCGGCTTACTTCTTCCTGCTGATCGAGGCCATGACCGCCGCCGGCGTGAAACTGGGCCTGCCACAGCAAGTCGCCGAGCAACTGGCCGAGCAAACCGCCCTGGGCGCCGCGAAAATGGCTGTCTCCAGTGAAGTGGACGCTGCCGAGTTGCGCCGTCGCGTCACCTCCCCCGGCGGCACCACGCAGGCTGCCATCGAATCGTTCCAGGCCGGGGGCTTTGAAGCCCTGGTGGAAAAAGCACTGGGTGCCGCAGCACATCGTTCGGCTGAAATGGCCGAGCAGCTGGGCAAATAGTCGTCCCCCTACAAAGGAATAAATGATGCTTGGACTCAATGACGCCGTCATCTTCATCATCCAGACCTTGGGCAGCCTGTACCTGCTGATCGTGCTGATGCGTTTTATCCTGCAACTGGTGCGGGCGAACTTCTACAACCCGCTGTGCCAATTCGTGGTGAAGGCCACCCAACCGCTGCTCAAGCCCCTGCGTCGAGTGGTCCCGAGCATGTTCGGCCTGGACATGTCGTCGCTGGTGCTGGCGCTGCTGCTGCAGATCCTGCTGTTCGTGCTGGTCTTGATGCTCAAGGGCTACCTGCCTTACACCGTGCTGCTGTTGCCATGGGCACTGATCGGGATCTTCTCGTTGTTTTTGAAGATCATCTTCTGGTCGATGATCATCAGCGTGATCCTGTCCTGGGTCGCGCCGGGTAGCCGCAGCCCAGGTGCCGAGCTGGTGTCTCAGATCACCGAGCCGGTGCTCGCGCCGTTCCGCCGCTGGGTGCCCAACCTGGGCGGCCTGGATATTTCGCCGATCTTCGCGTTTATCGCGATCCAGCTGATACAAGGCTGGGGCATCCCGTACCTGGCTGACTTCGCGAACATGCCCAAGGAACTGTTCGGACTGATCTGACAGGCGGAACAAATGCAGGAGGGGCGGGGCGACGATTCGACTTGCTCCCTCCCACATTTGGCCTTTGCTTGCCGCTGGGTGCATCGGTCTTTAGACTTACGCCTCATTTAAACGAGAGCAGGGTCGATGCCAACTGCCTTCCCCCCCGATTCTGTTGGACTGGTCGTGCCCCAAGTGGCGCACTTCAGCGAACCACTGGCCCTGGCCTGTGGTCGTTCGCTGCCTGCCTATGACCTGATTTATGAAACCTACGGCCAACTGAACGCCACGGCGAGCAATGCCGTGCTGATCTGCCACGCCCTCTCCGGTCATCATCACGCCGCTGGTTTCCACAGCGTTGACGAGCGCAAGCCTGGCTGGTGGGACAGTTGCATCGGCCCCGGCAAGCCCATCGACACCAACAAGTTCTTTGTCGTCAGCCTGAACAACCTCGGCGGCTGCAATGGCTCCACCGGCCCCAGCAGCCTCAACCCGGAAACCGGCAGGCCGTTCGGCGCCGACTTCCCCGTACTCACCGTGGAAGACTGGGTGCACAGCCAGGCGCGCCTCGCCGACCTGCTGGGTATCCGGCAATGGGCCGCGGTGATCGGCGGCAGCCTGGGCGGCATGCAGGCCCTGCAATGGACCATCACGTATCCGGATCGCGTGCGCCATTGCCTGGCCATCGCCTCGGCGCCCAAATTGTCGGCGCAGAACATCGCCTTCAACGAAGTGGCGCGCCAGGCCATCCTCACCGATCCCGAGTTCCACGGCGGTTCGTTCCAGGAAGCCGGTGTGATCCCCAAGCGCGGCTTGATGCTGGCGCGAATGGTCGGGCACATCACCTACCTGTCCGATGACTCCATGGGCGAGAAATTCGGCCGTGGCCTCAAGAGCGAGAAGCTCAACTACGACTTCCACAGCGTCGAGTTCCAGGTGGAAAGCTACCTGCGTTATCAGGGCGAGGAGTTCTCCGGGCGTTTCGACGCCAACACCTACCTGCTGATGACCAAGGCCCTGGACTACTTCGACCCGGCAGCCAACCACGACGATGACCTGGCGAAAACCTTCGAGGGCGCCACGGCCAAGTTCTGCGTCATGTCGTTTACCACCGACTGGCGCTTCTCGCCGGCCCGCTCCCGAGAGCTGGTGGATGCGCTGATGGCGGCCAAGAAAGACGTCTGCTACCTGGAGATCGATGCACCGCAAGGCCATGACGCCTTCCTGATTCCGATCCCGCGCTACCTCCAGGCTTTCAGCAACTACATGAACCGCATTACTTTGTGAGAACGCCATGAGAGCCGACCTGGACATCATCCAAGACTGGATCCCCGCCGGCAGCCGCGTGCTCGACCTGGGCTGCGGCGATGGCGAACTGCTGAGCTGGCTGCGCGACAACAAGCAAGTCACCGGCTACGGCCTGGAAAACGACCCGGACAACATCGCCCAGTGCGTGGCCAAGGGCATCAACGTGATCGAGCAGGACCTGGACAAGGGCCTGGGCAACTTCGCCAGCAACAGCTTCGATATCGTGGTGATGACCCAGGCCCTGCAAGCGGTGCACTACCCGGACCGCATCCTCGACGAAATGCTGCGCGTGGGTCGCCAGTGCATCATCACCTTCCCCAACTTCGGGCACTGGCGCTGCCGCTGGTACCTGGCGACCAAGGGCCGCATGCCAGTCTCGGATTTCCTGCCGTACACCTGGTACAACACGCCGAACATCCACTTCTGCACCTTCGAAGACTTCGAAGCCCTGTGTGGCGAGCGTGAAGCCAAGGTGATCAACCGCCTGGCCGTCGATCAACAGCATCGTCACGGCTGGGCAAGCAAGCTATGGCCCAATCTGTTGGGCGAAATTGGTATCTATCGGGTCAGCAGCCCTGGCCTGACGGATCACAAGATTGCCGTCTAATCATTTTCAAGAGGGACGATCATGAGTCGCTTGGCTATTTTTCTACTGACTGCATGCCTGGGCGCCAGCGCCATGGCGGCGGACACTATCGACGCTAATCGCAAGAAAGACTTCGGTGATATCACCGTTCATTACAACACCTTCACCTCCAGCTTCCTGCAGCCGGAAACCGCCCAGAAAGTCGGCGTGGTGCGCAGCAAGGAGAAGGGCTTGATCAATGTGACCGTGATCAAGGGCGTAACCCCGGTGGCAGCGCAGGTGACAGGCACCATCAAGGACCTGGGCGGCAAGAGCGAGATCCTGACGTTCAAGCAAATCGACGAGAAAGGCGGGATCAATTACCTCGCGCCGTACTCCGTGACGCAGCGGGAATACAAGACGTTTACCATCAATGTGGAAACCGGCGGCAAAGCCCATAGCTTCCAATTCAACCAGGAACTGTTTCCGGCGGAATGATGAACCTTACTCAACTCGTATTGGCCAGCCATAACGCCGGCAAGCTCAAAGAACTCCAGGCCATGCTCGGCGAATCCGTGCAGCTGCGCTCCATCGGCGAGTTCAGCCAGGTGGAGCCGGAAGAGACCGGCCTGTCGTTCGTCGAGAACGCCATCCTCAAGGCGCGCAATGCCGCACGCATCTCGGGCCTTCCGGCGCTGGCGGACGACTCTGGCCTGGCGGTGGACTTCCTCGGCGGCGCGCCGGGTATCTACTCGGCGCGTTATGCCGATGGCAAGGGCGATGCCGCCAACAACGCCAAGCTGCTGGACGCGCTCAAGGACGTGCCGGACGCGATGCGCGGCGCGCAGTTCGTCTGTGTGCTGGCCTTGGTACGGCATGCCGATGACCCGCTGCCGATCCTCTGCGAAGGCCTGTGGCACGGGCGCATCCTGCACGCTGCCAGCGGTGAGCACGGTTTTGGCTATGACCCGCTGTTCTGGGTGCCGGAGCGCAATGTCTCCAGTGCCGAATTGAGCCCGGCCGACAAGAACCAGATCAGCCACCGTGCCCGCGCAATGGATTTGCTGCGCCAGCGCCTGGGCTTGAAATGACCCGGAACACCTCCGCGCAGCCGCTGATCCACGGTGGCGCGCAAACACCTCGGGCGGCGCTGCCCGTGCTGCCGCCCCTGGCGCTGTACATCCACATCCCGTGGTGCGTGCGCAAATGCCCTTACTGCGACTTCAACTCCCACACCGCCAGCAAGGTGCTGCCGGAAGAAGAGTATGTGGACGCCTTGCTGGCCGACCTCGATCAGGACCTGCACGCGGTGTATGGGCGCGAACTGAGTTCGATCTTCTTCGGCGGCGGCACGCCAAGCCTGTTCAGCGCTGCGGCGCTGGGCCGATTGCTCAAAGGCATGGAAGCACGCATCCGGTTTGCCGGCGACATCGAGATCACCCTGGAAGCCAACCCCGGCACGTTCGAGCAAGAGAAGTTCGTCGCCTACCGCGCGCTGGGGATCAACCGGCTGTCCATCGGCATCCAGAGCTTCCAGCAGGCAAAGCTTGAGGCCCTGGGCCGCATCCACAACGGCGACGAAGCCGTACGCGCCGCAGGGATGGCGCGCCAGGCCGGGTTCGACAACTTCAACCTGGACCTGATGCACGGCTTGCCCGATCAGTCCCTGGACGATGCGTTGAGCGACCTGCGCCAGGCCATCGCGCTCAAACCCACACACCTGTCCTGGTACCAGTTGACCCTGGAACCCAACACCGTGTTCTGGAACCAGCCGCCCGCGCTACCGGAAGACGATACCCTGTGGGACATCCAGGAAGCGGGCCAAGCGCTGCTGGCCGAACACGGTTACGCACAATACGAAGTGTCGGCCTACGCCCAGCCCGGGCGCCCGGCGCGGCATAACCTCAACTACTGGAGTTTCGGCGACTTTATCGGCATCGGCGCCGGCGCCCACGGCAAGCTCAGCCATCCGGACGGGCGCATTGTGCGCACCTGGAAGACCCGCGCGCCGAAGGACTACCTCAACCCGGCCAAAAGCTTCCAGGCCGGGGCGAAGGAGCTGACCAACGAAGAGTTGCCGTTCGAGTTCCTGATGAACGCCCTGCGCCTCACCGAGGGCGTCGACGCCACGCTCTACGCCGAACGCACCGGCCTCGACCTGGCGAGCCTCGACGAGGCGCGGCGCGAGGCAGAACAAAGTGGCTTAATGCAGGTCGAACCGTCACGCCTGGCGGCCACCGATCGCGGGCAACTCTTTCTCAATGACCTGTTGCAGAAGTTTTTGAGCTGATCGCTCTAAGGAAATCGAATGGATCTGGTACTCGACCTGCTCGCCACGGTATCCCGCTGGAGCCGCAGCAACCTGTCGGAAATCTCCCTGGCCCTTGTGGGCTGTTTGCTGGTGCTGTTTGGCGCCGACATCAAGGGCTGGGTCGAAGCACGCCTGGGCAGCGTTGCCGGCGCGTTGCGCGTACCGTTGATGGCCCTGCTGTGCATGATCGGCAGCGGTGCGGCGCTGATCTACGCCACGCCGTGGATTGTGCGGGGATTGAGCCAGTTCAATAACTACAGCCTGGCGCCGGTGTTGGTGGTGGTGCTGGTGTTGATTGGCGTCGTCGCCGATCGCCGCTGACCTCAAATCCAACACAAAACAACTGTGGGAGGGGGCAAGCCCGCTCCCACATTTTTTACTGCATTCCAAGCCAGGGACTTGTCAGTCGACTTTCTCGAACTTCAAATCCCAAACCCCATGCCCCAGCCGCTCACCACGCCGCTCGAACTTGGTGATCGGGCGTTCGGCCGGGCGTGGTACGCATTTGCCGTCTTGCGCCAGGTTGCGGTAGCCAGGGGCAACGTCCATCACTTCCAGCATGTATTCGGCATAGGGTTCCCAGTCGGTAGCCATATGCAGGACACCGCCGACTTTCAGCTTGCTGCGCACCAGTTCCGCGAAGGAGGCCTGGACGATGCGGCGCTTGTGGTGACGGCTCTTGTGCCATGGGTCGGGGAAGAACAGCATCAGGCGGTCGAGGCTGTTGTCGGCGATGCATCGGTTGAGCACTTCGATCGCGTCGCAGTCATAGACCCGCAGGTTGGTCAGGCCTTGTGTCAGCACGCCATTAAGCAGCGCACCGACACCTGGGCGGTGGACTTCCACACCGATGAAATCCTGTTCCGGCGAGGCTGCGGCCATTTCCAGCAGGGAGTGGCCCATGCCGAAACCGATTTCCAGGGAACGCGGGGCCGAACGGCCGAACACCTGGTCATAGTCCACCGGCGCATCGGCCAGGGGCAGGACGAACAGCGGCGTACCTTGCTCCAGGCCCTTTTGCTGGCCCTCGGTCATGCGGCCGGCGCGCATCACAAAACTCTTGATGCGGCGGTGCTTGGACTCGTCGCCTTCTTCCACGGTGTTCGGCGTTTCGTTTGATTCAGTCATCAATGGCTCTTACTTGATCAGACCATCCAGCGGCGAAGAGGCGCTGGCGTAGAGTTTTTTTGGCATGCGCCCGGCAAGGTAGGCCAGGCGGCCGGCGACGATGGCGTGTTTCATGGCTTCGGCCATCAGCACCGGGTGCTGGGCGTGGGCGATGGCCGAGTTCATCAGCACCGCGTCACAGCCCAGTTCCATGGCGATGGTGGCGTCGGAGGCGGTACCGACACCGGCGTCCACCAAGACCGGGATCTTGGCTTCTTCGAGGATTATCTGCAGGTTGTACGGATTGCAGATACCCAGCCCGGAACCGATCAGGCCGGCCAGCGGCATCACGGCGATACAGCCGATTTCGGCCAGTTGGCGGGCGATGATCGGGTCATCGCTGGTGTAGACCATCACGTCAAAACCTTCCTTGACCAGGGTTTCTGCGGCCTTGAGGGTTTCGATCACGTTGGGGAACAGGGTTTTCTGGTCAGCCAGCACTTCCAGCTTGACCAGGTTGTGGCCGTCGAGCAGTTCACGGGCCAGGCGGCAGGTACGCACGGCTTCGATGGCGTCGTAGCAACCGGCGGTGTTCGGCAGGAAGGTGTAGCGATCCGGCGACAACACGTCGAGCAGGTTCGGCTCGCCCTCGATCTGGCCGAGGTTGGTGCGGCGCACGGCGAAGGTCACGATCTCGGCGCCCGAGGCTTCGATGGCCTGGCGGGTTTCTTCCATGTCGCGGTACTTGCCGGTGCCGACCAGCAGACGGGACTGGTAGGTACGACCGGCCAGGACGAAGGGCTTGTCGCTACGAACGATGCTCATGGGAAATCCTCGAAATGGGGTGAGGTTCTGCAGAATCCGGGGCTACATACACGCGTGGGACTAGCCGCCACCGATGGCGTGGACCACCTCGACCTGGTCACCCTCGGTGAGCGTGGTCTCGGCGTGCTGGCTACGCGGGACGATATCCAGGTTGAGTTCCACTGCGACGCGACGCCCGGTCAGGTCCAGGCGGGTCAGCAGGGCCGCAACGGTTTCACCGTCGGGCAGTTCAAGGGATTCGCCGTTCAACTGAATGCGCATGCCAGGGGCCGCCATCGTTTTTAGGGGCCAGTATTCTAGCGCGATTGGGACCTGAAGGTCAGCTTCAAGCGTCAAGCGGTCACAGTTGCAAGCGCCATGCTGCCAGCCCCAACAGGAACCAGCCAGACAGGAAGGCCAGGCCCCCGAACGGCGTGATGATGCCGAGCTTGCTGATGCCGGTCATGGTCAGCACATACAAGCTGCCGGAGAACAGCAGGATCCCGACTACGAACGAGATGCCAGCCCACGTTACCAGCCGGCCCGGCAGGTGCGCGGCCAGCAACGCCACGCCGAACAGCGCCAGGGTGTGCACCAACTGATAAGTCACGCCGGTGTGAAAGATCGCCAGGTACTCGGCGCTGAGGCGGCTTTTCAGGCCATGGGCGGCGAACGCACCGAGGGCGACACCGGTGAAGCCGAAAAAGGCAGCCAGCATCAGAAAGCTACGCAGCATGAGGAACTCCAGTCAGACTCATTGGACAGGGTCTGTATAATGGCCCGCTCAACGGGTTCGGCCAAGCCATCTCTATGCTGCGTGTCCTCTTCAAACGCCTTCTCAACGTCGTGAAATGGTTTGCCATCGGCAGTGTTCTGCTGGTGCTGCTGTTCCGTGTCGTCCCGCCGCCCTTCACCGCGCTGATGGTGGAGCGAAAGGTCGAATCCTGGTTCGACGGCGAACCCATTGACCTGCAACGCACCTGGGTGCCGTGGGACGAGCTCTCCGACGACCTGAAAGTGGCGGTGATGGCCGGTGAAGACCAACGCTTCCCGCAGCATTGGGGCTTTGATTTCGGCGCGATCCAGGCAGCGCTCCTGCACAACGAGCGCGGCGGTTCGATCCGGGGCGCGAGCACGCTGAGCCAGCAGGTGTCGAAAAACCTGTTCCTGTGGGCGGGTCGCAGTTATTTGCGCAAAGGCCTGGAAGCCTGGTTTACCGGGCTGATCGAGGTGTTGTGGCCCAAGCAGCGGATTCTTGAGGTGTACCTCAACAGCGTGGAATGGGATGAAGGCGTGTTTGGCGCGCAAGCGGCGGCGCGACATCACTTTGGCGTGAGTGCCAAGGGGTTATCCCGGCAGCAGGCCAGCTACCTGGCGGCGGTGTTGCCTAATCCACGGGTGTGGAGCGCCAGCCATCCGACCGCGTATGTGGCGCGAAGGGCGGCATGGATTCGCCAGCAGATGAGCCAGCTGGGCGGAGAGGGTTACCTGGTGGAACTGAACAATTCCCGCAAAGCGCCTTGGTCCGACTGATACAACACAAAACAAATGTGGGAGGGGCTTACCCCCTCCCACATGTTCAGGCGGCGATCGACAACTTCAGCTTGTTCATCGCGCTTTTCTCAAGCTGGCGAATGCGCTCGGCCGACACGTTGTACTTCTGTGCCAGGTCGTGCAGCGTGGCTTTTTCTTCCGCCAGCCAGCGCTGGTAGAGGATGTCACGGCTGCGGTCGTCCAGCACTTCCAGCGCTTCGTGCAGGTTGTGGTTGGAGTTGTCGCTCCAGTCGGCGTCTTCCAGTTGACGCGCCGGGTCGTACCGGTGGTCTTCCAGGTAATTGGCCGGCGATTGGAAAGCGCTGTCGTCGTCCGCTTCGGCGGCCGGGTCGAAGGCCATGTCATGGCCGGTCAGGCGGCTTTCCATCTCGCGCACTTCACGGGGCTCAACGCCGAGGCTTTCGGCCACGCGGTGGACTTCCTCGTTGTTCAGCCACGCCAGGCGTTTTTTCTGGCTGCGCAGGTTGAAGAACAGCTTGCGCTGGGCCTTGGTGGTCGCGACTTTCACGATGCGCCAGTTGCGCAGGATGAACTCGTGGATTTCCGCCTTGATCCAGTGCACGGCAAACGACACCAGGCGCACGCCCATCTCAGGGTTGAAGCGCTTTACAGCCTTCATCAGGCCGACGTTGCCTTCCTGGATCAGGTCAGCCTGGGCCAGGCCGTAGCCGCTATAGCTACGGGCGATATGTACGACAAAACGCAGGTGGGCGAGCACCATCTGCCGAGCCGCCCCCAAATCCTGCTCATAGTAGAGACTCTCGGCCAGTTCACGCTCCTGCTCGGGCGTCAGCAATGGAATGCTGTTGACCGTGTGCACATAGGCTTCCAGGTTCGCACCCGGGACCAAGGCATAAGCAGGTTGCAAAGAAGTGGTCATACGAAAAAACCTCCGACTCACATAACTCGTGCAGTTCAGCACTGCGAAAATTGACCGGGAACCGTAGGACAAGTTCCCTAAACCACTGATACGGTCAATACAAACGAAAC
Organism: Pseudomonas sp. AM8; assembly: GCF_036346475.1. Classification (NCBI taxonomy): domain Bacteria; kingdom Pseudomonadati; phylum Pseudomonadota; class Gammaproteobacteria; order Pseudomonadales; family Pseudomonadaceae; genus Pseudomonas; species Pseudomonas sp. AM8. The sequence goes on from NZ_JAOTNX010000004.1 coordinate 275,747, forward strand.
CACATTACCCTGACATTAACTACTTCGGTGCCAGCTCGCGTAAATGCCGTGCGACCGCAATCCAGGCACCGATATAACCCAACAATACCGCGCCAAGCAAGAGCGACAGACCATCGGCAACCGGCACCCCGGCCAGGGCAAAATCGCTGCCGTACAAGCCGGCAAGCCCGACAACCGCGTCGTTCAGCCAGTTCAGGCCGAATGCCAGCACGCCCCAGGACAAAATCCCCGCACCCAGGCCATAAAGCGCGCCCATGTACAGAAAAGGCCGACGCACATAGCTGTCCGTGCCGCCGACCAGTTTAATCACTTCTATCTCGGTGCGACGGTTTTCAATATGAAGACGAATGGTATTACCTATCACCAAAAGTAATGCAGACACCAACAGCACCGTCAGGCCGAATACAAAGCGGTCGCCCAGCTTGAGGATCGCCGCCAGGCGCTCCACCCAGACTAGATCAAGTTGCGCCTGTTGCACCTTCGGCATCTCTGCGAGTTTTTGTCGCAGGGCTTCAAGGCCCGCCTTGTCGACTTCATTCGGCGTCACCAGCACCACGCCCGGCAGCGGGTTCTGCGGCAGCTCTTTCAGCGCCTCGCCCAGGCCGGACTGTTGCTGGAACTCCTCAAGGGCCTGGTCGCGGCTGACGTACTCGGCGTCCGCGACGCCCGGCATGTTCTTGATATCGTCCCGTAGTGCTTCGCCTTCCTTGGTGCTGGCATCCAGGTTCAGGTACAGGGAAATCTGTGCCGCACGCTGCCAGGAACCGCCCAGGCGCTCGACATTATTAAGCAGCAGCGACAAGCCCATCGGCAGGCTCAGGGCCACGGCCATCACCAGGCAGGTAAAAAAGCTGCCGATCGGCTGCTTGCCCAGGCGACGCAGGCTGTCCAGCAGGCTGGCGCGATGGCTTTCGATCCAGGCGCGCAGCAGGGTACTGAAGTCCGGGCCGTCATCGTCGTCGTGTTTTTTCTTTTTCGGCTGCGGATCAGCCGGTTTCGGCGCCACGCGCTCGGAAACCTTGGGGCTACGTGTTGCACTCATACGCCAGCCTCCCCGTCACCGATCAGGCGACCGCGTTGCAGGGTCAGCATGCGATGGCGCATGCGGGCGATCAGCGCCAGGTCATGGCTGGCGATCAGTACGCTGGTGCCCAGACGGTTGATGTCTTCGAATACGCCCATGATCTCGGCCGCCAGGCGCGGGTCGAGGTTACCGGTGGGTTCGTCCGCCAGCAGCAAGGCCGGGCGATGGACGATGGCGCGGGCAATGCCGACGCGCTGTTGCTGGCCGGTGGACAGGTCGCCGGGGTAGAGGTCGGTCTTGTCCGACAGCGCCACGCGCTCCAGGGCCGAATCCACGCGCTTGACGATTTCGGCCTTGGACAGCCCAAGAATCTGCAACGGCAAGGCAATGTTGTTGAACACCGTGCGATCGAACAGCAACTGGTGGTTCTGGAACACCACGCCGATCTGGCGGCGCAGGAACGGGATCTGCGCATTGCTGATGGTGGCCAGGTCCTGGCCCGCCAGCAGCAACTTGCCCGTGGTCGGGCGTTCCATGGCCAGCAGCAGGCGCAACAGCGTACTCTTGCCGGCCCCCGAGTGACCGGTGACAAACAAGAACTCGCCGCGACGCACTCGAAAGCTCAGCTCATGCAAGCCCACATGCCCGTTGGCATAGCGTTTACCGACCTGTTCGAATCGAATCATGAACGCTCCCGCTCGGCAAACAGTGCCTGGACAAAGGGTTCGGCTTCAAAGGTGCGCAGGTCGTCGATGCCTTCACCGACGCCGATATAACGAATCGGCAACCCGAACTGCTTGGCCAGGGCGAAGATCACGCCACCTTTGGCCGTGCCGTCGAGCTTAGTCAAGGCCAGGCCGGTCAGCTGGACCGTCTGGTTGAATTGCTTGGCCTGGCTGATGGCGTTCTGCCCGGTACCGGCGTCGAGCACCAGCAGCACTTCGTGCGGGGCGTCTGCGTCGAGCTTGCCGATCACGCGGCGGACTTTCTTCAGCTCTTCCATCAGGTTGTCTTTGGTGTGCAGGCGACCGGCGGTATCCGCGATCAGCACGTCGATGTTACGAGCCTTGGCGGCTTGCACGGCGTCGAAGATCACCGAGGCGGAATCGGCACCGGTGTGCTGGGCGATGACCGGGATCTTGTTGCGCTCCCCCCAGACCTGCAATTGCTCGACGGCAGCGGCGCGGAAGGTGTCGCCGGCGGCGAGCATGACTTTCTTGCCTTCCGACTGCAGCTTCTTGGCCAGTTTGCCGATGGTGGTGGTCTTGCCGGCGCCGTTGACGCCCACGACCAGGATCACGAATGGCTTGTTCGGGGTGATCACCAGCGGCGCCTCAACAGGCTTGAGCATCGCAGCCAGCTCGGCCTGCAAGGATTTGTAGAGGGCGTCGGCATCGGTCAACTGCTTGCGTGCGACCTTCTGGGTCAGGCTCTGGATGATCACGGCGGTGGCTTCTACGCCCACGTCGGCGGTCAGCAGGCGGGTTTCGATGTCTTCCAGCAGCTCATCGTCGATGACTTTCTTGCCGAGGAACAGGCTGGCCATGCCTTCGCCGATGCTGGCGCTGGTCTTGCTCAGGCCTTGCTTGAGGCGGGCGAAGAAGCCGGTCTTGCTGGTTTCGGCGGGGGCGACGGGCGCTTCGATGACGGTGGGAGCGGCAACCACCGGCTCGACGAGCGCAGGTACGGGGGCGGGACCTTCGACAACGACCGGCTGCGGCTCAACGGTCACCGGAATCGGCGGCACCACATGCTCGGCCTGCACATCTTCAACCAGCGCCACAGGCTCTTCGGGCACCGGCAGCTCAGGCCACGGCTTGTGTTCGGGCTCAGGCTCCACCTCGGCCACCGGCTGCAACACCGGCTGCAACACCGGCTCAGCCATCGGCAACACCACCGGCGCCGGCGCTTCGGCAACGGGCTCGGCTTCTACTATAGGCTCGGGGATCGGCTCAGCTTGAACCTGTGGCTGTTCAGCGACGGTTTCCTGCGGCTTTTTGCGCAGCCATCCGAACAGGCCTTTCTTCTCGCCAGCCGCAGCTGGGGTCTTCTTGTCGTCGTTGGAACCAAACATGGAGACGGCTATCTCAAGGTAGCGACGCGCCGAGGGGCACATCGGTAAATAAAATTCGATGCGTAACAGACTGTTTTTTAGCCAGCTCGTTCATGCGCAACATTTTGTAAGGCCTAAATAGGGCCTTAACAAGACAGCCATAGTGGCCGTCCCTAGGTCGGATCAGTATCCTAGCACCTCCTCGCCCGCCGACGCTAAGACCAAGCGGGCAGCCCAACAGGTTTAAAAACGAATGAATGCTCTAGCCCGCCACGCCGCAGGCCTGCTGTTCAGCACAGTTTGTCTGCCCCTTTCAGCCTTGGCTGCCGACCCACAACCCACCCATGAATTCACCCTGGATAACGGCCTCAAGGTGGTCGTGCGCGAAGACCATCGCGCGCCGGTGGTGGTTTCCCAGGTCTGGTACAAGGTCGGTTCGAGCTACGAAACCCCGGGCCAGACCGGTTTGTCCCACGCCCTGGAGCACATGATGTTCAAGGGCAGCGCCAAGGTCGGCCCCGGCGAAGCCTCGCTGATCCTGCGTGACCTGGGCGCCGAAGAAAACGCCTTCACCAGTGATGACTACACCGCCTACTACCAGGTGCTGGCCCGTGACCGCCTGGGCGTTGCCTTTGAGCTGGAAGCCGACCGCATGGCCAGCCTGCGCCTGCCGGCCGACGAGTTCAGCCGCGAAATCGAGGTGATCAAGGAAGAACGCCGCCTGCGCACCGACGACAATCCCATGTCCAAGGCCTTCGAGCGCTTCAAGGCGATGGCCTTCCCGGCCAGCGGCTATCACACCCCGACCATCGGCTGGATGGCCGACCTCGACCGCATGAAGGTCGAGGAGCTGCGCCACTGGTACCAGTCCTGGTATGTACCGAACAACGCCACGTTGGTGGTGGTCGGCGACGTCACCCCGGACGAGGTAAAAAACCTCGCCCAGCGCTACTTCGGCCCGATCCCCAAGCGTGACGTACCGCCCGCCAAGATTCCGATGGAGCTGGCCGAGCCCGGCGAGCGCCTGCTGACGATGCATGTGCAGACCCAATTGCCGAGCGTGATCCTGGGCTTCAACGTACCTGGCCTGGCCACCGCCGAAGACAAGCGTTCGGTCCAGGCCCTGCGCCTGATCTCGGCCCTGCTGGACGGTGGCTACAGCGCACGGATCTCCGAGCAACTGGAGCGTGGCGAAGAGCTGGTATCCGCCGCGTCCACCAACTACGACGCCTACACCCGGGGCGACAGCCTGTTCACCCTTTCGGCCACCCCGAACCAGCAGAAGAAAAAGACCGTTGCCCAAGCCGAAGCCGGCCTGTGGCGCCTGCTGGAAGAGCTGAAGGCCAAGCCACCGACCGCCGAAGAACTGGAACGCATCCGTGCCCAGGTCATCGCCGGCCTGGTGTACCAACGCGATTCCATCACCAGCCAGGCCACGGCCATTGGCTCCCTGGAAACCGTGGGCCTGTCCTGGAAACTCATGGACACCGAACTGGCCGACCTGCAAAGCGTGACCCCGGAAGATATCCAGAAGGCCGCGCGCACCTATTTCACCCGCGAACGTCTGAGCGTCGCCCATGTTTTGCCTGAGGAGACCGCTCATGAGTGATCGCAAAAGCAGCCGCCTGATCCTGCCGGGCCTGATCGCCGTGACCCTGGTCGCGGCGAGCGCCGTGTATTTCCTGCGCCCGAGTGAGTCCGTTGCCAGCCAGGCGCTGGACAAGGCTCAATCGGCCAACAAACTGCAATCCCTGGCGGAGCTGGACGGCAAGGCGCCGACCAACCGCAAGCTCGACGTGCAAACCTGGACCACCGCCGAAGGCGCCAAGGTGCTGTTTGTCGAAGCCCATGAACTGCCGATGTTCGACATGCGCATCCTGTTCGCCGCCGGCAGCAGCCAGGACGGCAACGTGCCGGGCCTGGCGCTGATGACCAACGCCATGCTCAACGAAGGTGTACCGGGCAAGGATGTGAGCCAGATTGCCAGTGGTTTTGAAGGCCTGGGCGCCGACTTTGGCAATGGCGCTTATCGCGATATGGCGCTGGTGTCCCTGCGCAGCCTGAGCGACAGCGCTAAACGCGACGCCGCCCTGGCGCTGTTTGACGAGGTGATCGGCAAACCGACCTTCCCCGCCGACTCCCTGGCGCGGATCAAGAACCAGATCCTCGCCGGCTTTGAATACCAGAAGCAGAACCCCGGCAAACTGGCGAGCCTGGAGCTGTTCAAGCGCCTGTACGGCGATCACCCCTACGCTCACCCGAGCGAAGGCACGCCGCAAAGCGTTCCGAAGATTACCCTCGCGCAGCTGCAGGCGTTCCACGCCAAGGCTTATGCGGCGGGTAATGCGGTGATTGCCGTGGTCGGCGACTTGACCCGCGCCGAAGCCGAAGCGATGACGGCCAAGGTGTCGGCTGCGCTGCCCAAGGGCCCGGCCATGGCGAAGATCGCCCAGCCGACCGAGCCCAAGGCCGGCCTGAGCCATATCGAGTTCCCGTCCAAACAGACTCACCTGCTGTTCGCCCAATTGGGTATCGACCGCGCCGACCCGGACTACGCAGCCCTGTCCCTGGGCAACCAGATCCTCGGCGGCGGCGGCTTCGGCACCCGTTTGATGAGCGAAGTGCGCGAAAAACGCGGCCTGACCTACGGTGTTTACTCCGGTTTCTCGCCGATGCAAGTGCGTGGCCCGTTCATGATCAACCTGCAGACCCGCGCCGAAATGAGCGGCGGCACCCTGCGCCTGGTCGAAGACGTGCTGGCCGACTACCTCAAGACCGGCCCGACGCAAAAGGAACTGGATGACGCCAAGCGCGAGCTGGCCGGCAGCTTCCCGTTGTCCACCGCCAGCAACGCCGACATCGTCGGGCAGCTGGGCGCCATGGGTTTCTACAACCTGCCGCTGAGCTATCTGGAAGATTTCATGAAACAATCCCAGGCCCTGACCGTAGAGCAGGTCAAGGCGGCCTTGAACAAACACTTGAGCGCCGACAAGATGGTCATCGTGACCGCCGGCCCAACGACTGCGCAAAAGCCACTACCGCCCCCCACTGATAAACCTGCCGAGCAGCCGCTCGGGGTTCCGGAGCATTAATGGCCAGTTCATCTCGCCCGAAAAAACCTGTCCACAACGTGCATAACGGTGTGGGCCAGCTGCGCATCATTGGCGGCGAATGGGGCAGCCGCAAGCTGAGCTTCCCCGACGTCGTGGGCCTGCGCCCGACGCCGGACCGCGTACGTGAAACCCTGTTCAACTGGCTGGCGCCGTACATTGCTGGCGCCAAGGTGCTGGACCCGTTCGCCGGCAGTGGCGCGCTGTTCCTGGAGGCGCTATCCCGTGGCGCGGCCCAGGCCCAGGCGCTGGATGCCAGCAATGTCGCGGTGTCCAGCCTCAAGGAACACCTGGGCACCCTGCGCTGCACCAATGGCCAGGTGCAGACCGCCGACGCCCTGCGCTACCTGGAAACCCAGGCGCCCAGTGCCTACGACGTGGTGTTCCTCGACCCACCGTTCAACCAGAACCTGTTGCCGTCCGTGTGCGCCTTGCTCGAAGAGCGCCAATGGCTGGCACCGGACGCGTGGATCTACACTGAAAGCGAGACCGCGCCGTCTACCCTGGGCTTGCCGGGCGCCTGGCGCCTGCACCGGGAGCAGAAATCCGGTCGTGTGTATTACGCGTTGTGGCATCGATTGGTCGAAAGCGTCGCTTAAAATCTGTGGTGAGCAAGCCCGCTCACCACAGACAGTGAGTTAGCTCAAAACTGAGAGTGTCATGACACCGTCCTCCGACCAGTTCACCCCCGCCTTCGGCCTCGGCAACCCTCACCTGCAAACGCTGTGGGGGCCGCTGTGGCGGCCGACTACCCATATCGAACGCCAACGCGAACGCCTGTGGCTGGAAGACGGCGACTTTCTCGACCTCGACTGGCATGGCCCGCATGACGCGCAGGCGCCGTTGGTGCTGGTGCTGCATGGGCTGACCGGCTCATCCAATTCCCCCTATGTGGCCGGCCTGCAAAAAGTCCTCGGCGCCCAAGGCTGGGCCAGTGCGGCCTTGAACTGGCGCGGCTGTTCGGGCGAGCCCAACCTGCTGGCGCGCAGCTATCACTCCGGCGCCAGCGAAGACCTGGCCGCCGCGATTGCGCACCTGCGCGCCAAGCGGCCGTTGGCGCCGCTGTATGCGGTGGGTTATTCGCTGGGGGGCAATGTGCTGCTCAAGCACCTGGGGGAAACCGGCGAGGCGTCCGGGCTGCAAGGCGCAGCGGCGGTGTCGGTGCCATTTCGCCTGGATCAGTGTGCAGACCGGATCGGGATAGGTTTCTCGCGGATTTATCAAAAGCACTTCATGAGTGAAATGCTCACGTATATCCGCGTCAAACAAAGCCGTTTTTTACAGGATGGCCGCGCGGACGGGCTGAAAACCCTAGAAGCGCTTGGCTCGCTGGAGAAGATGCGCACCTTCTGGGACTTCGACGGCCGGGTCACCGCGCCGCTGCATGGGTTCTTGAGTGCCGAGGACTATTACCGTCGCGCGTCGAGTCGCTACTACCTGGGCGCGATCCGCACACCGACGCTGATTATCCAGGCGGCCGACGACCCGTTCGTGTTTGCCCACAGCTTGCCCGAGGCCAGTGAGCTGTCGGCGTGCACCGAGTTTGAGCTGACGGCCAAGGGCGGGCACGTGGGCTTCGTCGATGGCTCGCTGAAACGCCCAGGCTACTACCTGGAGCGGCGCATACCGCAATGGTTATTGGCACGACACGGTTAAACATGTGAGAGGGGCAGGCCCCTCCCACATTCGGATTGGGTTTACACGACCGGGAACTCAGTCCCCCGTAGCGATTGCCCGCGTCGGATCGGTAATCCACTCGCTCCACGACCCCGCATACAACTTGCCCAACGGGTAACCCGCCAGGCTCAGGGCGAACAGGTTGTGGCAGGCCGTCACGCCCGAGCCGCAATACGCCACCAGTTCCTCCGGCGAGCGCCCCTGCAACTGCGCGGCGAAGCGCTGCTTGAGTTGCTCGGCCGGGAGGAAACGCCCGTCACTGCCCAGGTTTTCGTTGAACGCCGCACATTGCGCACCGGGGATATGCCCGGCAATGGGGTCGATAGGCTCCACCTCGCCGCGAAAACGCGCTTGAGCGCGGGCATCGATCAGGGTCAGGCCGGGTTGGCCCAGGCGTTTTTGCAGATGTTCGGCATCCAGCAGCAAGTGATTGTCCGGCGTGCCATCGAAAGTCCCACGCTCGATTACCGGCGCATCCAGGCTCAACGGGAAACCCGCGGCATGCCAGGCCTTGAGGCCGCCGTCCAGGATAAACACACCGTCACGCTTGCCCAGCCAGGCCAGCAGCCACCAGGCACGAGCCGCATAAGCGCCAGGGCCGTCGTCATACAGCACGATAACGGTGTCAGCATGGATACCCCAGGCCCGCAGTTGCTCGGCGAAGGTGCCCGCCGCCGGTAACGGGTGACGACCGGTCACACCTTTGATCACCGGCCCGCTGAGATGGCGCTCCAGGTCGGCATATTGCGCACCGTCGATATGCCCTTCAGCGTAGCTGCAACGCCCGTAATCCGGGTCTTCCAAGGCAAAACGGCAATCCAGGATCACCAACCCCGCCGACGTCTGGCGCTCGGCCAATTGCTGGGGGCTGATCAGTTGGGCAAGCGGCATGATGGACTCCTGTGAACAGATTCGGGAAAGGTCCTACTTCACGTCTTCCAGTGCCTGGTTCAACGGCACGTAAAATTCTTTGAACAATGCATCCACCGCCTCTTTTGCCTGGGGCGTGACAAAGCCCGCCTCCAGCACCAGCACCTGATACACCCCGCGCTTGATGGCTTCGGCGCTCAGGTGGGCGGAATTTTCATTGGTGGTGCACAGGAAACGCACCCAGGAGGTGAGGATGATCCAGGCATTGAGGGTCAGGGCTTCGGTTTGCACCGGGTCCATGTTCAGGATGCCTGCATCGACAAACCCCTGGTAGATGGCGCCGCCCTGGATCAGGCAACGCTGGGAAAAACGCCGATAGCCGGTGGCCAGGTCCGGGTCGCTCTCCAGCAGGTGTTCAAGGTCGCGGTGCAGAAAACGGTAGCGCCACATGCCGGCCAGTACGGCCTGGAGATAAAAGCGCTTGTCCTCCACGACCATTGCACGCCCCTGGGGCGGACGCAGGAAACTGTCCACCAACGCTTCATATTCGCGAAACAGCACGGAGATGATCGCTTGCTTGTTGGGGAAGTGGTAGTACAGGTTGCCCGGCGAAATTTCCATATGGGCGGCGATATGGTTGGTGCTGATACTGCGCTCGCCCTGCTGGTTAAAAAGCTCCAGGCTGGTTTGCACAATACGCTCGCTGGTCTTTACTCGTGGTGCCATAGGGGAATCAGCTTCTGTACACGTGATAGGGCATCTTACGGCCTATCCTTGCCAGGATAAATCTGCATGTTGCTGCAATGTTATTTGACAATTTAGAGTAATGACTCTAAAAATCCACGCAGACCAATAACAATCGGTGCTGCGCCATGTCTGCCAACGTTGCCTACCTGCAAGATGCCCAGGCGCTGGATCAACTCCAGGACCTGTTCGACGCCCAACGCCGCGCCTACGCCGCCAACCCGATGCCGCCAGCTGCACAGCGCCAGCAGTGGCTCAAGGCCTTGCGGGATGTGCTCAGTGACGAGCGCCAGGCACTGATCCATGCGATCACCCAGGATTTCAGCCAGCGCAGCGCCGACGAAACCCTGTTCGCCGAACTGATGCCCAGCCTGCATGGCATTCACTACGCCAGCAAACACCTAAAAGGCTGGATGAAACCTTCCCGCCGCGCTGTAGGCCTGGCCTTCCAACCCGCGTCAGCCAAAGTCATTTACCAACCCCTGGGCGTGGTCGGCGTGATCGTGCCGTGGAACTACCCGCTGTACCTGGCCATCGGCCCACTGGTCGGTGCGTTGGCGGCAGGCAACCGGGTGATGCTCAAGCTCAGCGAATCCACGCCCGCTACCGGCGAACTGCTCAAGGCGTTACTGGCGAGGGTTTTCCCCGAGGACCTGGTGTGCGTGGTGCTCGGCGAGGCCGAGGTGGGCATGGCGTTTTCCAAGCTGCGCTTCGATCACCTGCTGTTTACCGGCGCGACCAGTATTGGCAAGCACGTGATGCGCGCCGCTGCCGAACACCTCACGCCAGTCACCCTGGAACTGGGCGGCAAGTCGCCGGCCATTGTCTCCGCCGACGTACCGCTCAAGGACGCCGCCGAACGCATCGCCTTCGGTAAAGCCTTGAACGCCGGGCAAACCTGCGTGGCCCCGGACTACGTGCTGGTGCCGGAGGACCGCGTGGAGGGTTTCGTCGAGGCCTACAGCAAGGCGGTTCGCGGGTTTTATCCGACGCTGGCCGACAACCCGGACTACACCGCCATCATCAATGAGCGTCAATTGGCCCGGCTCAATGCCTACGTCAAGGACGCCACCGACAAGGGCGCCACCCTGATCCGGCTGTACGACCAGGGCCAGGCACGGCGCATGGCCCATAGCCTGCTGCTGAATGTCAGCGATGACATGACCGTGATGCAGGACGAAATCTTCGGCCCGGTGCTGCCGATCGTGCCTTATCGCGGCATCGACCAAGCCTTTGCCTACATCAACCAGCGCCCTCGCCCGCTGGCCCTGTATTACTTCGGCTACAACAAGCGCGAGCAGGACCGGGTCCTCCATGAGACCCATTCCGGCGGTGTCTGCCTGAACGACACCCTCCTGCACGTGGCCCAGGACGACATGCCCTTTGGCGGCATCGGCCCGTCGGGCATGGGCCACTACCACGGCCATGAAGGGTTCCTGACGTTCAGCAAGGCCAAGGGCGTGCTGGTGAAACAGCGCCTGAACGCGGCGAAATTGATCTACCCGCCCTACGGCAAATCGATCCAGAAACTGATCCAGAAGTTGTTTGTCCGCTGACACCGCCACCCACGGGATAACAATAACAATGAACCCTAGCCTCACGGATTCACCCGCGCTATCACGGCGCGGCGTCTTGAAAATCGGTCTGTGTGCCAGCGCCTTCCTGGCCACGGCCGGATTGGGCGCCAGCCTCAGCGGCTGCTCCAGCAGCACCCCGGCCAGCGGCTTTGCCATGTTGCGCAGCAGTGACCTGCCGTTTCTGCGCGCGGTGATCCCGGTGCTGCTCGAAGGCGTGGCCAGCGCCCAGGATGTGGTCGCCGGGATTGAAGACACGCTGAAAAAACTCGACTACAGCCTGCAGCACCTGTCGCCGGAGATGTTCAAGCTCACCCAACAGTTGTTCGATGTGCTCGGCATGGGCATTACGCGTGGCCCGTTGACCGGCATCTGGGGCAGTTGGGAAAACGCCAGCGCGGAGCAGATCCGCAACTTCCTGCACCGCTGGGAAAACAGCTACCTGAACCTGCTGCGCATGGGCCAGGGCTCGCTGCTCAAGCTGGTGATCATGGCCTGGTACTTCCGGCCCGCCGCCTGGGCGCATTGCGGCTACCCCGGCCCGCCGAAGATCTGATTTGCATCCCTCACAATAAAAACAAGAGACGACCCTGATGCCCGTACCCGATCTGTTCCGCGACGGCCTGGCCCGCGGCTGGAAAACCCACAATGGCGCCGCCCTCGACAGCGACCTGACCCTGGAGGCCGACGTGGCCATCATCGGCAGCGGCGCCGGTGGCGGCACCACTGCCGAGATCCTCAGCGCCGCCGGCTACAAAGTGCTGTTGATCGAAGAAGGCCCGCTCAAGACCAGCAGCGACTTCAAGCTGCTGGAGGACGAGGCCTACGCCAGCCTGTATCAGGAAGGTATCGGCCGCATGAGCAAGGACGGCGCCATCACCATCCTGCAAGGCCGCGCGGTGGGCGGTACCACGCTGATCAACTGGACCTCCAGCTTCCGCACCCCGGACGCCACCCTCAGCCATTGGGCCAGCGAGTACGCGGTAAAAGGCCACAGCAGTGCAGAGATGGCACCGTGGTTCGAAAAGATGGAGCAGCGCCTGGGCATCGCACCGTGGGCCATCCCCCCGAATGCCAACAATGATGTGATCCGCAAAGGCTGCGAAAAGCTCGGCTACAGCTGGCATGTGATCCCGCGCAACGTCCGTGGCTGCTTCAACCTGGGTTATTGCGGCATGGGCTGCCCGGTCAACGCCAAGCAGTCGATGCTGGTGACCACCATTCCGTCCACCCTGGAAAAAGGCGGTGAACTGCTCTACCTGGCGCGCGCCGAGCACCTCAAATACAGCGGCGACACCATCAGCAGCCTGGAATGTGTGGCGATGGACGAGCGTTGCGTGGCGCCTACCGGGCGCAAGATCACCGTAAAGGCCAAGCATTACGTGCTGTCGGGCGGCGGCATCAATAGCCCGGCACTGTTGCTGCGCTCGGGCGCCCCCGACCCGCATTCGCGGCTGGGCAAGCGAACCTTTTTGCACCTGGTGAATTTCTCCGCCGGGCTGTTCGATGAGGTGATCAACCCGTTCTACGGCGCGCCGCAGTCGATCTATTCCGACCACTTCCAATGGCAGGACGGCACCACCGGCAAAATGTCCTACAAGCTGGAAGCACCGCCCCTGCACCCAGGCTTAGCCAGCACCTTGTTCGGCGGCTATGGCACGCAGAACGCCCTGGACATGGGCCAATTGCCCCATACCCACGCCATGCTCGCGCTGTTGCGTGACGGCTTTCACCCCGACAGCCAGGGCGGCAGCGTGGACTTACGCGGTGACGGTACGCCGGTGCTCGACTATCAGGTCTCACCCTATGCCTGGGACGGCCTGCGCCGGGCCTTCCACAGCATGGCCGAAATCCAGTTCGCGGCGGGCGCCAAATCGGTCAAGCCCATGCACCATGACGCACGGTTCGTGAACACCTTGGCCGAGGCACGCAGCGTCATTGAGGGTTTGAATCTGGAATTGCACCGGACAACCCTGGGCAGCGCCCATGTGATGGGCGGCTGTGCCATGGGCGAAGATCCCAAAAACGCGGTGGCTGACAGCCTTGGCCGGCATCACCAATTGCGCAACCTGTCGATCCACGACGGTTCGTTATTCCCCACCAGTATTGGGGCCAACCCGCAATTATCGGTGTACGGATTAACCGCTCAACTGGCGACAGCCTTGGCCGAACGTCTGAAAACAGCGTGAAAAAACACGCCATTCGCGGTGTCTATACGGCTTTCTTATGCATAAGTTGACTTGGCCGACCGGGATGGCTGCGATACCATCCGGTTCCCCAACGGACTCCGCCAGGACGACGCGATGAACCGAGTGTTGTACCCAGGTACCTTCGACCCGATTACCAAAGGCCATGGCGATCTGGTCGAACGCGCCTCTCGTTTGTTCGACCATGTGATCATCGCAGTCGCGGCCAGCCCCAAGAAAAACCCGCTGTTCCCCCTGGAACAGCGCGTGGAGCTGGCGCGTGAGGTCACCAAGCACCTGCCCAACGTGGAAGTGGTGGGCTTTTCCACGTTGCTCGCGCATTTCGCCAAGGAGCAGAACGCCAATGTGTTCCTGCGTGGCCTGCGCGCGGTGTCGGACTTCGAATACGAATTCCAGCTGGCCAACATGAACCGCCAACTGGCGCCGGACGTGGAAAGCCTGTTCCTCACGCCGTCGGAACGTTATTCGTTCATTTCCTCGACGTTGGTCCGTGAAATTGCCGCTTTGGGCGGGGATATCACCAAGTTCGTGCATCCGGCCGTGGCTGATGCGCTGACGCTGCGCTTCAAGAAGTAATGTGGTGAGCGGGCTTGCCCCGCTCACCACAGCTCGCACTGCGGGCGCCAATGCGGCACAATTGCGCGCATTAGTTTTCAGATGCCTTGGCTGACAGCCCTGGCAGGAGTTTCCATGTCCTTGATCATCACCGACGATTGCATCAATTGCGACGTCTGCGAACCCGAGTGCCCGAACGCCGCCATCTCCCAGGGCGAAGAGATCTACGTGATCGACCCCAACCTGTGCACCCAGTGCGTCGGTCACTACGACGAGCCACAGTGCCAGCAAGTGTGCCCGGTGGATTGCATTCCGCTGGATGAAGCCCATCCGGAGACGGAAGAGCAGTTGATGGAGAAGTACCGGAAGATTACCGGTAAGGCTTGAGGTTCTTCAGCGCCTATCAGGGCCTCATCGGGGCATAAGTATCTACACATCTTGAGCCGAGCCCCCTGCGTAGCAGCTGTCGAGCCTTGGCGAGGCTGCGTCGGCGGTGTGTCAGACACGCCGCAAACGCAGCCTCGCCAAGGCTCGACAGCTGCTACGCGTTATCCTACTGAAGTTGTGTAGATACTTATGCTCATCGGGGGCAAGCCCCCGATGGCCATATCAGTCATCACCCAGCAATCAGCTCTGGCATCTAGGGCAAAACACACTCGCCCGCTGCCCCAGCACCACATTGCGCAGTTCAGTCCCGCAAACCTTGCACGCCTCGCCACCGCGGCCGTAGACGAACAACTCCTGCTGGAAATACCCCGGCTGCCCATCGCCACCGATAAAGTCCCGCAGCGTGGTGCCGCCACGCTCGATTGCCGCCGCCAGAATGCGCTTGATCTCGATCGCCAGCTTCAAATAACGCCCGCGTGAAATGCCGCCGGCCGCGCGACGTGGATCAATCCCCGCCGCAAACAACGCCTCAGTCGCATAGATATTGCCTACGCCCACCACCACCGCGTTATCCATGATGAACGGTTTCACCGCCATCGACTTGCCGCGGGACAGCTGGAACAACCGCTCACCGTCAAACAGCTCGGTCAACGGCTCCGGCCCCAGGCGAATCAGCAGTTCATGGTTGTGCGGGTCCTGGCTCCAGAGCATCGCGCCGAAACGCCGAGGGTCGGTGTAGCGCAGGGCCAGGCCGGACTCCAACTCGATATCCACATGTTCATGCTTGGCCGCCGGCATGCCGACCTCGACCAGGCGCAAGTTGCCCGACATGCCCAGATGGCTGATCAAGGTGCCCACTTCGGCATTGATCAACAGGTACTTGGCCCGCCGCTCCACCAGCACGATGCGCTGGCCGGACAGGCGCACATCCAGGTCTTCCGGGATCGGCCAGCGCAGGCGCCGCTCACGCACCACCACGCGACTGACCCGCTGGCCTTCCAGGTGCGGCGCAATCCCACGCCGGGTGGTTTCGACTTCTGGTAACTCGGGCATGTGTACCTCGTGAAGGGGGGATCAGTGCGCGCCCAGTTCGCGGATCGACAACTTCAGGCTTTCGAAGTCGTAGTCCGACAGGCCCACGTAGTCCAGCACCAGGTGGCCGATGGCATTCCACTCATGGTCCACCGACTGGTTGCCCAGCACGCGGCAGGACGAGCAGATGTGCTCGGCCATCTTCAGGATCGCCAGCAGGTTCTTCAACTGAGGATTGCGCGACGTCTCATCGCTGAAGATCGCCAGGGCATTGTGGTGGTTGGCGATGGCGTCGGTCACATGCTCCGGCAGGCGCCAGGACTTGGCGGTGTAGTAGCCGACCACCGCATGGTTGGTGTTGAACGCATTGTTTTCGGTGTCGACCACGCGGCAGTCGGGGCCGGCGTTGGCGTAGGCCTCTTCGAGCACCGTCATGTAGTTGGGGAAACGCTTGAGCATCAGCGGCACGCCGCAGTCGTGGAACAGCCCCAGGGCATAGGCCTCGTCCACCGCCTGGGCGCCGGTGCGCTTGGCCAGGGTGAGGCAGGTCATGGCCACGTCCTGGGCGGTGTCCCAGAAGCGGTTGAGGGTGACGATGGTGTCGTCGCTCATCTCGCCCCTGATCGACAGGGCGTTGATCAGGTTGATGATCGAGCGGCTGCCCAGCAGGTTCACCGCGCGCTGGATCGAGGCGATCTTGTTGCTCAGGCCGTAATAGGACGAGTTGACGATCTTCAGCAGCGCGCCGGAGAGGCCCGGGTCCTGGGAGATCAACCGCGCGATCACTTCCAGGTCCGGGTCGGGCATGTACTGCTCCATCTGCAAATCCACCATGATTTGCGGCTGGGGCGGCACGCTGATGCCTTGGAGGGCCTGCTGGATCTGTTCGGCGGAAAGCTCTTGGGACATAAGTACACACTCTGGGCTAGGTGGGGATTCTAACCCTTATCTCCCCCCGGCTGACACCTCCCCGCACATCCGGCAGTCCGGCCATTTCCTACATAACAAGGTATACTCCCGCTCTTTTTTCCGGAGCGACGTCATGTCCCTGCCAAGCCTGCGTCTCAAAGCCAACGCCGATCGTCGTTTGCGCAACGGCCACCTGTGGGTCTACAGCAACGAAATCGATGTGGCGGCCACCCCTCTGCACGGCTTCCAGGCGGGCGACCAGGCCATCCTGGAAGCGGCCGGCGGCAAGACCCTGGGCATCGTGGCCATGAGCCCGAACAACCTGATCTGCGCACGCCTGCTGTCGCGCGACATCAAGTTGCCACTGGACAAGTCGCTGCTGGTGCACCGCATCAACGTCGCCCTGTCCCTGCGTGATCGCCTGTTCGACAAGCCGTTCTACCGCCTGGTCTACGGCGATTCCGACCTGCTGCCGGGCCTGGTGGTCGACCGTTTCGGCGATATCCTGGTAGTTCAGATCGCCTCGGCGACCATGGAAGCCCATAAAGACGACGTGATCGCCGCCCTGACCCAAGTGCTCAAGCCGAGCGGCATCCTGTTCAAGAACGACTCCGCCGCGCGCGACGCCGAAGGCCTCAACCGCTACGTCGAAACCGTGTTCGGCCTGGTGCCGGAGTGGGTCGCACTGGAAGAAAACGGCGTGAAATTCGAAGCCCCGGTGATCCAGGGCCAGAAAACCGGCTGGTTCTACGACCACCGCATGAACCGCGCGCGCCTGGCCCCATACGCCAAAGGCAAACGCGTACTCGACCTGTACAGCTACATCGGCGGCTGGGGCGTGCAGGCCGCGGCCTTCGGCGCCAGTGAAGTGTTCTGCGTCGATGCCTCGGCCTTCGCCCTCGATGGCGTGGAGCGCAACGCCGCGCTGAATGGCGTTGCCGAGAAGATGACCTGCATCGAAGGCGACGTCTTCGAAGCCCTCAAGGAATTGAAAGCCAGCGAAGAACGCTTCGACGTGATCGTCGCCGACCCACCGGCCTTCATCAAACGCAAGAAAGACATGAAAAACGGCGAAGGCGCCTACCGCCGCCTGAACGAGCAAGCCATGCGCCTGCTCAGCAAGGACGGCATCCTGGTCAGCGCCTCGTGCTCCATGCACCTGCCGGAAGACGACCTGCAGAACATCCTGCTGACCAGCGCCCGCCATCTGGACCGCAATATCCAGATGCTGGAACGTGGCGGCCAGGGCCCGGATCATCCGGTGCATCCGGCGATTGTCGAGACGCGGTATATCAAGAGCATTACGTGCCGGTTGTTGCCCAATAGCTAAGACGTGAACCCTCTGTAGGAGCGAGCTTGCTCGCGAAAAACGCATATACAACGCGGGCTACCTGATAGCGCTGCGTTATCGTTGACGTTCTTCGCGAGCAAGCTCGCTCCTACATTGCTACGGGAAGCCTCCCACAGTAGTTTTGATTGAATTCCACTTTTCGCAGACTAGTATCGGTTTCTGGTTTTACTCCGGAAAACAAAAACAATGTCTGGGCCCACCCTCTCCCGCTTCATCCTCATCACCTGCATTTCACTGATCAGCTTTTTCCCGATCAATATCCTGCTCCCGTCTTTCCCCGCCCTGTCCGCCCGGTTCGACACGCCCAGCGCAGACATCGCACTGTCCATCAGCCTGTTCACCCTGGTCTTTTCCATCTCCCAACTGCTCGCCGGTCCGCTTTCGGATAAATGGGGGCGCAAGGAAGTCCTGCTCGGCTGTATCACGCTGTCGATCCTCGGGGCGATAGGTTGCGCCATGGCGCCGGATTACCTGACCTTCCTGCTGTTCCGCACGGTCCAGGCCATGGGCTGCGGCTTCTTCGTACTGGGCCATGCACTGGTGGAAGACCTGTTCGACGAACAGGACCGAGCCCGGGTGCGCCTCTATTACATGACCCTGAGCGGCTCGTTTGTCGCGCTGTCGCCGCTGATCGGCTCCTGGCTGCAAACCACCTTCGACTGGCAAGGGAGCTTCTATGGGTTTGCGCTGATGGCATCGGGCATGTTGATCCATGCGCTCTGTATCCTGCCGTCGAAGTCCTCCAGCCCACACCGCGAACCGGTATCCATCATCGGCACACTCAAGGCCGTGGCGCGCAATCGGGACTTCCTGCGCTATTGGTGGATCGCCGCCCTGGTATTTGCCTGCTACTTCGCCTTGATCAGCGTGACGCCGCTGATTTTCATGGATGCGCTGAAGCTGTCCGAATACCAATATGCGCTGGTGCTGATGGTGTACGGCCTGGCCTACCTGCTCGGCGGCGTTGCTGCCTCGTACCTGCAAAAACGCATGGCGCTGTCCCGGCAAATCAATATCGGTCTTGGACTATTGCTCGTCGCGGGTGTGTTGCTGACGTTGATCATTATTTTTGAAGCCATCACCACCTTGACTCTGCTGATCCCGATACTGATCAGCGCCCTGGCCGTCACCCTGGTTCGTCCGGCGGCGATTTCGGCGGCGATGCGGCTGTTCTCAAGGAGCGCGGGCACCGCTGCATCGGCCGGGAACAGCATCATGTTCCTCACGGCCGCCATCAGCAGTGCGGCCTTGGCACAAACCGGAACGCATCTGCTGCTGACCATCGCGGTCAGCTTCATCGTGTTCAGCCTCTGGGGCTGGTTGACTAATTTACGGAGCGGGCACTCACGCTTTCCCCTGTAGGAGCGAGCTTGCTCGCGAAAAACTCATACACGACGCGGGCTACCTGATAGCGCTGCGTTATCGTTGACGTTCTTCGCGAGCAAGCTCGCTCCTACAAGTGAAGGTGCGTCATATCCAGATGGCATCCCATAGCGGGTACTGACCAATGTGCTCGACCAGACCAGCACGCAAAGGATTCGCGACGATATAGCGGGCCATTGCTTTCAAGTCTTCCTCACGACGCAGTGCCCGATCGAAATAGCCTTTTTGCCAAAGCGTCCCGTAGGAACCCCTCGCACTGTTTATCGCGCGGGCACTTCGCGACTTGGTTATTCGCATCAACCTTGGCAAGTCGCCATTGTGCAGTTCGACCAGCCAATGAAAATGGTCAGGCATCACGACCCAGGCCAGCGAGGTAGCCTCACCGTCTTCCTGAGCTTTCCTGAATTCGCTGACGAGCAGGCGACCCGTGCGCCAGTCCTGAAAAATTGATTGTCGTTGGTAGGTAACAGCCGTGATCAGGTACACGCGGCCCGATTCTGAATAGCGCCCGATGCGTAGCCGATAGGCATTTTGTTGCGTGGACATTCCGTCGTCCTCTTCTGTGATTGGAAGAGAAACGGTAGGAGGCACAACATCCAAAGGCCTTTAAACAGTGGTTCTGAATATGTCTTGCCTGTGTAGTAGCGAGGGGGACGCCTAGTTCTTGCTCGCGAAAAACTCATCGGCGACACGAACTACCTGATAGCGCTGCGTTATCGTTTACGTTTTTCGCGAGCAAGAACTAGGCGTCCCCCTCGCTCCTACAGGAAGACGGTGTAGAATCGGCCCTATTCATCGCCAGTCATCCCCCGGCGGGTTTATGAGCTCAAGGCCAATGCGCACGGCGATCCCGTCACGTTTGCGGCAACTTCCGGACACCAGTGCCATTTTTCGGGTGTTCCAGACGTCAATAGAAGCTCACTCCCCTTTGATACCGATTAGCCGCCCGGAGTGCTCCAATGCCTGATTACCGCTCGAAAACATCCACCCACGGCCGCAACATGGCCGGCGCCCGCGCACTGTGGCGTGCCACAGGGATGAAAGATGACGACTTCAAGAAGCCGATCATTGCCATTGCCAACTCGTTCACCCAGTTCGTACCGGGCCACGTGCACCTCAAGGACCTGGGCCAACTGGTCGCCCGCGAGATCGAGCGCGCTGGCGGTGTAGCCAAGGAATTCAACACCATCGCCGTGGACGACGGCATCGCCATGGGCCATGACGGCATGCTGTACTCGCTGCCGAGCCGCGAGATCATCGCCGACTCCGTGGAGTACATGGTCAACGCCCACTGCGCCGACGCCATCGTCTGCATCTCGAACTGCGACAAGATCACCCCCGGCATGCTGATGGCCGCCCTGCGCCTGAACATCCCGGTGATCTTCGTCTCCGGCGGCCCGATGGAAGCCGGCAAGACCAAGCTCGCCTCCCATGGCCTGGACCTGGTCGACGCCATGGTCATCGCCGCCGATTCCAGCGCTTCTGACGAGAAGGTTGCGGAATACGAGCGCAGCGCCTGCCCGACCTGCGGGTCGTGCTCCGGCATGTTCACCGCCAACTCGATGAACTGCCTGGTCGAAGCCCTCGGCCTGGCATTACCGGGCAACGGTTCGACCCTGGCCACCCACAGCGACCGCGAACAGCTGTTCCTGCAGGCCGGCCGCACCATCGTCGAGCTGTGCAAGCGCTACTACGGCGAGAACGATGAGTCGGTATTGCCGCGCAATATCGCCAACTTCAAGGCGTTCGAAAACGCCATGACCCTGGACATCGCCATGGGCGGTTCCACCAACACCATCCTGCACTTGCTGGCTGCGGCCCAGGAAGCCGAGATCGATTTCGACCTGCGCGACATCGACCGCCTGTCCCGCCATGTGCCGCAACTATGCAAGGTCGCGCCGAACATCCAGAAGTACCACATGGAAGACGTGCACCGCGCCGGCGGGATCTTCTCGATCTTAGGCTCCCTGGCCCGTGGCGGCCTGCTGCACACCGACCTGCCGACCGTGCACAGCAAATCCCTGGCCGAAGGCATCGCCAAGTGGGACATCACCCTGACTGACGACGAAGCCGTGCACACCTTCTTCAAGGCTGGCCCGGCCGGTATCCCGACCCAGACCGCGTTCAGCCAGTCGACCCGTTGGGACACCCTGGACGCCGACCGTGAAAACGGCTGCATCCGCAGTGTCGAGCACGCCTACTCCAAGGAAGGCGGCCTGGCCGTGCTGTACGGCAACATTGCCCTCGACGGTTGCGTGGTGAAAACCGCCGGCGTGGATGAATCCATCCACGTCTTCGAAGGCCGCGCCAAGATCTACGAAAGCCAGGACAGCTCGGTACGCGGCATCCTCGCCGACGAAGTGAAAGAAGGCGACATCGTGATCATCCGCTACGAAGGCCCGAAAGGCGGTCCGGGTATGCAAGAGATGCTCTACCCGACGTCGTACCTGAAGTCCAAGGGCCTGGGCAAAGCCTGCGCCCTGCTGACCGACGGCCGCTTCTCCGGCGGCACCTCGGGCCTGTCCATCGGCCACGCGTCACCTGAAGCCGCTGCCGGCGGTGCGATTGGCCTGGTGCAGGACGGCGACAAGGTCCTGATCGACATTCCGAACCGCTCGATCAACCTGTTGATCAGCGATGAAGAGCTGGCAGCGCGCCGGGTCGAGCAGGACAAGAAAGGTTGGAAGCCGGTGGAGAAGCGCCCGCGCAAAGTCACGACCGCCTTGAAGGCCTATGCCCTGTTGGCGACCAGTGCCGACAAGGGTGCGGTACGTAACAAGGCAATGCTGGATGGGCTGTAAGGGCTAACCGCCACACATGAAAATGCCCCGCCGAATGCGGGGCATTTTTATATCCGGATGTAATCAGAACTGCGGCGTGTAGGTCATCGTAAACATCACATTACGCGGATCGCCGTAGTAGTTGCTGCCCCAGTTCGCGTTGTAGGCAGGGATGTAATACTTCTTGTCGAACATGTTGTACAGGTTCGCCGCCACGGTGAATTCCTGATTGATCTTGTAAGCCACCCGTGAATCCCACAGCGCATTGCCCGGCACGCTGAAGGTGCGGTCGTAGGCTTCGGTGCTGCTTTGCGCGGTCACGCCGGCGCCGACACTGAACTTCTGCCAGTCACCCGGCAGTTGGTAATCGCCCCAGACCTTGAGCAGGTGCTTGGGGGTCCAGGTGCTGAAGATCTTGCCTTCGTAGGTGTCGTCCTTGAGGAATTTTGTGGTGTTGTAGGTGTAACTGGAGGCCAGTTGCAGGCCTGGCAGCACTTCACCGCTCAAGGTAGCTTCAAAGCCTTGGCTGCGGACTTTGCCCGAGGCGACCGAGCAGTACCAACCATTGCAGTTCATCGGCCCTTGCAGGTCCTGGACGCCACGGTTTTCCTGGTCGTAACGGAAGATGGCAAACGAGGTGTTGAGGCGACCCTCGGCCAACTCGCCCTTGATGCCCAGTTCGTAGTTTTTGCCTTCGATAGGTTTGAGCAACGAGCCGGAGGTGGTCAGGTTGGTTTGCGGCTCAAAGGCATCGGCATAGCTGGCATAGGCCGACCATTGATCATTCAGGGCGTAGACCAGGCCTGCATACGGCGTGACCTTGCCGGTGGTTTGCGTGGTGCTTTTCTCGGCTGCGTTATACACACCGCCAAACCCGCCCTGGCCTATGTATGAATAGTCATACCAACTGGTGCGTGCACCGACGATCAGGGTCAGCGGGTCCAGGACTTTTACGCGCCAGGTGCCATAGATGCCCTTCTGACGGATGTCATACCAGCTCTTGGAGGCAGCGCCGTCCCTGAACAATTGCGATGCGTCGCGCTGCGGGCGGTTGTGGTCGATGTTGAAGATATCCGCACCGGGATTTGACGCCCGAGCCCACTGGTCATTGGTGGTGAGTTTGGAATAGTTGGCACCCAGCACCATCTCCTGCTGCAAACCCAGCCCCTCGAACTTGCCGTTTACATACACATCGGCGCCGCGGCTCTTGGTATTGAAGTCGGTGATCCAGTCCACGTAGGGCACAGTGCCGCCGCCTACAGGGACGGTGTCCCATGTCGCCTGGTAGGTTGCGTCGTTGTGCTCGTCCATTGCCACCAGCGCCGCTTTCACCTTCCAGTCCTCGTTGAAGCGATGCTCGATATCGGCAAACACCTGGGTCTGGTTGTTGACATTACGGTTCCAACTGGCGCCAACGAAGGTCGAGCGCGACAGACCGATATCGCTGCCATCGGCGTAACGCGGCAGCGACATGAAGTTGGGGCGCGAGTGGCCTTTCTGGTTGCTGATGCCGACGCCGACGGTGGTGTCGGGGCTGAAGTCGTAGTCCACGGCGCCGTAGACTGTCTGATTCCAGCCACCGACGTAATCGACAAACGAATCCGTAGTGTCGTAGTCAGCCACAAAACGGCCGCGCAACGTGCCTTCGGCGTTCAGCGGGCCGCCAGCATCCACTTGGGTACCGTAATGGTCCCATGAGCCCGCCTTGGCGGTGATGGTCACGGTCGGCGCCTGCTGACCGCGCTTGCGCACCAAGTTCATCGTGCCGCCGGGGCTGTTGGCGCCTTGCAGCAAGGCGGCCGGGCCGCGCAGGGTTTCGACGCGGTCGTAGATCGCCATGTTCTCGGTGAGGTAGCTGCCCAGCGTGTAGGTATTACGCGGGATGCCCACACCGTCGTATTGCAGGGTGCCGACTTCAAAACCACGGGAGAAGATGAACATGCCGGGGCCGGGAGATTTGGTCGCGGTCAGGCCGGGCGTGCGCTTGACCACCTCGGAGAGCTTGGTGGTGTTCTGGTCATCCATCTGCTTGCGGGTCATGACGCTGACCGATTGCGGGATGTCCTTGAGCTTTTGCTCGCCCTTGCCCAGGGTCACGGCGCCCGTGGTGTAGGAACCGCTGCCTTCAGTGGTCACGCCCAGGTGTTCGGCGCTGATGGTGGTGGCGCCGACTTCGATGGCAGAGCCTGTGTCCATGCGCTTTTCCAGGGTCACGGTGTCCGCGTTGATAAACGCCGCACTCAGCCCGGTACCGCCGAGCAGTTGCCCCAAGGCTTCGCGCTGGCCGAAGTTGCCTTTGACACCCGGCGACAGCACGCCCTGGGTCAACTCACCCGACACCAGCACCTGAACTCGCGTCACCGCCGAAAACGCCGCCAGCGCACCGTCCAGGCTTTGCCCTGCAATATCGAAACGGTAGGTCTGGGCCTGGGTGGTTTCGGCGGCCTGCAAATACAGCGGCGCAGTGCCACAGGCCATGGAAATGGCCAGTGCCAACAAGGACCGTGCGGCGAATCGATGTGCCATGGATGGTGCTCCCCGGTGCAAAAAGTCTGTGATCGGCGCCGCACTACTTGAGAGTGCTTACTATTTACGCCTCAGTGATCAAGGACGAGTGCCTGGGGAGAAACCCTGAAAGTTTTTTCAAAAAGTTGCGATTACGATGCCTTGCCTTCGCGCAACACCAGTAAATACGGGGTGTAGTGCTCGGCACGCAGGTTGAGGGTGTACTCCAGCGCTTTGATCACGGCTTCGGGTTTGTCGATTTCAAACACACCCGACACCACGCGGTTGCGCAGCGCATCACCTAGCACCAGAGTCTTGCCGGGCCAATAGCGATTCAACTCGCTCACCACTTCCGACAGCGGCTGCTGGCGGAACACCAGTTGCCGTTGGCGCCAGGCAAAGCCGCTGGCCGGGTCGAAAGCATGCACCTCGGCCAGGCGCTGGCCTTGATATTCCACGGCCCGCCCTGGCTCCAGGTACACCGGTTCACCGCTGCCGGCACTGACCTGCACCTTGCCCTGCGCCACCTGCACCCGCGTCTGCGCATCGCGCCGCGCAACGCTGAACTGCGTCCCGACCACCTTCACCCAGCCGTCGCCGGACTGCACCACGAACGGCCGTGTCGGATCCTTGGTGACGTCGAAAAAGCCTTCGCCACGCAGCAAACGGATTTGCCGTTCGCCCCCGCTCAAGCGGATCTGCACCGCGCTGTCGGTGTTGAGTTGCAGGTGCGAGCCGTCGGCCAGTTCGATGCTGCGCGACTCGCCGGTGCCGGTGGCGTAGTCCGCGCGCAGGCGATCGGGCCATGGCGTGTTCTGCACGGTAAGCCCCACGGCCAACAACACCGCCGCAGCACACGCCCAGCGCTGCCAGGCTCGCGCCGGTTTGCGCCAGGCGGCCTGTTCGGCGCGGCGAATCACCCGCGCAGGTTCGCGCAGGCCGCCGAGCATCGCCTGCACTTCCCGCCAGGCGTCATCCTGGGCCGGACCTTGCCCCAGCCAGGCGGCAAAGGCGTCCATGTCGGCCGGCGTCACGTCCTCGGCCTGCAGGCGGAAATACCAGCCGGACGCTTCGTCGAACAACACGTCGGCAGTGGAGGTGGCGGTCATGAGCGACATCCTTGTTCATCGCAGGCAAGCCGCGTCTTGATGTACGCGCGGCATTCAATCAAGGCGCGACGCAGTTGGTATTCCACACTGCGTGCCGTGATCGACAGACGTTCGCCAATCTCGCGATAGGAAAGTTCGTCGACATGATAAAGCAGGAAGATCTGCCGAGTCGCTGGGGGCAACGCCAGGATCGCATCCTGCATCAGTTGTTCCTGTTGGTAGGCGGCTAATTGCTCGTCGGCACCCGGATTGCTGCACGGCAGCTCTTCGCTGGGCTCGCCGGCGTCCAGGCGCTCACGGCGGATGGCCTGGCGCTGGTGATCGCGCACCAGGTTGCTGGCGATGGTGAAGAGGAAGGCTGGGAGGTTGTCGATCTTTTCGCCGCAGTCCATGCGAGCCAGGCGCAGGAACGACTCCTGAGTCAGGTCGGCGGCCACCTGGGCGCTGCCGGTGCGGCGAGTGACGAAGGCTTCGAGGGCTTTCTTCTGCTCCGCGAACAGGCGCGCGATCTGCGAATTCCAGGAGGGCACAGCACTACCTTGAGAAGAACGGAGGGTTCAGGAAGTGCGCACGCTAGCAGAGGATGAGATTGGTTCGCAATTGATATCTATTTTAGGCTGGGTTTTGTAGTGCTATTCAGACAGCCATCGGGGACAAGCCCCCTCCCACCTTTTGATGTGTGAACACCTTAAAAATGTGGGAGCTGGCTTGCCTGGGATGCAGGCGACTCGGTGTTACTGAATCTCGTCAGGCTTGACGATCACCCAGTTCTTGTCCGCCGTCACCGGCAACCCTTCCTTGGCTTGTGCCGCCGCATGCTTGGCGATCATGCCGTTGAGTTGGGTCATGTATTTGTCCTTGCGGTTGATCCACAGGTGGATGCCGCCCTTGGCCACGTCCACATCGTGGAACAGCATGTAGCCGTCGCTGGTCGGCGTATCGCCGCCGACGATTACCGGTTTTTTCCATTCGTCGATGTAGGTGAGGATCGCCGCGTGCTTGCCGGCCATCCAGGTCGCCGGGGTCCACAGGTAGGGGGTCAGTTCCAGGCCGAGGTTGGCTTTTTCGTCGTATTTGCCGGCGGCGATCTGTTTACGTGCGGTGGTCAGTTCGCCGGTGTTGCGGTCCTTGAGCAAGGTCGTCACGCCGATGACATTCTCGGGTTTGACGTTGTAGCCGTACTTCGGATCGGCGGCGACCATGCGCACCAGTTCTTCCGACGCGGCGGTCATCACGTACACCTCGATGCCGTTTTCCATCAGCTTGTTGTACAGCTCGGCCTGGCCGGTGAAGACCTTCGGCGGTTGTACCTCGGACTGCTTGACCACGTCGCCTTCAAAATAGCTGACCGGCACCGGTTTGCCGGAGGCCATCAGTTCATCCACCTGGACCTTGAGTTCCTTGAGGGTAAAGCCGGAAAACACCTGCGCAACCCACGGGTAGCAAACCATGTCGTCGACTTCGCAAAGGCGGTAGTAGTAACTGAACAGACTTTCCTTATGGTCGGCGGTGTCTTTGAACGGCATCAGCTTGAGCGACGGGTCGAGGCTGTCGCGGGTGATCAGGCCCTTGTTTTCCATGTAGGGCAGCAGGGATTCTTCGAGGTCGTAGCGGTAGCTGGTGTTGTCCATGTCGAACACCGCAAAGTTACCCTTGTTGGCGTTGGCGGCGATCATCTCGTTCAGTTGTTTGGCGGCGGGTGCCGGCCAATGTTTCAACTCGGTTGCGGCGAACGCCTGGCTGGCGAGTCCGAGGCAGAATGCGGCGGCTAGTAATTTCGGCGCGAGCTTCATAGGCGTTGTCTCCCTGAGTGAAAGACATGGACGCTAACAAATCCCTGTGACAGTTCCCAACACGAGCACGACGGTGTGCGTCCTGATTCCGTCACGGGCATACGCCAGAGCGTCAAAGCCTTATTCCGAAAACGACAGCTGCCATTCCATATCGGTATTAAATCAATATATTTCAAGCTGTTAGGATTTCCGGTTCGCAATCGCGGGCTCACGCGATTGGCTGCCTTCTCAACGGAGCTTCAATGAATCTGCCCCTGATTCTCAACTTGCTGGTGTTCGTGGCCCTGTTGCTGGGCCTGGCACAAACCCGTCGCACCCACTGGAGCCTCGCCAAGAAGGTCCTGTTCGCCCTGGTCCTCGGCGTAGCGTTCGGTACGGCCTTGCACGCCATTTACGGCGACGGCAACCCCGTGCTCAAAGCCTCCATCGGCTGGTTCGACCTGGTCGGCAACGGCTACGTGCAACTGTTGCAAATGATCGTGATACCGCTGGTATTCGCTTCGATCCTCAGTGCCGTGGCGCGCCTGCATAACGCCTCGTCCCTGGGCAAGATCAGCTTCCTGACCATCGGTACGCTGCTGTTCACCACCGCGATTGCAGCGCTGATCGGTATCGGCCTGACCAACCTGTTCGGCCTCACCGCCGAAGGCCTGGTGGCCGGTACCCAGGAAATGGCACGCCTGCAAGTGATCCAGAGCGATTACGCCGGCAAGGTCGCCGACCTGAATATCCCGCAGTTGCTGCTCTCGTTCGTGCCGGCCAACCCGTTCGCCGACCTGGCCCGGGCCAAGCCGACGTCGATCATCAGCGTGGTGATTTTCGCCGCCTTCCTCGGGGTTGCCGCGTTGCAACTGCTCAAGGATGACGTGGAAAAAGGCCAGAAGGTGCTCAACGCCATCGACACCCTGCAAGCCTGGGTGATGCGCCTGGTGCGCCTGGTGATGAAGCTGACGCCGTACGGTGTGCTGGCGCTGATGACCAAGGTGGTCGCCGGTTCCAACCTGCAGGACATCATCAAGCTCGGCAGTTTTGTCGTGGTGTCGTACCTGGCCCTGGGCCTGATGTTCGTGGTGCATGGCCTGCTGCTGTCCCTGGCCGGGATCAACCCGCTGCGCTTCTTCCGCAAGGTCTGGCCAGTGCTGACCTTTGCCTTCACCAGCCGCTCCAGCGCGGCGGCCATCCCGCTGAGCATTGAAGCGCAGACCCGCCGCCTGGGCATCCCGCAATCCATCGCCGGCTTCGCCGCCTCGTTTGGCGCGACCATCGGCCAGAACGGCTGCGCCGGCCTCTACCCTGCCATGTTGGCGGTGATGGTGGCGCCGACCGTGGGCATCAACCCGCTGGACCCGCTGTGGATCGCGACTCTGGTAGCGATTGTGACCCTGAGTTCGGCCGGTGTGGCGGGCGTGGGCGGCGGCGCGACCTTTGCCGCGTTGATCGTGCTCCCGGCCATGGGCTTGCCGGTGTCACTGGTGGCGCTGCTGATTTCCGTGGAGCCGCTGATCGACATGGGCCGTACGGCGCTGAACGTGAATGGTTCGATGACGGCGGGGGCAATTACCAGCCAGATCATGGGGCAGACGGATAAAGCGTTGTTGGATGCGGATGAGCATGGGGCGTTGGCGCAGGCCTGACGGAATAAGCTAGCAGGGACCTCAGTCCCTGCTAGCTCGAACGATCAGCAGCCTTTCGGTAAACCTCATCACGCTCACGCTTATCGACAGCCACGACAAACACCGTGATCTCCTGATCAATGACTTGATACACCAACCGATAGCCGCTGCTGCGCAGCTTGATTTTGTAGCAATCGGGCAAGCCATGCAGACGGCTGGCTTCAATACGTGGATTGTTCAGGATCTCAACCAGCTTCTTTTTAAACTGTTGACGAACGGTATCGCCCAGTTTGTGCCATTCCTTCAAAGCCCGTGTATCGAAATCCAGCTCATAGGTCATCCAGTGAGACCTTCACCCGCTGAGGCGCAGCCAGCCGCTCCCGAACGGTTGCCAACAATGCCTCATCATCTTCAGTCATGAGGACAGGCTTGAAAGGTAACTGACCGCGCTCTGCCACGTACTGCAAGGCTTGACGCATTAATTCCGATGGGGTGACGCCGAGCTTTTCCAGCTCGTGATAAGCACGAGCCTTAAGATCGTCGTCGATACGTACGTTGATAGAAGCCATGGGGCAGCCCTCATTGTAAAGACATTGGTCATTACAGTGACGCATCGAGGCTTCTTTTGCAAGTCTGACTAATCTGGTGCCATTCAGGCCTTTTCCCAAACCTCAAAACTGTACGCCGGCTTGTCCCCTTCCGCCGGATTCTCGACGTTCGACACCAACTTCCACTGGCTCGCATCAAACGCCGGAAACCACGCATCCCCCTCCGGGCTCAGCGCCACGCGCGTCAGGTACAGGCGATCCGCCTGTTCCAGCCCCTGCGCATACAACTGCGCACCGCCGATCAGCATCAGCTCATCCGCGCCCTGCTCCAGCGCCCAGGCTTCAGCCCGCGCCACGGCGGCATCGAGTGACGGAAAAACTTCCGCACCTTCCAGCGCCAGGTCGGTCTGACGGCTGACCACAATGTTCAAGCGCCCCGGCAGCGGTCGACCCAGGGAGTCCCAGGTCTTGCGCCCCATGATGATCGGCTTGCCGAGCGTGGTGGCCTTGAAATATTTGAAATCCCCCGGCAAATGCCAGGGCATGCTGTTGTCGACGCCGATCACGCGGTTTTCACCGAGGGCTGCGATCAGGCTTAAAGGGAGAGTTTTTTTCATGGCGACGAGAATACCAGAGCTACGAACCAGCGGTTATGCTCCAAGCTCACTTGCACGACAGGAAGACGCGTGACCGCACTGACCCCCCTGCACAAACTCTGGCTGACGGAAACCGTGCGCCTGCGTGAAGAACACGCCGGCCCCCTGGAAGACCAGGAAGCCAATCGCCTCGCGCGCACGGCGGGCGGCGACCTGCCGACGCGCATCCAGCAGCGCGCCCTGCACCTGGCCGAGCGCGATGGCCTGACCGCCGCCCTCACGCGCTGGCTGCAAGGCGCACGCCTGGCGCTGGTGCTGCTGGCGGTGGTGGCCGTCATCAGCGGCGCGGGGCTGGCCTTTGCTGCGCTGGGCAACGGCTTGACCCCGGTGAATGTGTTCTGGGCCCTGGGCAGCCTGCTCGGCCTGAACCTGATCCTGCTGTTGAGCTGGGCGTTGGGGCTGTTGTTTGCCGGCGAGCACAGCGCCAGCCTCGGGCGCTTGTGGTTGTGGCTCAGTGAAAAACTTGCGCGCGATGCCAAGGCCGCCCAACTGGCCCCGGCGTTGCTGCTGTTGCTGCAACGGCAGAAACTCAATCGCTGGGCGGTCGGTGTGCTGGTCAACAGCCTGTGGTTGCTGGCGCTGCTCAGTGCGCTGGTGATTCTGCTGACGCTGCTCGCCACCCGCCGTTACGGCTTTGTGTGGGAAACCACTATCCTCGGCGCCGACACCTTCGTCGCCGTGACCCAGGCCCTCGGCACCCTGCCCGCCCTGCTGGGCTTCAACGTACCGACCGTCGAGATGATCCGCGCCAGCGGCGATTCCGCCCTGAACATCGAAAGCGCCCGCCAGGCGTGGGCCGCCTGGTTGGTCGGGGTATTGCTGGTCTACGGCCTGCTGCCAAGATTGATCCTCGCACTGCTGTGCCTGTGGCGCTGGAAACGCGGGCGCGCCGCCTTGCGCCTGGACCTCAACCTGCCCGGCTACAGCCCACTGCGCGAACGCCTGATGCCCAGCAGCGAGCGCCTTGGCGTCAACGACGCCGCGCCGGAACAACTGCACCCCGTCACCGGCGGCGTCAGTGAGCTGGACAGCGACGGCGCCTTGCTCGTCGCCATCGAACTGGACGATCAGTACCCCTGGCCACCCAAGCTGCCGGCTAATGTGAAGCACGCCGGCATCCTCGACAGCCGCGAATCGCGCAACAAGCTCCTGGAGCAACTCAGCCGCTTCCCGCCCGCGCGCCTGGCCATCGTCTGCGACCCGCGCCGCTCGCCGGACCGCGGCAGCCTGGCGCTGATCGCCGAACTCGCACGCAGCGCCGCCGCCACCCGTGTCTGGCTGCTGCAAGCCCCGCCCGGCCAGGCGCTGGATGCCGAGCGCCTGGGCGACTGGCACAGCGCGCTGCAACAACTGGAGCTGCCGTTCGCCGATTGCGCGCCGTTGAACTGGCTGGAGACCGGTCATGACTAAGCCACTGAAACTCGCCGTGGTCGGCCACACCAACGTCGGCAAGACCTCGTTGCTGCGCACCCTCACCCGTGACGTCGGGTTCGGTGAAGTCTCCCATCGCCCCAGCACCACGCGGCATGTCGAAGGCGCGCGCTTGTCGGTCGACGGCGAAGCCTTGCTGGAGCTGTACGACACACCCGGCCTGGAAGATGCCATCGCCCTGCTCGACTACCTGGAACGCCTGGATCGCCCCGGCGAACGCTTGGACGGCCCAGCCCGCCTGGCGCGGTTCCTGGAAGGCAGCGAAGCCCGCCAGCGTTTCGAACAGGAAGCCAAGGTGCTGCGCCAACTGCTGGCCTCGGACGCCGGCCTGTATGTGATCGACGCTCGCGAACCGGTGCTGGCCAAGTACCGTGATGAGCTGCAAGTGCTGGCCAGTTGCGGTAAACCGTTGCTGCCGGTGCTCAACTTCGTCAGCAGCAGCGACCACCGCGAGCCGGACTGGCGCGAAGCCCTGGCACGCCTGGGCCTGCATGCGCTGGTGCGTTTCGACAGCGTCGCGCCGCCGGAAGACGGCGAACGTCGCTTGTATGAAAGCCTCGCCCTGCTGCTGGAAAACGCCCGGCCGCAGTTGCAGCGCCTGATCCTCGACCAGGAAGCCCAACGCCAGGCCCGTCAACAGAGCGCCGCGCGGTTGATTGCCGAATTGCTGATCGACTGCGCCGCGTGCCGACGCAGCGTGGTGACTGAAGATGAGCAACAAGCCATCAGCGATTTGCGCAAGGCGGTGCGTCAGCGCGAACAAAAATGCGTGGAGGCCTTGCTCAAGCTGTTCGGCTTTCGTGCCCAGGACGCCGCCGCCAGCGACTTGCCGTTGCTCGACGGCCGCTGGGGTGATGACCTGTTCAACCCGGAAACCCTCAAGCAACTCGGCGTGCGCGTCGGCGGTGGCATCGCTGCAGGCGCAGCGGCCGGAGCCGGGGTGGACCTGCTGGTCGGCGGGCTGACCCTCGGCGCCGCCGCCCTGGCGGGCGCCATCGCCGGTGGCGCGTTGCAGACCGCCCGCAGCTACGGCAGCCGCCTGCTGGGCAAGATCAAGGGCCAACGCGAGCTGACCGTGGACGACAGCGTGCTGCGCCTGCTCGCCCTGCGCCAGCGCCAGTTGCTCAAGGCCCTGAACCTGCGCGGCCATGCGGCGATGCACAGCATCAAGGTCGATACGCCCCAGGACAAGACCTGGCGCGAAGGCAAATTGCCGGACGCGTTGCACAAGGCCCGCGCCCACCCGCAATGGTCGTCCCTCAACCCCCAGGCCAGACTGAGCCAGGCCGAACGCCAGGAACAGGTCGAAGCCCTGGCCCAGCGCCTCGACGAGACTTAAGCCGCCAGCAGCTGCCGGGCCTTGGCCTTGAGCACTTCCAGGTCGAGCACCGGCACGTGCATTGCCTTGGCCTGTTCGTCCCAGTGGCGCAGGCGCAGGCTGACCTGACACAGCGGGTCTTGCTCAAACGCCCGAGCCTCCTCGGCCGTCATCACGCCGCCCTGGTAACCCAGGGTGCGGCGGCTCGCCTCGCTCAAGCATGCGTAGTAGTCCGGCCGGCTGAACGTCAGGTAGCGCTTGGCCTGGACGTGGTACTCCACCAGCCTGGCCAGGCGCTCACTGAAGCCTGCACGGCGCAAATAATCCGCGCCCAACCGCTCATGGCTGACCACGCCATAACCGCCCATGTTCTCGCCACCCTGGCCACACAGATGGCCGATATCGTGGAAAAACGCCGCCAGCACCACTTCATCATCGAAGCCTTCGGCCATGGCCAACTGCGCGGCCTGGGACATGTGCTCAATCTGCGACACCGGCTCGCCGATGTAATCCGCCGCGCCGTGCTGCTCGTACAAAGCGAAGATTGTGGCAATCGCCTGTTCCGGGCTCATCACGCCGGCCCCCACAGGGTTGTGATATTGCGCTCGGCCATCGCCGGCCCCACGCTCATGCCCACACCGGTGTGCATCAAGGCAGCGCTCACGCCAGGTGCGGCCTGCACAAATGAAAACGGCGCCGGGCCCCTGGCGCCGTAGACGCCCTGCCAGCGTTCCATCACCTGGATCTTGCAACCCAAGGTCTGTTCGGCCAACTCGATCATCCAGTCATCCACCTGCTCGGCATTGAACGGCGAGGCATCGCTGCCGTAGTCGTGGGAGTCGCCGATGATCAGTTCGCCATGGGGCGTCGGGCTGATCAGCAGGTGAATCCCGTGTGCATGCAGGTGCGGCGCCTCGCGCAGGATCTGCGCCTGTACCGGCGCGGCTTCAGGCAGGTCGGCAAAAGCGCCGTAGTGCACGCAACTGAGGCCGGTGAGCAAGGCGTGTTGCAGGTTGAGGTTGAGTGCAGGCCGGGCGCGCAGCATTTGCAGGCGGCAGATCTGCGGGTTGAGTTCGGCGATGGCCTCGGCCAACAGGGTTTGATAATCGTGGCCGGAACAGACGATGACCTGCTCGCCACGAAAGCTGCCCGCCGTGCTGTGCACCTGGCCCGGTTCGACATCGCGCACCAGGGTGGAGAAGTAAAATTCCACACCCAGTTGCTGGCTCAGGTAGTGGATCAGCGCCGGTATCGCCTCGCGCGAATACAGTTGCTGGTCGTCCCGGCCATGCAGCGCGGCGCGGTGATGGCGGAACTGGCCGCCATACAGATCCTTCAACGCCGCGCCTTGCAACAGGTCGACGTTATAGCCGTGTTCACGCGCGCGGCCGGCGCAGAAGGCTTCCAGCAGATGCTCTTCGGCTTCGGTTCGGGCGAACAGGTACGAGCCGTTGCGCTTGAGCTGCAGGCCGGCAACCCGAGCCCATTGCCCCCAGATATCACGGCTTTGCCGTGCCAGGTCAAGCATCGGCCCCGGCGGCTGCCCGGTGACCAGGGCCTGACCGAAGTTGCGTACCGAGGCGCCCAGGGGCGTGGCGCTGCGCTCGAACACCTTGACCTTGAGCCCGCGCCTGGCGGCGGCGTAGGCGTGGGA
The DNA here is from genome assembly GCF_036346475.1 of Pseudomonas sp. AM8. NCBI lineage: Bacteria > Pseudomonadati > Pseudomonadota > Gammaproteobacteria > Pseudomonadales > Pseudomonadaceae > Pseudomonas > Pseudomonas sp. AM8. The sequence goes on from NZ_JAOTNX010000004.1 coordinate 310,030, forward strand.
CAGGCCGAGGATGCCGGCACCGATGATCAGTAAATCTGTCATGGAATATGCAACCCTCTGTAGGAGCGAGCTTGCTCGCGAAGAACGTCAACGATAAGGCAGCGCTTCAGGTTATCCGCGCCGTCTATTCGTTCTTCGCGAGCAAGCTCGCTCCTACAGGTAGAGGTGAAAATTATTGTTTCTCCGACTTGCCGTCATAGCGCTTGCGCCACTCAGCCAGGATGCTGTCGCGGTTTTTCGAGGCCCAGCCGAAGTCGTTCTTGATCAACCGCTGCTCGTAGTCGGCCGGCAATTCGGTCTGCGGCTTGGCGATCCCCGGCTGGGCGAGCACGGCGAAGTTGTCCTTGTACAGGTCCATTGCCGCTGTACTGGCGGAGAAGTCAGCGAGCTTTCTGGCGGCGTCCGCATGGGCGGTGCCCTTGATCACGGCGGTGGCTTCGATGTCCCAGCCCAGGCCTTCCTTCGGCAGGATGATGTCCAGCGGCGCACCCTGGCGCTTCAGCTGCACGGCCGGATACTCAAAGGAAATACCAATCGGGAACTCACCGGAAGCCGCCAGCTTGCACGGCTTGGAACCGGAGTGAACGTACTGGCCGATGTTCTGGTGCAAGTCGTCCATGTACTGCCAGCCCTGCTTCTCGCCGAAGGTTTGCAGCCACGCGCTCACATCCAGGAAGCCGGTGCCGGACGAGGCCGGGTTGGGCATCACGATCTTGCCCTTGTACTCGGGCTTGGTCAGGTCTTGCCAGCTCACCGGCTTGGTCAGGCCCTGTTTCTCGGCTTCGACCGTGTTGAAGCAAATGGTCGCGGCCCACACATCCATGCCGACCCAGGCCGGTGGGTTGGCGGCGTCACGGTAATGCTTGCCGATCTTGTCCAGGTCCTTGGGGGCGTAATTGTCCAGCATGCCCTGCTGATCGAGGATCGCCAGGCTCGACGCGGCCAGTCCCCAGACCACATCGGCCTGCGGGCGGTCTTTTTCGGCCAGCAGCTTGGCGGTGATGATGCCGGTGGAGTCGCGGACCCATTTGATCTCGACGTCGGGGTTGGCCTGCTCGAAGGCTTTTTTGTAGGTCTTTAACTGCTCGGCTTCAAGGGCCGTGTACACGGTCAACTCGGTCTTGGCGAAGGCATTCAGGCTGAATGCAGTGAGTACGGCAGCGACCAGCGCCAGGGGCTTGAACATGGAGCACCTCCTTCAGGGATGGTTATTGGCCGGGCGCGGTCTGGCGCCAGGCTTGGGAGCGGCGCAAGGCGCCACGTGAAGCCCACGCCAGCAGCAGCGAAACGCTGCCTGAGGTGAACAGGATCAGGGTCGACATGGCGGCCGCGCCGCCCACATTGCCGGCGTCGTCCATGTTCAACACGGCGACGGCGGCGAGGATGGTGTCGGGGCTGTAGAGGAAGATCGCGGCGGACACGGTGGTCATCGCCGACACAAACAGGTAGCGCACGATGTCCAGCAGCGCCGGCAGGCAGATCGGTACCGTGACTTTCAAGTAATGGCGATACAGCGGCGCCTTGAGCGACAGCGCCGCCGCTTCGAACTCGGCGTCCAGCTGGCGCAACGCGGTGGTGGCGGTCATCTGTGCGGTGGTCAGGTAGTGAGCAATGGTGCACACCACCAGCAGGGTCATGGTGCCGTAGAACACATGCAGCGGGTTGCCACTCAGGTTGAAAAAGAACACGTAGCCCAGGCCCAACACCAACCCAGGCACGGCCATCGGCACAAAGCTGAGCATGCGCAGCGCCAGGTTCAGGCCCTTCTGGCCCTTGGTCTTTTCCATCAGGTAGGCGCCGGTGAAGATCAATACGCTGCCGATCAACGCCGTGCACAACGCCAGGGTCAAGCTGTTGCGATAGGCCAGCCAACCGCCGCCGGCCGTGTCTTCGAACTGGTAGTGGCTGAGCGACAGCGACAGGTTGTACGGCCAGAACTTCACCAGCGAGGAGTACACCGCCATGCCGAACACCAGCAGCAACACGGCACTGATGAGCAGCACGATAAGCAGATAGGCGCTATCCCTCAGGCGTGACGGCGCCGGCTGGAAGACCTGGGCGCGGCCACTCATGGCCTCGCCGTGGCGACGGCGCAACCAGGCGTCGACGCCAAAGCTGAACAGCGCCGGCAGCAGCAACACCATGCCGATCAACGCACCGCGACCGAACTGTTGCTGGCCGACCACCGCCTTGTAGGCTTCCAGCGCCAGCACCTGGTAATCCCCGCCCACCACCACGGGCACGCCGAAATCCGTAATGGTCAAGGTGAACACCAGGCAGAACGCAGCAAACACCGCCTGGCGCGTGGCCGGCCAGGTGATGCTGCGGAACGCCCGCGCAGGGCTGGCGCCCATGCTCGAGGCCGCGTCGAACAAACGCGCATCGGCCAACGACAACGCCGACAGCAAAATCATCAGGGCATGTGGGAAGGTGTAGATCACTTCACCGAGGACAATGCCCCAGAAGCCGTAGATGTTGTCCGAGAACAGCCCGCGCAACAGGCCCTGGTTACCGAACAGGTAGACCAGTGCAATCCCCGGCAGCATCGACGGAGCCATCAACGGAAGCAGCGACAGGCCTCGCCAGATGGCCTTGCCGGGAATCAACGTGCGTTGCAGGGCGTAGGCAAACAGGTAGGCCAGCGGTACGACAATGGCCGCCACGCTGAGGGAGACTTTCAGGCTATTGCCCAGCAGCCAGTGGAAGTTGGCGCTGGTGAGCAACTCCCGTGCGGCGACCAGGCCACCGCCCTGCCCGGTCTCGCTGCTGAAACCGCGCCAGAAGATCGCCAGCAGTGGCAGTAATAAGGCGATGCCCAGCAGCACCAGCCAGAGCAGTTTGCCGCCGACCACGAAAATACGGTCGCCGGTTTCGGCGCGTGACGCTTGACGCGCCAGAGTCAAGACAGCGGCCATCTCAGGCAAACACCTGCAGGCTGCGCGGCGGCAAGGCTACCCAGATGTCCTGGGCGCCCAGGCGCGGCATGGCTTCCGGGGCCAGTTCGGCAAGCAGCGGATGGCCGGGCAGTTGCTCCAACTCAAAGCTCATGCGGCAGCGGTTGCCGAGGAAAGTGATCTCGCGGACCTTGGCCGGGAACAGGTTCTCCTCATGCACCGACGGGTTGACGCTGATCGCTTCCGGGCGGCAGAACAACCGGCCGGACCTGGCCACGCCGGCATCCTCGGCCAGGCGCATGTTCATCCCGCCGACCTGGGCATGGCTGGCACTGTTGCGGCTGAACGGCAGCCAATTGCCCTGGCCGACAAACTCCGCCACAAACGGCGTGGCCGGGCGGTCGTAGATTTCCTGGGGCGTGGCGTATTGCTCGACCTTGCCGTTGTTCATCACGGCAATGCGGTCGGCCATCAACATGGCTTCGTCCTGGTTGTGGGTGACCATCAGGGTGGTGATACCCAGGCGCCGTTGCAGTTGGCGCAGCTCGGTGCACAGATGCTCGCGCACGCGGGCGTCGAGGGCCGACATCGGCTCATCCAGCAACAGCAATGACGGCGCCGGTGCCAGGGCACGGGCCAGGGCGACCCGCTGCTGCTGGCCGCCGGAGAGTTGGCCGGGGTATTTCTTTTCACTGCCAAGCAGCCCCACCAGTTCAAGCATCTGTCCGACACGCTGGCGCACTTCATCGCGACCGCTGCCGGTGAGGCCGTAGCCGATGTTCGCTTCGACGGTGAGATTGGGAAACAGCGCGTAGGACTGGAACAGAATGCCGTAGTCCCGAGCCTGGGGCGGCAGCAGGGAAACATCGCGGTCACCCAGGTAAAGTTCGCCGCTGTCCTGGCGTTCCAGGCCGGCAATGCAGCGCAGCAACGTGGTCTTGCCGCAACCGGAAGGGCCGAGCAGGCACACCAGCTCGCCGGCAGCCACGTCCAGGGACACATTGTCCAACGCCGTAAAGGCGCCGAAGCGTTTCTGGATACCGCGCACGTTCATCGGCGCGCCGGGTTGGGTCAGGGCTGTGTTCATGTTGGCACCTCATCAAACTGATGAAGGCCATGCTAGGCAGGCAATGCGTCGCTCTTGTGGCAGGAAGGCAAAAGGCGGCGATAGTGGTATTCGCAGATTTGTGTAGGACGCTTGGCGGTGGGCTGCCTGGTCTACCGCAATCGGGAGCAAGCCCCCTCCCACACTTGACCGAGTTCCAACATGGAAATGCGGGCACCTGTGGGAGGGGGCTTGCCCCCGATTGGTCCCCAAAGCCACTACAAGGCTTTAGATCGGCGACATTTCCTGCGCCAACCCCAGAAACGCCGCCGGCAGACGAGCGCCTTTTCTTTCCTTGAGGCAGTACAGGTACTCGGGAATCTGCGGCGCATGCTCGAGGGTCAGCACCTTCAGCTGCGGGTCATGGGGCACTTCCTGGCGGGCGATGATGCTGATGCCGATATTGCGCAGCACCGCTTCGCGGATAGATTCACGGCTGCCGATTTCCAGCAGCGGCCCGTAACTGACGCCCGCACCTTGCAGCATCTCTTCCGTAAGCCGCCGCGTGGTGGAGCCCGCTTCACGCATCAACAGCGTATGCCCCGCCAACGCACTGAGGGGTACATGGTCGAGCTTGGCCAGTGGATGGTTGCGGTGTACCGCCAGCACCAACGGGTCGGTGCCCAATACACGGCGGATCAGGCGCGGGTCTTCGAGCAACTGCGAGGATGCAGCGACATCGACGCGGTAATCGTCCAGCGCTTCGAGTACCTGCTGGGAGTTGCCGATTTCCACCGATACCTCCACCTGCGGCAGGCGTTCGCGAAAGGCTTTGACCAGGTCGAGGATGTAGTACGGCGCCGTCGCGGCAATCCTCAGTGCGCCCTGGACCTGGCCGCTGTTGCGCAGGAAAAACTCGATGTCCGCTTCCTGCTGCAGCAGCGTCTTGACCATCGGCAGCAGGCGCGCGCCCTCGTCGCTGACGGTGAGGCGGCGCCCGCCACGGTAGAACAGCTCGACGCCGTACTGGCTTTCCAGGTTGCGAATCTGGGTGGTAACAGTGGGCTGGCTCAGGCCGAGTTTTTTCGCCGCCTGGGTGATGCTGCCCAGGCGGGCGACCATAAAAAACGCCTTCAACTCGGCACTCAGCACACCACCCTCTCATCCTCTATTTGCGCAACAGGCGCAGGCCATTGAACACCACCAGCAGGGCCACGCCCATGTCGGCGAACACTGCCATCCACATGGTCGCCATGCCGAGGAACGTGACCACCAGGAAGATCGCCTTGATCACCAGGGCCAGGGTGATGTTCTGCTTGAGGATACTCGACGTTTGCCGCGACAAACGAATGAATGCCGGAATCTTGCGCAAATCATCGTCCATCAAGGCCACGTCGGCCGTCTCGATAGCGGTGTCGGTACCTGCCGCGGCCATGGCAAAGCCAATCTCGGCGCGGGCCAGGGCCGGGGCGTCGTTGATGCCATCGCCGACCATGCCCACCCGGTGGCCTTGGCCGTAGAGGGTTTCGATGGCGTGCAGCTTGTCGGTGGGCAACAGGTCGCCCTGGGCCTGATCGATGCCGACCTGGGCCGCAATCGCCTGGGCGGTGTGGGTGTTGTCGCCGGTGAGCATCAGGGTCTTGATGCCCAGCTCATGCAATTGCTGGATGGCTTCGCGGCTGCTGTCCTTGACTGTGTCGGCCACGGCGAACAGCGCCAGCGGGCCGGACTTGTCGAGCAACAGCACCACGGACTTGCCCTGTTTTTCCAGGGCGAACAGCTTTTCTTCCAGCTCCGGCGAACACAGGCCAAGGTCTTCCACCAGGCGGTGATTGCCCAAGTGATAGGTCTGGCCATTAATATCGCCGCGCACGCCGCGACCGGCCAGGGCTTCGAAGTTATCCACAACGTGCACCGGCAGGTTTTTATCCACAGCCGCGTTGGCGATTGCCAGGGACACCGGGTGATCGGAACGCCCGGCCAAACTGGCAGCCAGGGCCGGGGCGCTGTCTTCGACAGTGGTGAACAGCGCCAGGTAATCGGTTTGCACCGGCTTGCCGTGGGTGATGGTGCCGGTCTTGTCGAGGGCCAGGTAGTCAAGCTTATAGCCACCCTCCAGGTACACACCGCCCTTGATCAGGATGCCTTTGCGTGCCGCAGCCGCCAGGCCGCTGACAATGGTTACCGGGGTAGAGATCACCAGGGCGCACGGGCACGCCACCACCAGCAGCACCAGGGCGCGGTAGATCCAGTCGAACCAGGCGCCGGCCATGAACAGCGGCGGGATCAGCGCCACACCCAGGGCGAACAGGAATACGGCCGGGGTGTAGATTTTCGAGAAGCTGTCGACGAACCGCTGGGTCGGTGCCCGCGCGCCCTGGGCCTGCTCCACCGCATGGATGATGCGGGCCAGGGTGGAGTTGTTGGCAGCCGCCGTGACCTTGTACTCCAGGGAACCGGCCTGGTTGATGGTGCCGGCGAAGACCTTATCGCCGACGGTCTTTTCAATCGGCAGGCTTTCACCGGTGATCGGCGCCTGGTCGATGGTGGACTGGCCGGCGGTGACTTCACCGTCAAGGCCGATACGCTCGCCGGGTTTTACCCGCACGATTGCGTCCAGCTCAATGCTTTTGACCTCCATTTCAACCCAGCTTCCATCAGCCTGCCGAACCGTGGCCTGTTCCGGTGTCATCTGCATCAAGCCACTGATGGCATTGCGCGCACGGTCCAGGGACTTGGCTTCGATCAGCTCGGCCACGGTAAACAGGAACATCACCATGGCCGCTTCCGGCCACTGGCCGATCAGGACCGCGCCAGTGACCGCGATACTCATCAACGCGTTGATGTTCAGGTTGAGGTTTTTCAGGGCAATCCAGCCCTTCTTGTAGGTGGTGAGGCCGCCGCTGAGGATCGACACCAGCGCTACCAGCGCAATCACCCAAGTGGGCGCGGCGTTGGTGAAGTGCAGTACTTCGGCGCCCAACGCCCCCACACCGGACAACGCCAGCGGCCACCAATGCTTCTTGGCGGGCGGCTCGGCGGCCGGGGTGCCCTCCACGATCGGATCGGCCTGCATACCCAGGGATTTGATCGCATCGATGATCGGCGCGGTACTCGGCAGGTCATGGGTGACGCCGAGGATGCGGTTGATCAGGTTGAATTCCAGCTGCTGCACACCGGCCAGCTTGCCCAGTTTGTTCTGGATCAGCGTCTGCTCGGTGGGGCAGTCCATGGCTTCGATGCGGAAGGTACTCAGGCGCGAGCCGGCGGTGGGCGCCTCGCTCAACTGCACCAGCGCAGGCGCAGGCGTGCCGGAACAGCAGGAACCGCCATGGCCGTGATCGTGCACGGGGGTGAGTTTCTTCGGCCCATGATCATGGTCATGGTCGTGTTTATGCGGGGTGTGAATGGAGTCGCTCATCAGGTCGCGTCCGTAAGGTGCCTGTTGCCAAGTAAAGACCCTGTAGCCACTATAGGGTCAAGCACCCATTTGGAGATTGCTGCAATGAAGATCGGCGAACTGGCCAAACTGACCGATTGTCCGGTGGAAACCATCCGTTATTACGAGAAGGAAGGCCTGCTGCCACCCCCGGCACGCACCGAGGCCAACTACCGCGTGTACACCCAGGCGCACACCGAGCGACTGATCTTTATCCGCAACTGCCGCAGCCTCGACATGACCCTGGAAGAGATCCGCAGCCTGCTCGGGCTACGGGACAGCCCCCAGGACCAATGTGAAAACGTGAATGCGTTGATCGACGAGCATATCCACCATGTAAAAGCGCGGATTGACGGGCTGCTGGCGTTGCAGGAGCAGTTGCTGGACCTGCGCCAACGCTGTGGCGGTGGGGACCACTGCGGGATTTTGCAGCGACTGGAGGTCAACGGCGGTGTAGCCGCCAGCGAGGCCGAGCCCTCACACGTAGGCAGAAGCCACGGGCATTAACTCAAGCGAACACGGTTCAAATGTGGGAGGGGGCTTGCCCCGATGGCGGTGTGTCAGTCATTTTTCACTTAACTGATCCACCGCTATCGGGGGCAAGCCCCCTCCCACATTTTGACTGAGACAGTCCTTAAATGGCGACGTCGGCTTTAATGCTTGGATCGGCGTCATAGCCCACGATTTCAAAGTCTTCGAACTTGTAATCGTAGATCGACGCCGGCTTACGCTTGATCACCAGTTCCGGCAGCTTCTTCGGCGTACGCGCCAGCTGGGTGCGGATCTGCTCCATATGGTTGCTGTAGGCGTGGGTGTCGCCGGTGGTGACGATGATCTCGTGGGGAATCAGGTCGCATTGCTGGGCCAGCATATGGGTCAGCAGCGCCAGGGCGGCGGTGTTGTACGGCAGGCCGAGGAATACGTCGGAACTGCGGATGTACAACTGCATCGACAGATGGCCGTCATGCACGAACGCCTGGTACAGCAGGTGGCACGGTGGCAGGGCTTGCTTGCCATTGCGCGCGTTTTCCTGGGGGCTTTTGGTTTCGTCCGGCAGGTATTCGACGTTCCAGCCGTGGAACAGGATGCGACGGCTGTTGGGGTTGGTCTTGAGCGTGTGCACCATGTAGTCGATCTGGTTGATCGTGCCGCCATCCTTGGTCGGCCAGGCGGTCCACTGCTCGCCATACACCGGGCCCAGGTCACCGTCTTCGGTGGCCCACTCGTCCCAGATTTTCACACCGTTTTCGTTCAGCCACTTGATGTTGGTGTTGCCGCTCAACATCCAGATCAGTTCGTTGGCGATGCTTTTGAAGTGAAGCTTCTTGGTGGTCAGCAGCGGGAAGCCGTCGGCCAAGTTATGCCGATACTGACGGGCGAACACGGCCTTGGTGCCGGTGCCGGTACGGTCGCCTTTGGTCAGGCCATTGGTCACGACGTCGTTCAGTAGTTCGAGATATTGCTTCATGTCATTACCCGTATCGTTGAAGCCGAGACCTCGCGGGCCTCGGCATTCGAATTTAAAGCGCGGTGTGCTTCAGCGGTTGCGGGCGATTGTACGCCCACCACAGCAGGCCCAGGCCGACCAGGATCATCGGAATGCTGAGCACTTGTCCCATGGTCAGCCAGCCCCACGCCAGGTACCCCAGCTGGGCATCCGGCACGCGCACGAACTCGACGATGAAACGGAAGATCCCGTAGAACAGCGCGAACATGCCGGAAACGGCCATGGTCGGGCGTGGTTTGCGCGAAAAGAGGTACAGGATAAGGAACAGGGCCACACCTTCCAACGCGAACTGGTACAGCTGCGACGGATGGCGCGGCAGTTGCGCCGGGTCGCTGAACGGCGGGAACACCATGGCCCACGGCACGTCGGTCGGCTTGCCCCACAACTCGGCGTTGATGAAGTTGCCGATGCGCCCGGCGCCCAGGCCGATCGGTACCAGCGGCGCGACGAAGTCCATCAGTTGGAAGAACGACTTGCCGTTGCGCCGGCCAAACCACCAGGCCGCGATCATTACGCCGATAAAGCCACCGTGGAATGCCATGCCGCCTTTCCACACTTCGAAGATCAGCGTCGGGTTGGCGATGTAGGCCGAGAGATCGTAAAACAGCACATACCCCAGGCGCCCGCCGACGATCACCCCCATCGACAACCAGAACACCATGTCGGAGAGCTTCTCCTTGGTCCAGGTCGGGTCGAAACGGTTCAGGCGCCGGGAGGCCAGCAGCCATGCACCGCCGATGCCGATCAGGTACATCAACCCGTACCAGTGGATTTTCAGCGGACCGATGGCCAGGGCCACCGGGTCGATCTGCGGGTAAGGCAGCATTGCGACTCCTCGTTAAATCATTCGTTATGGCAACCGGACCATGCCCGGGCGCGATTAAGCCTGCGTTACAGCAAAAAATTCAAACCGACACAAAACAGCAAGCCGGCGAACAACCGCTTGAGCAAGCGCGGCGACAACCGGTGCGCCAGGCGTGCGCCGAAACGGGCAAACACCATGCTGGTCAGGGCAATGCCCAGCAGCGCCGGCAAATACACGAACCCTAGACTATGAGCGGGCAACAGCGGGTCATGCCAGCCCAGAATCATGAAACTTAACGCACTGGCCAAGGCAATCGGCAGGCCACAGGCGGACGAGGTGGCCACCGCTTGTTGCATCGGCACGCTGCGCCAGGTCAAAAACGGCACGGTCAGCGAGCCGCCGCCGATGCCGAAAATCGCCGAAGCCCAGCCAATCAGGGTACCGGCCACAGTCAGGCCGAGCTTGCCCGGCACCGTGCGGCTGGCCTTAGGCTTGACCTCCAGGGCCAGTTGCACGGCGATGATCAGGGCGAATACGCCGATGATCTTCTGCAAGTGGGGGCCGGAAATCGCCTCGGCGGTCAGCGCACCAAAACCGGCGCCGAGCAGGATGCCCACGGTCATCCAGACAAAGATCGGCCAACGCACCGCGCCACGTCGGTGGTGCTCACGCACGGCATTGACCGAGGTAAAGATGATCGTCGCCAGGGAGGTGCCCACGGCCAGGTGGGTCAGCACCTGCGGGTCGAAGCCCTGCAAGGTGAAGCTGAACACCAGCACCGGCACGATGATGATCCCGCCGCCCACGCCAAACAGCCCGGCGAGCACGCCCGCGCACGCGCCCAGCAGCAAATACAGCAGAAATTCCATGGGAGCCCCCAAACCAGGTCCGGCATGTTAACGGATGGAAGGCATGCGACCCAACTGGATACGATGGAACGCCGCTGCCGGTGTGGGTAGAGTGGCAAAAAACACAAACGGGAATCGCCTGATGTGCCTGATTGTTTTTGCCTGGCGGCCGGGCCATGCCCAGCCGCTGATCGTCGCGGCCAACCGTGATGAGTTCTACGCCCGCCCCAGCCTGCCGCTGGCGCAGTGGCCGGATGCGCCCGAAGTCTACGCCGGCCGCGACCAGGAAGCGGGCGGCACCTGGCTGGGCGTGAATGCCGATGGGCGGTTTGCGGCCCTGACCAATATCCGTGATCCGCACCAGCCGCCGGCACGCAAGTCCCGCGGGGAGCTGGTGGCACGGTTTCTCAGTGGTTCGCTGCCGATTGACCAGTATTTGGCCGACGTTAACGGCCGTTCGATTGAATATGCCGGGTTTAACCTGCTGGTGGGGACGCGGGAAGAGTTGTGGCATTACAACGCCAATCACACCGAGCCGACGCAGTTGAAAGCGGGCGTGTATGGGTTATCCAATGCAGGGCTGGATACACCTTGGCCGAAACTGCTTAAGGCCAAAGCCGCGCTGAGTGAGTTGCTGAACGATCCCCAGCCCGAAGCGCTACTGGAGATTCTGAGCGATCCGCAGACTGCACCGTTTGCCGAGCTGCCGGATACCGGCGTGGGGTTGGCGACGGAGAGTTTGCTGTCGAGTGTGTTTATCGCCAGCCCCAGTTATGGGACACGGGCGAGCACGGCGTTGATTGTGAATGCCGATGGCACGCGGCGGATGGTGGAGCGCAGCTTTGGACCGCATGGTGGGCGGCTCGGAGAGGTAGAACTCAAGTTCTGACGCTGATGCCGTCTTACCCAGCAGCGCCCCCCCGTAGCAGCTGTCGAGCGCAAGCGAGGCTGCGTCGGGCGCGCTACCGATTCAGGACCGAGTTGCGGCCGACGCAGCCTCGCTTGCGCTCGACAGCTGCTACGGGCGGGGGCTGCGTATCGCCATTAAAGGGTCTTGGCAGACGCCGGGTTGATCATCCGCGTCAGCCCCAGGTTTTTCAGCGCCAATTGCAGCGAGCTGTGGATAACCTGCGGGTTGTCGATGGTCATCAACTCCGCCAGCAGATCCTTGGCCATGCTCAGTTCAACCTGGCGCAGCATCCACTTCACCTTCGGCAGGTTGGTGGCGTTCATCGACAGGCTGTCAAAGCCCATCGCCATCAACAGCACCGCTGCCGCCGGGTCACCGGCCATTTCACCGCAGATGCTCACCGGCTTGCCTTCGGCATGGGCGTCGCGCACCACGTGTTGCAGGGCTTGCAGCACCGCCGGGTGCAGGTAGTCGTAGAGGTCGGCCACCCGTGGGTTGTTACGGTCCACGGCCAGCAGGTACTGGGTCAGGTCGTTGGAGCCCACGGACAGGAAGTCCACCTGCCGCGCCAGTTCCTTGGCCTGGTACACCGCCGCCGGGATTTCGATCATCACGCCAATCGGCGGCATCGGTACGTCGGCGCCTTCGTCGCGCACTTCGCCCCAGGCACGGTGGATCAGGTGCAAGGCTTCTTCCAGCTCATGGGTGCCGGAGATCATCGGCAGCAGGATGCGCAGGTTGTTCAGGCCTTCGCTGGCCTTGAGCATGGCACGGGTCTGCACCAGGAAGATTTCAGGGTGGTCGAGGGTAACGCGAATACCGCGCCAGCCGAGGAAGGGGTTGTCTTCCTTGATCGGGAAATACGACAGTGACTTGTCGCCACCGATGTCCAGGCTGCGCATGGTCACCGGCAACGGGTGGAAGGCGGACAGTTGCTCGCGATAAATCGCCAGCTGCTCCTTCTCACTCGGGAAACGCTGGTTGATCATGAACGGCACTTCGGTGCGGTACAGCCCCACGCCTTCGGCGCCGCGCTGTTGCGCGCGCGCCACATCGGCCAGCAGGCCGGTGTTGACCAGCAGCGGTACACGGTGACCGTCGAGGGTCACGCACGGCAGTTCGCGCAAGGAATCGAGCCCGAGCGCCAGTTGCTTCTCTTCTTCCACCACCTCGGCGTATTGCTTGCGCAGGACTTCGCTGGGGTTGGTAAACACCTCGCCGCGATGCCCATCGACGATCATGTCGATACCGTCGACCTTGGAGTACGGCAGGTCCACCAGGCCCATCACCGTCGGAATGCCCATGGCCCGGGCCAGGATCGCGACGTGGGAGTTACCCGAACCCAGGACCGAGACCAGGCCCACCAACTTGCCTTCGGGCACTTCGCCGAGCATGGTGGCGGTCAGTTCTTCACTGATCAGGATGGTGTTGTCGGGGTAGACCAGGTTGGTGCTGCGGTCTTCCTGCAGGTAGGCCAGCAGGCGGCGGCCGAGGTCGCGCACATCCGAGGCCCGCTCGCGCAGGTAGGCGTCGTCCATCAATTCGAAACGGTTGACGTGATCGGTGACCACCTGACGCAGCGCGCCCTGGGCCCACTGGCCGGTCTTGATCACGGTCTTGACTTCGTTCCCGAGGGACGCGTCGTCGAGCATCATCTGGTACACGTCAAACAGCGCGCGCTCTTCGGGGCGCAACTGGGTGGCCAGCTTGGTCGACAGGTTGCGCATGTCGGCGCGCACGCCTTCCAGGGCCGTCTTGAACAGTTTGATTTCAGCGTCGATGTCGTCGACGTGCTTGTCCGGCACCACATCGAGGTCGGCCGGCGGCAACATGACCACGGCAGTACCGACCGCCGCCCCCGGTGAACCCGGTACACCGACGAACTTGGCTTCCTGGATCCCCTTGCCCTGGCCGCCCAGGCCGCGAATCGAGCCGGTGGCTTCGGCGTGGGCGATAACCCCGGCGAGCTGCGCGCTCATGGTCACGAGGAAGGCTTCTTCGCCCTCGTCGAACTGGCGACGTTCTTTTTGCTGGATGACCAATACGCCGACGACGCGGCGGTGGTGAATGATCGGTGCGCCGAGGAACGAGGCGTAGCGCTCTTCGCCGGTTTCGGCAAAGTAGCGATAACGCGGGTGATCGGCCGCGTTTTCAAGGTTCAGGGGTTCTTCACGCGTCCCCACCAAGCCCACCAGACCTTCATTGGGCGCCATGCTGACCTTGCCGATGGAGCGCTTGTTCAAGCCCTCGGTGGCCATCAGCACAAAACGGTTGGTCTCTGGGTCCAGCAGGTAAACCGAGCAGACCTGGCTGCCCATGGCTTCCTTGACGCGCAACACAATAATCCCCAACGCCGCCTTGAGATCCTTGGCGGAGTTAACTTCCTGGACGATCTTGCGCAGCGTATTGAGCATGGCTCGGGGTCGAACTCCGTCGTCAGTCGCGCGCTAAAAGGCGCGGGGCAAGCTCTTTGAGAGCGCGACGATAAACCTCGCGCTTGAATGTCACCACCTGGCCCAACGGGTACCAATAACTGACCCAACGCCAGCCATCGAACTCCGGTTTACCGGTCAAATCCATCCGCACCCGCTGCTCGTTGGAGATCAGGCGCAGGAGAAACCATTTCTGCTTCTGGCCGATGCACAGCGGTTGGCTGTGGGTACGCACCAGGCGTTGCGGCAAACGATAGCGCAACCAGCCCCGGGTACAGGCCAGAATCTGCACATCTTCACGCTCAAGGCCGACTTCTTCGTTCAACTCACGGTACAAGGCGTCTTCAGGGGTTTCGTCGGGGTTGATTCCGCCTTGAGGAAACTGCCAGGCATCTTGGTTGATTCGGCGAGCCCATAGCACCTGTCCGGCATCATTCGTAAGAATAATCCCGACATTAGGACGGAAACCATCGGGGTCGATCACGGCAACAACCTCGCAAACGCATGTCGCCGCATTGTTCCACAAAGGTTGTTCCAGCGGCAACGAGGCTTCTTACCTTATGTGCACTCTTGTGAAAAGACCGTATTCTGGACGCCTTTTTACAGACTTTTCAGCGAGTAACTGCAATGCGCCTGGCTTTATTCGACTTGGACAACACCCTTCTCGGCGGTGACAGCGACCACGCCTGGGGCGATTACCTCTGCGAACGGGGGATTCTCGACGCGGTCGCCTACAAAGCCCGCAACGACGAGTTCTACCAGGACTACCTGGCCGGCAAGCTGGACAACGCCGCCTACCTGAACTTCTGCCTGGACATCCTCGGCCGCACCGAGATGGCCCAGCTGGACGAATGGCATAACGACTATATGCGCGACTGCATCGAGCCGATCATGCTGCCCCTGGCTGCTGAACTGCTGGCCAAGCACCGCGCCGCTGGCGACAAGCTGGTGATCATCACCGCCACCAACCGTTTCGTCACCGCGCCAATTGCCGCACGCCTGGGCGTCGAGACGCTGATCGCCACCGAGTGCGAGATGGAAAATGGCCGCTACACCGGGCGCAGCACTGATGTGCCGTGTTTTCGTGAAGGCAAGGTGACGCGCTTGAATCGGTGGTTGGAAGAGACTGGCTACAGCCTGGAAGACAGTTACTTCTACAGCGACTCGATGAATGACCTGCCGCTGTTGGAGCAGGTGACGCATCCGGTGGCGGTGGATCCGGATCCGAATCTGCGCGCTGAAGCCGAGAAGCGGGGTTGGCCGGTGATTACGCTGCGTAGCTGATGGCCCTATCGGGGGCAAGCCCCCTCCCACACTCGACCGCATTCCAAAGGATGTACTCGGTTAAATGTGGGAGGGGGCTTGCCCCCGATGCAGCCGACGCGGTTTAAAACCCTAAACCGGCTTGGCGCCCATGAGCCCGGCAATCGCCACAAACCCCACCAGGCTTACCACCGCCAGCACCAAGGTGAAATTCAGGCTGCCGCCCTCGCCTTTGCGCAGCCGGTTAAGCCGTGCCACCAGCCAGAACCAGGCCAGCGCGGCCACGGTGTAGAGGATGCTGGAACCCAGGATCCAGGTCTGCCCCAGCGGCCAGCCGACCAGGTGCACCAGCCACCAGCCGGTAAACGGCATGCTGACCATGCAAACGCCCATCAGCAACCACACGAACGCCCACGGGCGCTGCACAGTCACGGCCGGGCCGGCGCTGCGCTTGCGCCAGGCCAACAGCGCCAGGCCGAGGCCGCTGAGCAGCAGCAACACCGTGGCGGCGATGTGGATAACTTTGAGGGTGGTCAGGGTTTCCATATGTCGTTTTCCTTAAAGGCCGCCCCAATCAGCGTAGTCGCTCAACCGAGAAACAGTTTGTAGGCCGGGTTATCGCTTTCATCCCAATACGGGTAGCCAATGGCTTCCAGGGCCGCCGGGACCAGGTGACGCTCGCTCGCCGGCACTTGCAGACCGGCGACCACACGGCCGTCAGCGGCACCGTGGTTGCGATAGTGGAACATCGAGATGTTCCAGCGTCCGCCCAATTTGTTAAGAAAGTTGAACAGCGCCCCAGGACGTTCCGGGAATTCGAAACGAAACACCACTTCATCACTGACCTTGGCCGCATGCCCGCCGACCATATGGCGGATGTGCAACTTGGCCAGTTCGTTCTCGGTCAGGTCCAGCACCGGGAAACCCTGGCTGGTGAGGCTGGCGATCAGCGCACTGCGCGGGTCGTTTTCCGGGTGGGTCTGCACGCCGACAAAGATGTGCGCTTCGCTGCCGGAGTGGTAGCGGTAGTTGAACTCGGTGATCTGGCGCTTGCCCACCGCCTCGCAGAACGCCTTGAAGCTGCCCGGTTTCTCAGGGATGGTCACGGCAATAATGGCTTCGCGACCTTCACCCAGCTCGGCGCGCTCGGCCACATGGCGCAGGCGGTCGAAGTTGACGTTGGCGCCGGAGTCGATGGCCACCAGGGTCTGGCCGGTGACGCCACGGGTCTCCACGTATTTCTTGATGCCTGCTACGCCGAGCGCGCCGGCCGGCTCGGTGATGGAACGGGTGTCGTCGTAGATGTCCTTGATCGCGGCACAGATTTCATCGGTGCTGACGGTGATCACTTCATCCACATAGTGTTTGCAGATGTCGAAGGTGTGCTGGCCGATCTGCGCCACCGCCACGCCATCGGCAAAAATGCCCACGGTGGGCAGCACCACACGCTCGCCGGCGGCCATGGCAGCTTGCAGGCAGTTGGAGTCGTCCGGCTCGACGCCGATGATCCTGATCTCCGGGCGCAGGTATTTCACGTACGCCGCAATGCCCGCGATCAGCCCGCCGCCGCCCACCGGTACGAAAATCGCGTCCAGGGGCCCCGGGTGCTGGCGCAGGATCTCCATCGCCACGGTGCCCTGCCCGGCAATGGTGTGCGGATCATCGTAGGGGTGAATGTAGACGTAGCCTTTTTCGTCGACCAGCTTCAGCGAGTAGGCCAGGGCTTCCGGGAAGGAATCGCCGTGCAGCACTACTTTGCCGCCACGGGAGCGCACGCCTTCGACCTTGATCTCCGGAGTCGTCTTGGGCATCACGATCGTGGCCTTGACCCCCAGCACCTTGGCCGCCAGGGCCAGGCCCTGGGCATGGTTGCCCGCCGAGGCCGTGACCACGCCGCGCGCGCGCTCTTCAGCCGTCAATTGAGTCAGCTTGTTGTACGCGCCGCGAATCTTGAACGAGAACACCGGCTGCAAGTCTTCACGCTTGAGCCAGACCTTGTTGCCCAGCCGCTCGGAGAGCTGGCGGGCGGTCTGCAGCGGGGTTTCTACGGCAACGTCATAGACGCGCGAGGTGAGGATCTTTTTGACGTACTGTTCAAGCATCGGCGGAAATCACTGGGCGGGTTGGGCAGGGCCAAGGAGTCTAACCCAGCGTTTGGCCGGGCGACCACACGAATCCGGAGGTTTTGTTGGGTTATACTCGCGCCCCTCTTTACTCCCCGCCCGTTCCGGAGCCCGCATGACCCAGGATCAACTCAAACAGGCAGTGGCCCAGGCCGCCGTCGATTTAATCCTTCCCAAACTCGACGACAAGAGCATCGTCGGTGTCGGCACCGGCTCCACCGCCAACTGCTTTATCGATGCGCTGGCCCGGCACAAAGGCGCGTTCGACGGCGCCGTTGCCAGTTCCGAAGCCACCGCCGCGCGCCTCAAGGGCCATGGCATTCCGGTGTACGAGCTCAACACCGTGAGCGACCTGGAGTTCTACGTCGACGGCGCCGATGAAAGCGACGAACACCTGAACCTGATCAAGGGCGGCGGTGCAGCCCTGACCCGCGAGAAAATCGTCGCGGCGGTGGCCAAGACCTTTATCTGCATCGCCGACGCCAGCAAGCTGGTACCGGTGCTCGGCGCGTTTCCGCTGCCGGTGGAAGTCATCCCGATGGCCCGCAGCCACGTGGCTCGCGAGCTGGTGAAGCTGGGTGGCGATCCGGTGTACCGCGAAGGCGTGTTGACCGACAACGGCAACATCATCCTCGACGTGTTCAATATGCAGATCACCAACCCGGTGGAGCTTGAGACCCAGATCAACGCCATCGTCGGCGTGGTCACCAACGGCCTGTTCGCGGCGCGTCCGGCGGATGTGCTGCTGCTGGGCACTTCCGAAGGCGTGAAAACCCTTAAAGCCTGATGCAAAACCCAATGTGTCTCAGGGATTGGGTTTCTTGAACACGTAGAACAGGTTCGGCTCACTGACCAGATACAACGTGCCCTCGTCATCCATGGCGATCCCTTCGGCCTGGGGCACCCGTTTTTTCAGGCCATGGCGCCCATTGAGCAGAGACAGGCTGCTCAATGGGCGACCGTCGATATCCAGCTCCAGCACCAGGAACGACTCATCCGACAGCGCCAGCAAATGACCGCTGCGCTCGTCGTATTGCAGGCTCGACAGGTCGCGCACAAACAGCCCGGCATCGCGCTTGGGGTTGTTGATCACGTGCACCGAGTAGGTTTTTTCCGGTTTGAAATGGGGAAAGCCGTGGACCTCGTAGATCAGCATCGGGTCGCGTTCCTTGGCCACGAACAGGCGCTTGCCCACCGAGTCATAGGCCAACCCCTCAAACCCCTTGTTGCCCCCGACATGCAGGCCCAGGGTCATCTGTTCCGCATCGGCGGCGTCGAGGAATTGGGTATCGTCGTCCACATGCACCTTGATCAGCCGCTGCTGGCGCTCGTCGGTGATGACATAGATGTTGTCGCTGATAAATTCCACCGCCTCGGCATCACCAAACCCCACCAACGGGATGCGTCGCAGGATCTTGCCCTCAAGGGACAGCTCGATCAGCTCGGCATTTTTATTGGTGACCGTAAACAGGCTCTTGCGTACCGGGTCGTAGGTGAGGGCCGAGACATCGTCGTCGAGCCCTTCGATAACCTGGGCCTCAAGGGTCACTCGGTAATCCGCCAGGCCGATGGAGCGCTCGTCCGCCGGCTGACGCCAGGCCTGCCAGTTGAACCAGGCGCGCTCGAACAGGCGAAAATGCTGCGCAACCGCCCCGGCGCTGACCAGGGCGATCAACACCAGCATAAAAAGAATGGGTTTGGGGCGGGCAAATCGACGCATCGGGCGGTGCTCAAAGTCAAAAGTGGCGAATGAATATCACGCCTGTCTGAATTTAAACTTAAACGCACCCTGGTGTCTGGCGAATGCCGCTAATAGAGAAATATCCGACGTGATTCGTCTGTTATTTCTGCTTTTCGAAACGATAGAACAGGTTTGGCTCACTGACCATATAGAGCGTGCCGTCTTCATCCATGGTGACCCCCTCCGCACGGGGGATGGTGTTCTTGAGGCCGTTGAAGCCACCGAGCAGGGTCATGAAGCTGACTTGTTCACCCTTCTCGTCCAACTCCAGCAACAAGTGGGAGTCGGCCGATAACACCAGCAGATGGCCGGTGCGCGGGTCGATGGCCAGGGCCGAAAGGTTGCGCATGTCCAGCTCTTTGCTGGCCAGTTTCTGTTTATCGCCGACCAGGGTCTGGCTGCCGTCGCTTTTCCAGGTGAACAACGCCGGCGGCCGCTCTTCACCCAGCACAAATTGCTGATTGCGCTTGTCCCAGGTAAGCCCCTCGAACGCTTTGTTCTGATCCTTGGACGGGCCCAGGTCATAGCTCGGGAAGTCGGCCTTGTTCAATTGCTGGGTGGCAGCGTCGATCTTGACGATGGTCAGGTTGTGCTGGCGTTCGTCGACCACGGCCATCAGGCCATTTTCCATCACGGTCACGCCTTCCGGGTTGTCCCAGCCATTGAGCGGCATCTTGCGCAATACATCGCCTTGCAGGCTCAGCTCGACAAGGAACGGGTTTTTACCCATGACGGAAAACAGGGTTTTGGTCTGCGGGTTATAGGAGACGTCCGAGGCTTCGTCTTTCTCCATGCCCGGCAAAACCTTGGCGTCGATGACAACGTGATAGTCAGGCAACCACACACTTTCGCTGCGCTCGGCGGGCGTTTCAAAGCCCTCCAACAGCCACAGCACGCCGCGATCGTCCCAATGCATGGCCCAGGAAATGCCGTACACGATGGCACCCGCCAGAAATAGCCAGGAATACCAGCGCAAGGCAAAGCGAGAGCGCGGCTTGGGTGTGGCGGAAGGCAGGGACACGGCCATTGGGTGCTTTTCCGGAAAGTCAGCGGTAGGTGATAGCACAGGATCAATGGACCCGCGCGCAGGAGGCTGAGGATTATCCGGATGGGGTGTGAAAAAAATGCAAAAGCCGATGCACGAGATGGATTCGGACCCAATGTGGAAGGGGGCAAGCCCTAATGCCAGTCAGTTAAGCGTACATCGCCTCCTGTAGGAGCGAGCTTGCTCGCGAAAAACGTCAACGATAACGCGTGCTTCCTGAATGAACGCGGCGCCTGTGAGTTTTTCGCGAGCAAGCTCGCTCCTACAAAAAGCCTTAACTGACTGGCATTAGGGCAAGCCCCCTTCCACATCAGGTGCTTATCGAACGCTGCTTTCGAAACGATTCACGCCGGTCAATTCCAACACCAGGTCATCACCCACATTCAATGGGCCCACGCCGGCCGGGGTGCCGGTGAGGATCACGTCGCCGGCCTGCAGCGAGAAGCAGCCGGCCATGTACTGGATCATCGGCACGATCGGGTTGAGCATGCTCGCGCTGTTGCCGTCCTGGCGCACTTCGCCATTGATGGTCAGGCGAATGCCAATATCGGTCACGTCCGCGAAGGTGCTGCCGACCACGAACGGCGCAATCACCGCCGCGCCGTCGAAGGACTTGGCGATTTCCCACGGCAGGCCCTTGGCTTTCAGCTCGGATTGCTTGTCGCGCAGGGTCAGATCCAGGGCCGGGGCGAAGCCGGAGATGGCGTCCAGCACTTCTTCACGGCTGGGCTTGTTCGACAGCGGCTTGCCGATCAGCACCGCGATTTCCGCCTCGTAGTGCACCGAACCGCGCTCGGTCGGAATGCTGAAACCGCCTTCCAGCGGGACGACGCAACTGCCCGGCTTGATGAACAGCAACGGCTCGGTCGGCACCGGGTTGTCCAGTTCCTTGGCATGTTCGGCGTAGTTACGCCCAATACACACCACTTTACCGACAGGAAAGTGGATATTGGTGCCGTCGACATACTTGTGCTGGTAGCTCATGAAACGACTCCTTCGGGGGCGGTTAAACCGCGAAAATCTTGCCAGGGTTCATGATCCCGTTCGGGTCGAACACCGCCTTCACTGCTTTCATGTATTCGATCTCAACCGGCGAACGGCTGTAGGTCAGGTAATCACGCTTGGTCATGCCCACGCCGTGTTCGGCGGAGATCGAGCCGTTGTACTTCTGAACGGTTTCGAACACCCACTTGTTCACCGTGGCGCACTTGGCGAAGAACTCATCCTTGCTCAGGTTTTCCGGCTTGAGGATGTTCAGGTGCAGGTTGCCGTCGCCGATATGGCCGAACCAGACAATTTCGAAGTCTGGGTAGTGTTCGCCGACGATCGCATCAATTTCCTTCAAGAACGCCGGCACTTTGGAGACGGTGACCGAAATATCGTTCTTGTACGGCGTCCAGTGGGAAATGGTCTCGGAGATGTACTCGCGCAGTTTCCACAGGTTATGCAGTTGGGTTTCGCTCTGGCTCATCACGCCGTCCAGCACCCAGCCCTGCTCGACGCAGTGCTCGAAGGTTTCCAGGGCGTGGTTGGCGACTTCTTCGGTGGTGGCTTCGAATTCCAGCAGCGCGTAGAACGGGCACTCGGTTTCGAACGGCGCCGGCACATCGCCACGACCGAGGACTTTGGCCAGGGCCTTGTCGGAGAAGAACTCGAAGGCGGTCAGGTCCAGCTTGCCCTGGAAGGCGTGCAGCACCGGCATGATCGAGTCGAAATCGGTGGTGCCGAGCACCATCGCGGTGAGGTTTTTCGGCGCACGGTCCAGGCGCATGGTGGCTTCGACCACAAAGCCCAGGGTGCCTTCGGCGCCGATAAAAAGTTGGCGCATGTCATAGCCGGTGGCGTTCTTGATCAGATCGCGGTTCAGCTCCAGCACATCACCCTTGCCGGTGACGACCTTCATGCCAGCCACCCAGTTGCGGGTCATACCGTAGCGAATGACCTTGATCCCGCCGGCATTGGTGCCGATATTGCCGCCAATCTGGCTGGAACCGGACGACGCGAAGTCCACCGGGTAGTACAGGCCTTTTTCTTCGGCGACGTTCTGCAATTGCTTGGTGACCACGCCCGGCTGGCACACGGCGGTGCGGTCGGTGAGGTTCACGTCGAGGATCTGGTTCATATAATCGAACGAGACGACCACTTCGCCATTGGCCGCCACGGCAGCAGCCGACAGGCCGGTACGACCACCGGATGGCACCAGCGCCACCTTGTGCGCATTGGCCCAACGGACGATGGCCTGCACTTGCTCGGTGGTCTTGGGGAACACGATGGCGGTGGGCGCGGGCGCGAAGTGCTTGGTCCAATCCTTGCCGTAAGCCTCCAGGGAGTCGGCGTCGGTCAGCACTTTGCCGGGCTCAACCAGGGTCTTTAGCTCATCAATCAGGGCAGGATGGGTCATCGACAGAACTCTCGAACAATTCATGGTCATCCTGAGAACGCTTCACGTCGCAGGAATAGGTGTTTAGCGGGGCGCGTATGCTAGCATACCGCCCCCGCAGGACAGAGCCCAAGGGCGTTTCTGCGGTGACGGCTTTCCTGCCGTCCGGGTCAGCTCTGTGCCCTGATTTACCAATACGTTTCTGTTTGACGAGTGGCTGTTGTCGTCAGGCAAGGCGCCGCGACGACTCATAGCTGGCTATGGGGAGGAGCGGCAACGCAGCATGACGGCAACAGACGCCGTCAAACGGGAACAGTATTGGTGAATCAGGGCACATCCGGCTATTCGATTCCCTGCCATTTTTCTCCGGGATACAGGTTTACGCAGATGAGCAAGACTTCTCTCGATAAGAGCAAGATCAAGTTCCTTCTTCTGGAAGGCGTCCACCCATCGGCCGTCGACGTACTGAAGGCCGCCGGGTACTCCAGCATTGAGTACATCACCAGTTCTCTGCCGGAAGCCCAGCTCAAGGAAAAGATCGCCGACGCGCACTTTATCGGCATTCGCTCCCGTACTCAGCTGACCGAAGAGATCTTCGATCACGCCAAGAAACTCGTGGCGGTCGGCTGTTTCTGCATCGGCACCAACCAGGTCGACCTCGACGCAGCGCGCGAGCGCGGCATTGCAGTGTTCAACGCCCCGTACTCCAACACCCGTTCCGTGGCGGAGCTGGTGCTGGCCGAGGCCATCCTGCTGCTGCGCGGTATCCCTGAGAAGAACGCTTCCTGCCACCGTGGCGGCTGGATCAAGAGCGCGGCCAACTCCTTCGAAATCCGGGGCAAGAAGCTGGGTATCGTCGGTTACGGCTCGATCGGCACGCAACTGTCGGTACTGGCCGAAGGCCTGGGCATGCAGGTGTTCTTCTACGACACCCTGACCAAGCTGCCATTGGGCAACGCCACCCAGGTGTCGAGCCTGACCGAGCTGCTGGGCATGTCCGACATCGTCACCCTGCACGTTCCGGAAACCGCCGAGACCCAGTGGATGATCGGCGAGAAGGAAATCCGCGCCATCAAGAAAGGCGGCATCCTGATCAACGCTGCACGGGGCACCGTGGTCGAGCTGGACGCCCTGGCCGACGCGATCAAGGACAAGCACCTGATCGGCGCCGCAATCGACGTGTTCCCGGTGGAGCCACGCTCCAACGACGACATCTTCGAAAGCCCGCTGCGTGGCCTGGACAACGTGATCCTGACCCCGCACATCGGCGGCTCCACCGCTGAAGCCCAAGCCAACATCGGCCTGGAAGTGTCGGAGAAGCTGGTCAAGTACAGCGACAACGGTACCTCGGTCTCGTCCGTCAACTTCCCGGAAGTGGCCCTGCCGGCTCACCCTGGCAAGCACCGCCTGCTGCACATCCACCAGAACATCCCTGGGGTGATGATGGAGATCAACAAGGTGTTCGCGGAAAACGGCATCAACATCTCCGGTCAGTTCCTGCAGACCAACGAGAAGGTCGGCTACGTGGTGATCGACGTCGACGCCGAGTACTCGGACCTGGCGCAAGAGAAGCTGCAGCACATCAACGGCACTATCCGTAGCCGCGTGTTGTTCTAACGCTGCACACGCTGCACAAAAAATGGGAGACCCGCAGGGGCCTCCCATTTTTTTGTCTGAACACATCTTACTTGACGTTAACCGTGATCACTTTCGAGGCTACAGTGGGCTCGAATTGGCGATGCACGTTGTCGCCTGCGACCAGTTGCAGGGTGTGCTTGCCTGGAGCCAGGGTCAGTTCGGTTTCAGTCTGCGCCTTACCGAAGTGAATCGACGTGGCGGTGGCTGGGATGGCCTCATCAGCCTTCAGCGACTGTACATCCTGGTCTACCAGCAGATGATGGTGGCCGGCGTTTGGTACTTGCTTGTCGATCGGCTCAAGGTCCAGGCCCTTGACGCCGAATTTGATGGTGAAGGTTTTGTCGACGGTCGCGCCATCCTTGGGCGAGACGATAAACACCTCAGCCCCCTTGGGCGCGGGGGTACGCGGAACATCGGCGGCATTCGCCAACATCGAGGCACCCAGCAGCAGGCTGGCAATGGTTGCACGGGACAATAGGGCTTTCATTCGCTTCTCCAGTTTTTCCATGAAATCTGTAGGGTTCTGACAACTTCGCGACAAATTGCTGTCCAAGGCACTCACCACCATAGCAAAGCGATGCTGAACGGCGCCTCGCACATTCGAATTCTTTAGGAGTGACCATGCGCTTTTCGCCTGGCCTGTTACTGTTGCTGCCCCTTCTGAGCCCCCTGGCTCATGCCGAACTGATCGACGATGTAAACGATCGCGGCGAACTCCGCATCGCCCTTGAAGCCAACACACCACCGTACAATTTCAAGGAAGGCGACAAACTCACCGGCTTTGAAGTCGAGCTGGGTGAACTGCTGGCAAAGGAAATGGACGTGCGCCCCTCGTTTATCACCACCGACGATGCCGACATGCTGCCGGGGGTCTCAACCGGCAAATACGATGTGGCCATCAACCATGTCGCTATGACTGCCGAGCTTAAGGATCAGTTCGATTTCAGCGAGGCTTATCACGACAAGCCTGAACTGGCGATCCCGTTCCAGAAGGGCAACCCGGCCTTCAAGACCAGCCTGGACGGGGCGTTGAAGCGGGTGAAGGACGATGGCCGATTAAAGGCACTGTCCCAGAAGTGGTTCGAGGACCAGGCCCCTACAGGCGCGCCAACGCCAGTGCCGCCGCAGGCAACTCCAGCTCACTGAACACCTGCACGCCATGGCGCTTGAGCAGCGCCGCCGTGACGCCTTCGCCACTGACCTTGACACCGGTGAAAGTGCCGTCATAAGTCAGCAGGTTGCCGCAGGACGGGCTATTGGCCTTGAGAATGGCGATGCGGATGTGATGGCGCTGCACCAACGCCAAGGCTTGCCGGGCGCCGTCGAGGAAGGCGGCGCTGAAGTCTTCGCCCTCGGCCGTCAACACTTGGGCGCGGCCTTCCCACACATCGATGCCCTGCCCACCTGGAATCTCGGCAGAGGGCCTGGGCGTCGGCAGACCGCCCGACACTTCCGGGCAGATCGCAACCACGCGCCCTTCAGCCTGCCACGCCGCCAGTTGATCGAACGGCCCGCTGGCCCCACCGTCGTAGCGCACCTTGTGGCCAAGCAGGCAGCGGCTGATCAGAATCTTTTGCATGGTTAGAACGGCTCGTTGCCGCGCCGACGAAACCAGCCGGTGAGAGACAGGCGCTCGCGCGTAGCCGGCATGACTTCGTGGGGCACTTCGCCCGACAGGAACACCACCAGGCATCCACCGCTGGGCACCACGTCGTATTCGACGCCGTCCTTGAGGTACATACGCAACTGGCCACCGTGCTCGGGCAACCAGGCGTCGTTCAAGTAGATCACCGCCGAAACCATGCGCCGATCATCGTCGCGGAACCGGTCCAGGTGCCTGAGGTAAAACGCGCCGGGGGGATACATCGCGAAGTGGCTTTCGAAATCCTCAAGGCCGAGGAACAAACCACGGTTCATCGCCAGGCGCAGCGTGTCCATCAACGCCATATAGCTGTCACAGACCGCCGCGTCGCCCTCCTCCAGCCACTGGATATGGTCGCCGCGAATACCCTCGCGAATCTCCTGGGCCGGCCCGCGCCCCACTGCCGCCGGGGCCAGTTCACCCTCGGCCGCACGTTTACGGCACTCAGCCGCCAGTTCCAGGGTCAGAGCCTGGGGCAGGAAGCCGTTCTGCTGCGACCAGCCTTTTTCGGCCAGGTCATCGACGATGCGTTGCAGCAGGGGGTGATCGAGGGGTATTTGCATGGCGCGCATAGTATCCATACGCCTGTGAATCCGACAGAGCCGCCGAGCGTCTGAATACACTTTAGTCAGCTGACTGATAGGACTTCTCGACAAATCCTACGCCCGACACGGACAATAGTGGCCGACTGACAGGAGTCCATATGCGTCGTTTGTTTTTTTCCTTGCTGATGTTCTGCGTTTTGCCCGCCTGGGCAGACGGCCATGACCAGTTGTACAAGGTCGCCGGCTGGGCCGAACAACGTGCGCATTTCAATGACGCCCTCAGTGCTGCCCAGCAACGCTACCGTAACAGCCTGCCGCCGGCGGTGTACCAGGCGCTGGTGGACAACAGCAACAAGCGCTTTGCCGCCCAGGCCATGGACCAGCGCGCCGAAGCCCAGTTACGCAAGCACCTGGCGGACCCTGCGCCGGCCCTGGCGTTTTTCCAATCGCCCCTGGGCCGCAAGGTCGTTGCGGCCGAGTTGCTGGCCACGCGCCGCGACCAGTTGGCAAAAAACGCCCAAGGCCTGCCGCACATCGAGGCTGACGCCACTCGCAGCCTGATCATCGGCCACCTGGCCCAGGCCTTGCCCGCCCGCGAAGCCGGGGCGGAAGTGAGCCTGGCGATCGCCGGCGTGGCCGCCGACAGCTTGAGCCAGATGATCCCCGGCCTGCTGGGTGGCGGCCAGGCCCAAGGCATGCTGAATGGCCAGCGTGAGCGGCTGATGCAACAGATTGGCAATGACCTGAACAACACTCTGCTCTACGTCTATCGGGATTTGTCCGACCCGGAGCTGGAGGAGTTCGCGACGTTTGCGGAGTCACCGGAAGGTAAGGCGTATTACCAGGCGGCGCTGGCGGCGATTCGCGCAGGTCTGGCAGTCGGCCAGAGCACCTCAAGCCTGGCGCAGTAGAACATGTGGGAGGGGGCTTGCCCCCGATGGCAGTGGGTCAGCTACAGATAAGCTGACTGATGCACCGCTATCGGGGGCAAGCCCCCTCCCACATTTGGATTGTGTTATTTCAAATGGTCTGTCAAATACCGGAAGTACTCTTTGCGAATCTGCGGAATCTCATTCGCCAGGTGATGCCGGCCGCGCGGCAGCATCAACAACTCGGGCTGGTCGAACTTGCCCCGCAGCACCTGCAAGTTGTGCTGCCAATCCACCGTCATGTCTTCCTCACCCTGCACAATCACCGGCCGCCGAGGGCTGCGCGGGGCGGCTTCGATGCGTTTGATCCAGCGCGCCAGGGCACCTACCCAGGCGGTGGGCAGTTGGCGGGGTTGCAGCGGGTCGGCTTCCAGGAACGGCTTGAACGCCGGGTCGTGAGTGTTCTCGCTGAAACGCCGGGCGATGCCTTTGACGAACGGGCGCAGCAGGTAATAGCTGACCTGTGACCATCCCCACGCACGCGGCCGCACCAGCGGTGAGAGCAGGAAGGTCTTGCCCTGGGCGGGGCTGTCGGCCCCCCGGTTGAGCAAGTGATCCACCACCACCGCGCCGCCGGTGCTTTGCCCGAACAAGTGCCAGGGCTGCGGCAATTGCAGCGCTTGGGCCTGGACGAACAGCGCCTGCACCACTTCCTGGTACACGGCAAAATCATCGATGCTGGCGCGCGCGCCGCTGGACAAGCCATGGCCGGGCAAATCGCAGGCGATTACCACAAAGCCCTGGTCCAGGGCCCAGTCCACCACGTGGCGATACAGGCCCATATGGTCGTAGAAGCCGTGGAACATAAACATCGTCGCCACCGGCACGGGCGGCCACCACACCTGGGCGACCACCTCGAACCCAGCCACCTCGAAACGCCCCAGCCGACTCACTGTCGGCACGTTGCGTGCACTCAGGTCCAGTCCGTAGAAACGCTGGTAGACCCGCGCTTCGGCTGAAAGCGGTTGCGCATCCACCAGGGGCCGCAGGCTTTCGCGAAGGTGATCAGGGTCAAAGGTCACAGGCATAAAGGCTTCCAGACTTGCGGCGAAGATGAATATCGAGCTGCGATATTCATCTGTCAGGACAAGCATGGCAAGCTACGCGACCTGCGAGGATAGATCCGAATGCGACAGCCTTACCGTAACGCCCTGTTCGCCAGCCTGATCCTGATCATCTGCGCCGGTGTGCTGTGGGCGGCGTATGACTGGTTCCAGGGCCGCTACCTGCGCGCCTTCAGCGAACACACGGCGGTATTCTCCGGCGACCCTCTGCGCCTGCCCGCCGAACTCAGCGGCCCCGGGCCGATCCGCCTGGTGCATTTCTGGGATCCGGCGTGCCCGTGCAATGTCGGCAACCAGCAGCACCTGGGCGAGTTGATCGAGCAATACGCGCCCCAGGGCGTCGAGTTCTATGCCCTGCAAAAAGCCGGCAGCCACGGCCAGTTGCCCGATAACCTGCGCAAGATGAAAACCCTCACCGCCCTGCCCGGCGCCGACCAGGTGCCGGCCAGCCCGGCCGTGGGCATCTGGGACCGCACCGGCAAGCTCGCATATTTCGGGCCCTACAGCGAAGGGCTGACGTGCAATTCCAATAACAGTTTTATCGAGCCGATCCTGAAAGCCCTTGAAGCCGGCCGAGCGGTGAATGCCACGCACACCCTGGCGGTGGGCTGCTATTGTTCGTGGTCGAAAGATCTGTAGCTCGTCCCCACTCTCGGTAAGGAATGTCCATGAAGCGCGTCTTGCGGGTTCTCGCGGTTCTGCTGGTGCTGATCGCCCTCGGTGCGGGCTGGTACGTCTACAGCAAGCAACCCACCCGCCAGGGCACGGTTGAACTGGCCAACCTGCAAGGCTCGGTCACCGTGCGCTACGACGACCGTGGCGTGCCGCATATTCGCGCCGAGAACGAGACCGACCTGTATCGCGCCCTGGGCTACGTGCATGCCCAGGACCGCCTGTTCCAGATGGAGATCATGCGCCGCCTGGCCCGTGGCGAACTGGCCGAGGTGCTCGGACCGAAGCTGCTGGAGACCGACAAGTTGTTCCGCAGCCTGCGCATTCGTGACCGCGCCGCCACCTACGTGGCCCAGCAGGACCATGAGTCGGCGCACTGGAAGGCCCTGCAAGCCTATCTGGACGGGATCAACCAGTATCAGGACAGCCACGCCCGCCCGATGGAGTTCGACGTACTGGGCATCCCCAGGCGCGCGTTTACCGCCGAGGACACCATCAGCGTCGCCGGGTACATGGCCTACAGCTTTGCCGCTGCGTTTCGTACCGAGCCCTTGCTGACTTACGTCCGCGACCAACTGGGCAGCGACTACCTGAACGTCTTCGACCTCGACTGGCAACCCAAGGGCGCCCTCAACCTGGCCGACAGTGACTGGAAAACCCTCGGCGCCCTCGCCGCCCTGAGCGAGCAGGCGTTGGCCGACAACGGCTTGCCGCAATTCGAGGGCAGCAACGCCTGGGCCATCAGTGGCAGTCGCACCAAGAGCGGCAAACCGCTGCTGGCGGGTGACCCGCATATTCGCTTCTCGGTGCCGTCGGTGTGGTACGAGGCGCAGCTGTCGGCGCCGGGCTTCGAGCTGTATGGCTATCACAACGCGCTGGTACCCGTGGCGTTCCTGGGGCACAACCTGGATTTCGGCTGGAGCCTGACCATGTTCCAGAACGACGACCTCGACCTGATCGCCGAAAAGGTCAACCCGGACAACGCCAACCAGGTCTGGTACCACGGCCAGTGGGTCGACATGACCCGCAGCGAGCAACAGATCGCCGTAAAAGGCCAGGCACCGGTCAGCCTCACCCTGCGCCAGTCACCCCACGGCCCGATCGTCAATGACGTGCTCGGCGACAACGGCGGCAAGACGCCAATTGCCATGTGGTGGGCGTTCCTCGACACCCAGAACCCGATCCTCGAAGGTTTCTACCAGCTCAACCGCGCCGACACGTTGGCCAAGGCCCGTACGGCGGCGTCCAAAGTGTCGGCACCGGGGCTGAATATCGTGTGGGCCAATGCCAGGGGCGATATCGGCTGGTGGGCGGCGGCACAGTTGCCGATTCGCCCGGCAGGTGCCAACCCAGGGTTTATCCTCGACGGCAGCACCGCCGAAGCCGACAAGCTGGGCTTCTACCCCTTCAGCGCCAACCCCCAGGAAGAAAACCCGGCGCGTGGCTATGTGGTCTCGGCCAATGCCCAGCCGGCGTCGCCCACCGGCATGGAAATCCCCGGCTATTACAACCTCGCCGACCGGGGCCAGCAGTTGAACGCGCAGTTGAGCGACAAGAGCGTGAAGTGGGATGTGACCAACAGCCAGGCCCTGCAACTGGGCACCACCACCGCCTTCGGCCCGCGCCTGCTGGCGCCGCTGTTGCCGGTGCTGCGCGAGGTGGTCACAGACCCGGCACAGTTGAAGCTGGTGGAACAGCTTGCCGGCTGGAAGGGTGACTACCCGCTGGATTCCACCAGCGCCACGCTGTTCAACCAGTTCCTGTTCAACCTCGCCGACGCGGCCTTCCACCCGAAGCTGGGTGACGGGATGTTCAAGACCCTACTCACCACCCGCGTGATCGACGCCGCCCTGCCCCGCCTGGCTGCCGACCCGGCCTCGCCCTGGTGGGACGGCAAGCGCGCCGACACCGTCAAGCGGGCCTGGGACAACAGCCTCGCGCACCTCAAGACCACCTTCGGCGATGACCCGACGCAATGGCAGTGGGGCAAGGCCCATACCCTGACCCACGGCCATCCGCTGGGCTCGCAGAAACCCTTGGACCTGATCGTCAACGTCGGCCCGTTCCCGGCCCCCGGCACCCATGAAGTGCCGAACAACCAGTCGGCCGTCATCGGCCCCGCGCCCTGGCCGGTGACCTACGGCCCGTCCACCCGGCGCCTGATCGACTTTGCCGACGTGGCCCACGCCCTCACCATCAATCCGGTGGGGCAAAGCGGCGTGCCGTTCGACAAGCACTATGGCGACCAGGCCGAGACCTATATCGAAGGGGGTTACGAGCAGGCGCATTTCACCGATGAGGAAGTCACGGCCAATACCCGCGGCACGCTGAAGCTGCTGCCGGCGCGATAACCCCTTGGAAATCGGTCAACCTGTGGAAGGGGGCTTAGACCGGTGCCGCAAAATTGAGCCGGAACTGTTGCGGCGTCACGCCCAGCCGGCGGTTGAACACGCTGCGCATGTGCTGGGCATCGCGAAACCCGCATTGATAGGCCACGGTTTTCAGCGGCGCATGTGTGCTTTCGAGCATCACCCGCGCCGCATCCACCCGCGCCCGTTCGACAAACTCCGCTGGCGTAATCCGCGCCTCACGGGCAAACACCCGGGAGAAGTTGCGCGCGCTCATGTTGGCGGCCTTGGCCAGGTCGGCGATGGTCAGGTCGCCCGTCAGGTTCGCCAATACGTATAACTGCACCAGCGTCACCGCCGAGTTGGTTTCGGCGTGGGGCGTGAGGAACGGGCTGAACTGCGACTGCCCACCCGAGCGCTGGGTGAACACCACCAGGCGCTTGGCCACGCTCAACGCCACTTCCGGGCCGTGGTCCTGGGCCAGCAGGTACAGCGACAGGTCGATGCCTGCCGTGACGCCCGCCGAGGTGTAGAGATTGCCATCCTGTACGTAGAGGCGGTCGGCTTCGATCTGGGCCGAGGGGCACAGACGCGCCAGGTCGGCGGCGTCGTTCCAATGGGTGGTGACGGTTTTTCCGTCCAGCAATCCGGCGCGCGCCAGCATGAAGGCCCCGTTGCAGATTGAGCCAAACCGTCGCGCCCGGGCGGTGGCGCCACGCAGCCAATCATCGAACGGAGCGCCGAAGTCCTCGAAGGGTAACTGCGGGCCGCCCGCGACCAGCAGCAGGTCATAGGCCTGCAGGGCTTCGCTGTAATGATTATGGGCCTGGAGTGACAGGCCATTGGAAGCCGCCATCGTGCCGTGGCCTAAACCTATCACTTCCAACTGGTAATGATCTTCGGGCACCAGAAAGCGGTTGGCCTCGTAGAACACGTCCATGGGACCGGTCACATCCAGTGACTGGACGCCGGGGAAGATCAGGATCGCGACGGTCTTGTGCATGCTCACAGACACCTTTTTCTAGCGGAATAAAATGCAAACCCTGTGGGAGGGGGTTTGCTCCCGATGGCGCTGTATCAGTCAGCAGATGCAGTGCCTGGTACTCAGCAATCGGGAGCAAGCCCCCTCCCACACTGGGATTTTCGCAGGCTTCCAGAGTGATATCGCCCGCTACACCCTAGTCGATTTCTGCTTGGCACGATGTGTCGGCACATTGGCCGGGATCGCGCCCTCACCGCGATGTTCGCTGCACCGACCAGCGACCAAACTGACTGCTTTCCAGAGGAGAACCACCATGACCACCACCATCGCCGGTATCAAGATCCCGGACAGCGCCCTGGCCAAAGCCACCACCGACTACATCCGCGACATCGAATCCGACCTGCTCTACCACCACTCCCGCCGGGTGTTCCTGTTCGGCGCATTGAGCGGTGAGCGCAAGCAACTGGCCTACAACCCGGAGTTGCTCTACGTCGGCGCCATGTTCCATGACCTGGGCCTGGTGGCAGGCCATCGCAGTGATGACCAGCGCTTCGAAGTGGACGGCGCCAATGCCGCCGCAGCCTTCCTCAAGCCTTACGGGCTGAGCGACGACGATATCGAACAGGTGTGGCTGTCCATCGCCCTGCACACCACGCCGGGGGTGCCGCAACACCTGCGCCCGACCGTGGCACTGGTGACCGCCGGTGTGGAAATGGACGTGCTGGGCATGGACTACGCCGCGTTCAGCAGCGTGCAGCGCGAAGCCGTGGTGCATGCGCATCCACGCGGTGAAGGGTTCAAGGAGTGCATCATCTGCGCGTTTGCCGACGGCTTGCGCCATCGCCCGCAGACCACGTTCGGCAACGTGAAGGCCGATGTGCTGGTGGATCAGGAACCGGGGTTCAAGCCAATGAATTTTGTCGAGGTGATTCGCAAGTCGCCGTGGTTGGCGTAGCGGAGTTGAAATGCGATCAAATGTGGGAAGGGCTTGCCCCCGATAGCTGAGTGTCAGTCACTGCATCTATTGACTGACCCACCGCCATCGGGAGCAAGCCCCCTCCCACATTTAGACCGGCGCTGGAGCCCGACGCTTGTCCGGCTGCTGCCAGCCATCGGCGGCGGCTTCTTCAATCGCCTGCTGGATGGCCTTCTTGCGCATCTCTTCGGCACGCCGGCTGAAGAACCACACCAGGAAGGTCACCAGCGACACTGCCAGCAGAATCAGGCTCGCCACGGCGTTGATCTCGGGTTTAACCCCCAGGCGTACCGCCGAGAACACTTCCATCGGTAAGGTGGTCGAACCCGGTCCCGAGACGAAGCTGGCCAGTACCAGGTCATCCAGGGACAGTGCGAACGACATCATGCCGCCCGCCGCCAGCGACGGCGCGATCATCGGGATGGTGATCAGGAAGAACACCTTCCACGGCCGTGCACCCAGGTCCATCGCCGCTTCTTCGATCGACAGGTCCAGCTCACGCAGGCGCGCCGATACCACCACCGCCACATAAGCGGCACAGAACGTGGTGTGGGCGATCCAGATGGTGACGATGCCACGCTCCTGGGGCCAGCCGATCATCTGCGCCATGGCCACGAACAGCAGCAGCAGCGACAGACCGGTGATCACTTCCGGCATCACCAACGGCGCGGTCACCAGGCCGCCGAAAAGCGTGCGGCCCTTGAACTGGCTGATGCGCGTCAGCACAAACGCCGCCAACGTACCCAGCGCCACGGCGGCCACCGCCGTGTAGCAGGCGATTTCCAGGGAACGTGCCACCGAGCCCATCAACTGGGTGTTGTCCAGCAGGCCCACGTACCACTTGATCGACCAACCGCCCCACACCGTCACCAGCTTGGATTCGTTGAACGAGTAGATCACCAGGATCAGCATCGGCAGGTAGATGAACAACAACCCCGCCACCAGCATGA
The DNA here is from genome assembly GCF_036346475.1 of Pseudomonas sp. AM8. Lineage (NCBI taxonomy): Bacteria > Pseudomonadati > Pseudomonadota > Gammaproteobacteria > Pseudomonadales > Pseudomonadaceae > Pseudomonas > Pseudomonas sp. AM8. Next base: position 344,208 of record NZ_JAOTNX010000004.1, read on the forward strand.
AGCTTGAGAAACTGACGCGCTTCATATCTTGCCCTCCATCTCTTTGGCTTGGCTGCGGTTAAACAGAATGATGGGCACGATCAGGATCGCCAGCATCACCACCGCCAGGGCAGACGCCACCGGCCAGTCACGGTTGTTGAAGAATTCTTGCCACAACACTTTACCGATCATCAGGGTTTCCGGGCCGCCGAGCAGTTCCGGGATCACGAACTCGCCCACCACCGGGATAAACACCAGCATGCAGCCGGCGATGATGCCGTTCTTGGACAGCGGCACGGTGATTTTCCAGAAGCTGTTGAAGGTGCTCGAACCCAGGTCCGATGCGGCTTCCAGCAGGCTCTGGTCATGCTTCACCAGGTTGGCGTACAGCGGCAGGATCATGAACGGCAGGTACGAATAGACCACGCCGATATACACCGCGATGTTGGTGTTGAGGATCTGCAGCGGTTCGTTGATCAGCCCCATGGACATCAGGAAGCCATTGAGCAGGCCGTTGTTGCTGAGGATGCCCATCCACGCATACACGCGGATCAGGATCGCGGTCCAGGTCGGCATCATGATCAGCAGCACCAGCACGGTCTGCATCTCTTTGCGCGCGGTGGCAATGGCATAGGCCATCGGATAGCCGATCAGCAGGCACAACAGTGTGCTGAAGAACGCCATCTTCAGCGAGCCCAGGTAAGCCGCGATGTACAGCTCATCACCTGCCAGCAAACTGTAGTTGGCCAGGTTCAGCACCACCTGCAGCTTCTGCTCGACGTAGGTGTAGATCTCGGTGTACGGCGGGATCGCCACGTCGGCTTCGGCGAAGCTGATTTTCAGGACGATGAAAAACGGCAGGGCGAAAAACAGGAACAGCCACAGGAACGGAATCCCGATGACCACCTGCTTGCCGCTGGGGACGATGCGGTGCAAGCGCCGCTTGAGCTTCTTCATGTTCATGTGCGCAGTACCACGCCACTGTCGTCTTCCCACCACACGTACACCTGGTCACCCCAGGTTGGGCGCTGGCCACGGCGTTCGGCGTTGGCCACGAAGGACTGCACCAGCTTGCCGCTTGGCAGCTCGACGTAGAACACCGAGTGGCCGCCCAGGTAGGCGATGTCGTGCACCTTGCCGCTGGACCAGTTGTGTTCGCAGGTCGGCATTTCGGTGGTGACCAGCAGTTTTTCCGGGCGGATGGCGTAGGTCACCGACTTGTCTTCCACCGAGGTGGCGATGCCGTAGCCCACGTAGATGTCACGGTCCAGGTCCGGGCACTTGAGCACCGCGTGACCTTCGGCGTCATCCACCACCTGGGTGTCGAAGATGTTGACGTTACCGATGAATTCGCACACCAGGCGGCTGGTCGGCGTCTCGTAGATGTCGATCGGGCTGCCGATCTGGGCGATCCAGCCCAGGTGCATGATCGCGATGCGCTCGGCCATGGTCATGGCCTCTTCCTGGTCGTGCGTCACCATCACGCAGGTCACGCCGACGCGCTCGATGATCTCCACCAGTTCCAGTTGCATCTGCGAACGCAGCTTCTTGTCGAGGGCGCCCATGGGCTCATCGAGCAGCAGCAGTTTCGGGCGCTTGGCCAGGGAGCGGGCCAGCGCCACCCGCTGACGCTGGCCACCGGACAACTGGTGCGGCTTGCGCTTGGCGTACTGGCTCATCTGGACCAGCTTGAGCATTTCGGCCACGCGGGCATCGACTTCGGCCTTGGGGATCTTGTCCTGTTGCAGGCCGAACGCAATGTTCTGCGCCACGGTCATGTGTGGGAACAAGGCGTAGGACTGGAACATCATGTTGATCGGCCGCTCGTAGGGCGGCATATCGGTGATGTCCACGCCGTCGAGGTAAATCCGACCTTCTGTCGGGCGCTCGAAGCCTGCGAGCATGCGCAGCAGGGTGGACTTGCCCGAACCCGAACCGCCGAGCAAGGCGAAGATCTCGCCTTTCTTGATTTCCAGGGACACATCGTCCACGGCAATCGTCTCGTCGAACTTCTTCGTGACCCGGTCGATTTTGACCAGCACCTTTTTCGGTGTCTGGTCGCCCTCGAGGGCTTTCTTATAGGCGCCGGAGGCAACTGCCATTTACGAAACTCCCAAAAAAAAGAGTGCAGTTCGCCCGAGGCGGGCGAACCTTGGATAGTTTGAGCCTTACTTGCCCGTCTTGACCTTGGTCCAACTACGGGTCATTAAACGTTGCACTTTCGGGGGTAGCTCGAAGTTGACGAATGTCCGGTCGAGAACCGCCTGCGGTGGGTAAACCGCTTCGTCGGTGCGTATCGATTGCTCCATCAGTTTGTCCGCCCCTGGGTTAGGGTTGGCGTAACCGACGGTGTCACTGACCTGGGCGATCACCTCAGATTGCAGTAAATAGTTGATGAAGGCGTGGGCTTCCTTGATGTTGGTGGCGTCCTTGGGAATCGCCAGCACGTCAAACCACAGGTTGCCGCCTTCCTTCGGAATTGCGTAGGCGATGTTCACGCCTTTGCCCGCTTCGCTTGCGCGAGCCTTGGCCTGGAACACGTCGCCGGAGAACCCGGCGGCCACGCAGATGTTGCCGTTGGCCAGGTCCGAGATGTATTTGGAAGAATGGAAATAGGTCACGTAGGGCCGCACTTTGAGCAGCTTTTCCTCGGCCTTCTTGTAGTCTTCAGGGTTGGTGCTGTTAGGGTCCAGGCCCATGTAGTTGAGCACCGCCGGCAGCATTTCATCCGCCGAGTCCATGAACGACACACCACAGGTGGCCAGCTTCTTCATGTTTTCCGGTTCGAACAGCACGGCCCAGGAGTCGATCTTGTCGACACCCAGCACTTCCTTCACTTTGTCGACGTTGTAACCGATGCCGTTGGTACCCCACAGGTACGGCACGGCGTACTGGTTACCCGGGTCGTTCTTCTCCAGGCGCTTGAGCAGCACAGGGTCCAGGTTTGCGTAATGAGTCAGCAGCGACTTATCGAGTTTCTGGAACGCCCCGGCCTTGATCTGCTTGCCAAGGAAGTGGTTGGACGGCACTACCACGTCATAGCCGGTACGCCCGGCCAGTAACTTGCCTTCCAGGGTTTCGTTGGAATCAAACACGTCATACACGGGTTTGATGCCGGTGGCCTTTTCGAAGTTGGCCAGGGTGTCGGGACCGATGTAATCCGACCAGTTATAAATATGCACGGTCGGTGCGGCCTGCACGCTGACAGCCAGCGTGAGACCTGCACCTACCAGCAAGGCTTGGCGAAACAAAGAAATTGGCAAGTGGAGGTCCTCTTAAATAGTTGGGCCCAAAGTTGTTGCCCGGCAACAAAACCGGCGCGCAACTTACCCTCGATAAACCGATCCGGCAAAACTTTCTGTCATTTATTTGTTTCATTAACCACCGCGGGGCGCGCGGTGGTTAATGAAGGCCGGTTTATTTACCGGATTTGATCTTGGTCCAGCTGCGTGTCATTTCACGCTGGGTGGCAGCCGGCAAGTCCGCAATGGCGTAGAGCTTGGCTTGCACATCCGCTGGCGGGTAGATGCCCGGGTCATTGGTGATGTCTTTGTCGACCAGTGCGGTGGCCTTCTCGTTACCGTTCGGGAAACGCACGCTGTTGGTGATCGAAGCCATGACTTCCGGCTTGAGCAGGTAGTTCATGAACTTATAGGCGGCGTCGACGTTTTCGGCATCTTTAGGGATGGCGACCATGTCGAAGAAGCTACCGGCACCTTCTTTCGGAATGTCGTAGGCCACCTTGACCTTGCCACCGGCTTCAGCCGCGCGGGACTTGGCCTGCTGGATGTCACCCGAGTAACCCACGGCTACGCAGATGTTGCCGTTGGCCAGGTCGGAGATGTACTTGGACGAGTGGAAGTAGCCAATCGAAGGACGGATTTTCAGGAACAGGTCTTCGGCTTGCTTGAGGTCGGCCTTCTTCTGGCTGTCGGTTGGCAGGCCCAGGTAATGCAGCGCGATCGGCAGCATTTCGGTCGGCGAGTCGAGGAAGCTCACGCCGCAGCTTTTGAGCTTGGCGATGTTTTCAGGCTTGAGCAGCACGTCCCACGAATCGATCTTGTCCACGCCCAGCGCGGCCTTGACCTTGTCCGGGTTGTAGCCGATGCCGATCGAACCCCACATGTACGGGAAAGCGTGCTTGTTGTCCGGGTCGCTGACCGACACGGCTTTAAGCAGGGAGGTGTTCAGGTTGCCATAGTTGGACAGCTTGGACTTGTCCAGCTCCTGGTAGACACCGGCCTTGATCTGCTTGGCGAGGAAGTTGTTCGACGGTACGACGATGTCGTAGCCGGACTTGCCTGCCAGCAACTTGGCTTCGAGTGTCTCGTTGCTGTCAAAAACGTCGTACACCACTTTAATGCCCGACTCTTTTTCAAAGTTGGCGATGGTGTCCGGTGCAATGTAGTCGGACCAGTTGTAGACGTGCAGCACTTTATCGTCGGCCTGGACCGCGCCCGCCATTGCGCCCATCAGGGACAAGGCGAGGAGGGTCTTGCCAGCGTTCTTCAAACCTAATGCCTTCATTTGGTGATGCTCCAATTTTTTCTTTTTTGGGCCACGTTCTTTTTTCGTTTCGCGGCCCTTGCAGAGGGCAACAAAACAGGGCGACAGTCTGGCAAGTTCAGGGGCCGGCTTTCAACCAAAGCCCCCCACATTTATAACTGCCCAGTGCGCTGCGCACTGAGCCTAGCACTTAGCCCTGCAATGCCGCCAAAGTCAGGTCCAGGCAATGACGAGCCTTGGTCACCAGCTCGTCGATTTCAGCCTTGCTGATCACCAGAGGCGGTGAAATGATCATGGTGTCGCCCACGGCGCGCATGATCAGGCCATTCTCGAAGCAGAAGGTTCGGCAGATCATGCCGACACCACGGCCCTCGTAACGCTTGCGCGTCGCCTTGTCCTGAACCAGCTCAATTGCACCGAGCATGCCGACACCGCGCACCTCACCCACCAACGGGTGATCCGCCAGCTCCCGCAGACGTTTCTGCAAATACGGTGCCGTTTCGTCGTGGACGCGGTTAACGATTGTTTCATCGCGCATGATGCGGATGTTTTCCAGGGCCACGGCCGCGGCCACCGGGTGACCGGAGTAGGTGAAACCGTGGTTGAAATCACCGCCTTCGTTGAGCACGGCCACCACGTCGTCGCGCACGATCAGGCCACCCATGGGGATGTAGCCCGAGGTCAGGCCCTTGGCGATGGTCATCATGTGGGGCTTGAGGTCGTAGAAATCGCTACCGAACCACTCACCGGTACGGCCGAAACCGCAAATCACTTCGTCGGCCACAAACAGGATGTCGTACTTGGCGAGGATTTCCTTGATGCGCGGCCAGTAGCTGTCCGGCGGCACGATCACGCCACCGGCGCCCTGGATCGGCTCGGCAATAAAGGCACCGACGTTGTCCACACCCAGTTCCAGGATCTTCTCTTCCAGTTGGTTGGCGGCCCAGACCCCGAACTCTTCGGGGCTCATGTCGCCGCCTTCGCCGAACCAGTACGGCTGGGCGATATGGACGATGCCCGGGATCGGCAAGTCGCCCTGTTCATGCATATAGGTCATGCCGCCCAGGCTGGCGCCAGCCACGGTGGAGCCGTGGTAGCCATTCTTGCGGCTGATGATGGTTTTCTTGTTCGGCTGGCCCTTGATCGCCCAATAGTGGCGGACCATGCGCAACATAGTGTCGTTGCCTTCGGAGCCGGAGCCGGTGAAGAACACGTGGTTCATGCCGGCAGGCGCGATGTCGGAAATCGCCTTGGCCAGCTCCAGCACCGGCGGGTGAGCGGTCTGGAAGAACAGGTTGTAGTACGGCAGTTCTTTCATTTGCCTGGCGGCGGCGTCGGCCAGTTCATCGCGACCGTAACCGATCGCCACGCACCACAGGCCGGCCATGCCGTCGAGGATCTTGTTGCCTTCGCTGTCCCACAAGTACACGCCGTGGGCTTTGGTGATGATCCGTGGGCCTTTCTCTTTCAATTGCTTGAAGTCGCTGAACGGCGCCAGGTGGTGATCACTGCTCAAGGCTTGCCATTCACGGGTTTGCGGGTTGTTGCTGGACATACCAATCTCCTAGACTTTTCAGTGAAGGGCGCGCGGGTTGCCCCGTGCGCCCGGCGCATCAGACGGCGAAGAGCAGGAATTCCCGCTCCCACGAACTGATCACGCGCTTGAAGTTTTCATGCTCGGCCCGCTTGACCGCGACGTAGCCTGTGATGAATTTCTGACCCAGGTATTTCTCGATGGTCTTGCTGTTTTCCATGCGCTCCAGGGCGTCTTCGATGGTCAACGGCAGGCGCAGGTTGCGGCGCTCGTAACCACGACCCACTACCGGGGCGCTGGGGTTATGGCCTTCGACCATGCCGATGTAGCCACACAGCAGGCTGGCGGCAATCGCCAAGTACGGGTTGGCGTCGGCGCCCGGCAGGCGGTTTTCCACGCGACGGTTCTGCGGGCCGGCATCCGGTACGCGCAGGCCGACGGTGCGGTTTTCTTCGCCCCACTCCACGTTCACCGGCGCCGAGGTGTCGGGCAGGAAGCGGCGGAACGAGTTCACGTTGGGGGCAAACAGCGGCAGCAACTCAGGGATGAACTTCTGCAGGCCGCCAATGTGGTTGAGGAACAGCTGGCTCATGGTCCCGTCTTCATTGGAGAAGACGTTCTTGCCGGTGGCGATGTCGATGATGCTCTGGTGCAGGTGCATGGCGCTGCCGGGCTCGCCGGTCATCGGCTTGGCCATGAAGGTGGCCGCCACGTCGTGCTTGAGCGCGGCTTCACGCATGGTGCGCTTGAACACCAGGATCTGGTCGGCCAGGGACAGGGCATCGCCGTGACGGAAGTTGATTTCCATCTGGGCCGTGCCGTCTTCATGGATCAGGGTGTCGAGGTCCAGCTCCTGCAGCTCGCACCAGTCGTAGACGTCTTCGAACAGCGGGTCGAATTCGTTGGCGGCTTCTATAGAGAAGGATTGGCGGCCGGTCTCCGGGCGCCCGGACCGACCGATCGGCGGTTGCAGCGGGAAGTCCGGGTCTTCGCAGCGTTTGGTCAGGTAGAACTCCATCTCCGGCGCCACGATGGGCTGCCAGCCTTTGTCGGCGTAGAGCTTGAGGACTTTCTTGAGCACGTTGCGCGGCGACAGCTCGATCGGGTTGCCTTGCTTGTCGTAGGTGTCGTGGATCACCTGGGCGGTCGGCTCGATGGCCCAGGGCACCAGGAACACCGCGTTCTGGTCGGGGCGGCAGATCATGTCGATGTCTGCCGGGTCGAGCAATTCGTAATAGATGTCGTCTTCGACATAGTCGCCGGTCACGGTCTGCAACAGAACGCTCTCGGGCAGGCGCATGCCTTTTTCGGCGATGAACTTGTTGGTCGGCGAGATCTTGCCCCGGGTGATACCGGTCAGGTCGCCAATCATGCATTCGACTTCTGTGATCTTGTGGTCTTTCAACCAATCGGTGAGCTGGTCGAGGTTGTTACTCATAAATGCCTCTGGGCTGGGTTTCCTGGCATCCATTAAAGGCCAGGCGTTGGTTGACGCAGCATCCGCGTCGTTTTTTCGTTCAGGGTAGGAGCTTACCTGCCATTTGCTGCAGCGTTGCATTCCTCAAGCCAAAGTCGTGCAGAATCATGAGCGGCCGCGCAGAGGGGAGCCGGTCAGTGACAGTCGAGGAGGCAAAAAAGAGAGCGGATGGGCCGTCAAGAATATTGGCCGGTGCGTGGGCATTCACGCGGGACGAACGGACTGCGGACAAAGCCTGGCTGAAGCAGGCTGAGACGCCGAGTGGCGGCAGGCGAGACATGAAGCACCCCGGTATTATTGCTGTTATGGGTTTGAATCGAGCTTAGCCTTGTTCATTTTTTTACACAACACCCCCGTAAAAAATACAACACGGCCCGCTCAAGCCTGCGAGTCCCAAGCCGGTCAAACCGAAAAAACCGCCCCAAAAAGCCCCAAAAGTGCGGTCACGGCGCTTTTTTAGGGCAAAAAAGGCCTCGCTTGACTTCGGCATGCCGTTCGGGTTGACTGAAACCAGAAAAGATCAATGATTGATATTTTTAACAACAAAGGTGTTGCATCATGTCGGTACCCCCGCGTGCCGTTCAGCTTAACGAAGCGAACGCGTTCCTTAAGGATCATCCTGAGGTTCTGTACGTAGACCTTCTAATTGCGGATATGAATGGTGTGGTGCGCGGTAAGCGCATCGAACGCACCAGCCTCCACAAGGTTTACGAGAAGGGCATTAACCTGCCTGCCTCTTTATTTGCCCTGGATATCAATGGCTCGACGGTGGAAAGCACCGGCCTGGGCCTGGACATCGGTGATGCTGACCGAATCTGTTATCCGATCCCTGACACCCTGTGCAATGAACCTTGGCAAAAGCGCCCTACCGCGCAATTGCTGATGACCATGCACGAACTTGAAGGTGAACCTTTCTTCGCCGATCCGCGCGAAGTGCTCCGCCAAGTTGTAAGCAAGTTTGACGACCTCGGTCTGACCATCTGCGCCGCCTTCGAGCTTGAGTTCTACCTGATCGACCAGGAGAACGTGAACGGCCGCCCACAACCGCCCCGCTCGCCGATCTCCGGCAAACGCCCGCACTCGACACAGGTTTACCTGATCGACGACCTCGACGAATACGTCGACTGCCTCCAGGACATCCTGGAAGGTGCCAAAGAGCAAGGCATCCCGGCCGACGCCATCGTCAAGGAAAGTGCCCCGGCGCAGTTCGAAGTGAACCTGCACCACGTGGCCGACCCGATCAAGGCCTGCGACTACGCAGTGTTGCTCAAGCGCCTGATCAAGAACATCGCCTACGACCATGAGATGGACACCACCTTCATGGCCAAGCCTTACCCAGGCCAGGCTGGCAACGGTTTGCACGTACACATCTCGATCCTGGACAAGGACGGCAAGAACATCTTTGCCAGCGAGGATCCCGAGCAGAACGCCGCATTGCGTCACGCGATCGGCGGTGTGCTCGAGACCCTACCCGCCCAAATGGCGTTCCTGTGCCCTAACGTCAACTCCTACCGTCGTTTCGGCGCACAGTTCTACGTGCCGAACTCGCCGTGCTGGGGCCTGGACAACCGCACCGTGGCGATTCGCGTACCGACCGGCTCGTCCGACGCCGTACGTATCGAACACCGTGTGGCCGGTGCCGACGCCAACCCTTACCTGCTGATGGCTTCGGTCCTGGCAGGCGTGCACCACGGCCTGACCAACAAGATCGAACCGGGCGCACCCGTGGAAGGCAACAGCTACGAGCAGAACGAACAGAGCCTGCCGAACAACCTGCGCGATGCCCTGCGCGAGTTGGACGACAGCGAGGTGATGGCCAAGTACATCGATCCTAAATACATCGATATCTTCGTCGCCTGTAAGGAAAGTGAGCTGGAAGAGTTCGAACACTCCATCTCCGACCTTGAGTACAACTGGTACCTGCATACCGTTTAACCGGCTGCATTAAATGTGGTGAGCGGGCTTGCTGTGGTGAGCGGGCTTGTCCCGCGCTGGGTGGCGAAGCCGCCCTAAAACCAGACGCCGCATTCTGCCTGTCAGAATGCGGCGTTTTTATTGGGGCCGCTTCGCAGCCCAGCGCGGGGCAAGCCCGCTCACCACAACAAGCGGTATGGATCATCCCCAGGCTCTGCGTACAATGCCCGCTGCCTTGTAGGAGACTTCCATGCCCACCCGCCCCGCCGCCCCTCGCAAACCCCGCGCCCGCAGCCAGGCACGGATCGACGCGATTCTCGATGCCGCCCGCACCTTGCTGGCCGCCGAAGGCGTGGCGAGTTTGTCGATCTACAGCGTGGCCGAGCGCGCGCAGATTCCGCCGTCGTCGGTGTATCACTTTTTCGCCAGTGTGCCGGCGCTGCTGGAGGCACTGACCGCCGATATACATGCAGCCTTCCGCTGCGCCATCCAGGCCCCCATCGAGCATGTTTCACTCAAGCATTGGCGCGACCTGTCCTACATCGTCGAACAGCGCATGCTGACCATCTACAGCAACGACGCCGCCGCGCGCCAGTTGATCCTGGCCCAGCACGGGCTGACCGAAGTGACCCAGGCGGACCGCCAGCATGATCTGGAGTTGGGGGATTTGATGCTGGAGGTGTTCGACCGCCACTTTGAAGTGCCGAGTTTGCCAACCGATGTGGATGTGTTTGCGCTGGCGTTGGAATTGAGTGATCGCGTGTATGCGCGTTCGGTGCATCAGCATGGGCTGATTACGCCGCGTATGGCGGAGGAAGGGATGCGGGTTTTTGATGCGTATGTGGGGCTGTATTTGCCGGCTTACCTGCCCAAGCGCTGAGTTTTGTGCTGGCCGGACTGGCCTCATCGGGAGCAAGCCCCCGATGACGGCCTCAAGAGCGACGCAAATCACAACTTGGCGATCGACACCTCAGTCGACTTCACAAAGGCAATCACTTCACTGCCAATCACCAGCTCCAGCTCTTTGACCGAGCGGGTGGTGATCACGGACGTGACGATACCGGATGCAGTCTGCACGTCGATTTCCGACAGCACGTCGCCGACGACGATTTCCTTGATGGTGCCTTTGAACTGGTTACGCACGTTGATGGCTTTAATAGTCATGGTGTACTTCCTTCGTAGGACAAGTGAGTTATTGAGCCCAACGCAGTTGCGTAGGCAGCGGTGAAACAGGTTCGGGTTCCGGCGGTGTGCCGGGCAACGACAGCACACGGTTGAGCACTTCGGCTTCCAACGCCGCCAGGCGATGTGAACCTCGGGCCCGTGGGCGCGGCAGGTCGACGATCAGGTCGAGGCCGATTTCGCCGTCTTCGATCAGGATCACCCGGTCGGCAATCGCCACGGCTTCGCTGACGTCATGAGTGACCAGCAACACGGTGAAACCGTGCTTCTGCCACAGGTTTTCGATCAGTTGCTGCATCTCGATGCGGGTCAGGGCATCCAGTGCGCCCAGCGGCTCGTCGAGCAACAGCAGGCGCGGTTGGTGGATCAGCGCGCGGGCCAGGGCAACACGTTGTTTCTGGCCACCGGACAACGCCGCCGGCCATTCATCGGCGCGCTCGGCCAGGCCGACCGCTTCCAGGGCCTCCAGCGCCTTGGGACGCCAGTTGCCTTTAAGGCCCAGGCCCACGTTGTCGATGATCTTTTTCCAGGGCAGCAAACGTGCTTCCTGGAACATCAGCCGCGTGTCTTCAATCGCTTCGCTCAGCGGCGCCGAACCGGCCAGCAGCTCGCCGCCGCTGGCTTTGTCCAGGCCGGCCAACAGGCGCAGCAAGGTACTTTTTCCGCAGCCACTGCGACCGACCACGGCCACGAACTGTCCCGCCGGAATGTGCAGGTCGATTTCCTTGAGCACTTCCCGCGCGCCGAAGGCCTTGCGCAATTTGCGCACCGCCAGGGGAATCCCCTTCAGCAGGCGCGGAGGTTGTTGAGCCGTCATGCCGCACCTCCTTTATTCACTTGGTAAGCCGGGTGCCAGCGCAGCCATACACGCTCCAGACCGCGAGCGGCCAGGTCGGCCAGCTTGCCGAGGATGGCGTACATCACGATGGCCAACACCACCACGTCGGTTTGCAGGAATTCGCGGGCGTTCATCGCCAGGTAGCCGATACCCGAGCTGGCGGAAATGGTTTCCGCCACGATCAGCGTCAGCCACATAAAGCCCAGGGCAAAGCGCACGCCCACCAGGATCGATGGCAGCGCGCCCGGCAGGATCACTTGCCAGAACAGGCTGAAACCGGACAAGCCATAGCTGCGCGACATTTCTACCAGCGCCGGGTCGACGTTGCGGATGCCGTGGTAGGTGTTGAGGTAGATCGGGAACAGCGTGCCGAGGGCGACCAGGAAAATCTTCGCGGTCTCGTCGATGCCAAACCATAGGATCACCAGCGGAATCAGCGCCAGGTGCGGCACGTTGCGGATCATCTGCACCGAGCTGTCCAGCAGGCGTTCGCCCCACGTCGACAGGCCGGTGATAAACCCCAGCGCCAGGCCGATGCTGCCACCGATCACAAAGCCCAGGCCGGCACGCCAGCCACTGATGGCCAGGTGCGTCCAGATTTCGCCGCTGCGCACCAGGTTGACCCCAGCCTCAATCACCGCACTGGGCGCCGGCAGGATGCGTGTCGACAACCAGCCCGCCGACACCGACAACTGCCACACCGCCAGCAATAGAATCGGCAGCACCCAGGGCGCCACGCGATGGCTCAATTTTTCAAAAGTCATGGCGCCGCCTCAGCTCTGTGACGCAGCTTTGGGAAGGATGTCGTTGGCGACCATCTCACCGAACGGGCTCACGTAACCGGCGCTTTTCGGCAACTCCGGACGTTCGATATCCAGGTGCGGGAACAGCAGCTCGGCGACCCGATAGGACTCTTCCAGGTGTGGATAACCGGAGAAGATAAAGGTGTCGATGCCCAGCGCGGCGTACTCCTTGACCCGTTCTGCAACCGTCGGGCCATCGCCCACCAGCGCGGTGCCCGCACCGCCACGCACCAGGCCGACGCCGGCCCACAGGTTGGGGCTGACTTCCAGGTTGTCGCGGTTGCCGCCATGCAAGGCCGCCATGCGCTGCTGGCCGACGGAATCGAAGCGCGCCAGGGAAGCCTGGGCACGGGCGATGGTGTCGTCGTCGAGATGGGAGATCAGTTTGTCGGCGGCTTTCCAGGCTTCTTCGTTGGTTTCGCGCACGATCACATGCAGACGAATGCCGAAGCGCACGGTGCGCCCGAGTTTCGCCGCCTTGGCCCGCACCTGCTCGATCTTCTCGGCGACCGCGGCCGGTGGCTCGCCCCAGGTCAGCACCATCTCCACTTGTTCGGCGGCGAGGTCCTGGGCCGCTTCGGAGGAACCGCCGAAGTACAGCGGCGGGCGCGGTTGCTGGATCGGCGGGTAGAGCAACTTGGCGCCTTTGACGCTGATGTGCTCGCCGTCGTAATCCACGGTTTCGCCTTCCAGCACACGACGCCAGATGCGGGTGAATTCCACCGAAGCCTGATAACGCTCCTCGTGAGTGAGGAACAAGCCATCGCCGGCCAGCTCTTCCGGGTCACCACCGGTTACCAGGTTGAACAACGCACGGCCGCCGGACAGGCGATCCAGGGTCGCGGCCTGACGCGCGGCCACCGTCGGGGAAATGATCCCGGGGCGCAGCGCGACAAGGAATTTCAAACGCTGGGTCACCGGGATCAGCGAGGCGGCCACCAGCCAGGAGTCTTCGCAGGAACGGCCGGTGGGGATCAGTACCCCGCCGAATCCCAGGCGGTCAGCGGCCTGGGCCACTTGCTGCAGATAACCGTGATCAACGGCGCGAGCGCCTTCGGCGGTGCCAAGGTAATGGCCGTCGCCGTGGGTAGGCAGGAACCAGAAAATAGTGAGGCTCATGGAGTTGTCTCCTGAAGAAATCGGATTACGGCGCTTTAGCCACGGCAGCCGGTGGCGTCCAGATCACGTCCTTGATGTTCAAGGGCTTGGGGATCAATTTGAGTTGGTAGAAGCTATCGGCGATTTTCTGCTGGGCCGCCACCACTTCCGGGGTCAGGAACAGCGCGCCGTAGCCCTGGCGTTTTACCGAGGTCAGGGTGATGTCTGCCGGCAGGCCCAGCAGCGGCGCGACCTGTTCGGTCACTTCCTGGGGGTTGGCCTTGGACCACTCGCCCACCGCGCGCACTTCTTCGATCAGCGCCTTGACCACTTCAGGGTGTTTTTCGGCGTACGGCTTGGTGGCCAGGTAGAACTGGTGGTTGTCGGCGATGCCGGTGCCGTCACGCAGGGTGCGCGCTTGCAGTTGCTTCTCGGCGGCGGCCTGGTACGGGTCCCAGATCACCCACGCATCCACGCTGCCACGCTCGAAGGCGGCACGGGCATCGGCGGGCGGCAGGAACACGGTCTGTACGTCGGTGTATTTCAGGCCGGCGTCTTCCAGGGCACGCACCAGCAGGTAGTGCACGTTGGAGCCTTTGTTGAGCACGACTTTCTTGCCCTTGAGCTCGGCCACCGATTTGATCGTCGAGTCTTTCGGCACCAGGATCGCTTCACTGGTGGGCGCTGGCGGTTCGTAGGCCACGTAGAGCAGGTCGGCACCGGCGGCCTGGGCGAAGACCGGCGGGGTTTCGCCGGTGACACCGAAGTCGATGGAACCCACGTTCAGGCCTTCGAGCAGTTGCGGACCGCCGGGAAACTCGGTCCATTGCACCTGCACACCTTGGGCGGCCAGGCGTTTTTCCAGGGTACCCTTGGCCTTGAGCAGCACCAGGGTGCCGTATTTCTGGTAACCGATCCGCAGGGTCTCGGCAGCTTGAGCCTGAACAATGGCGCCGAAGGACACAGCCGCAGCAAACAGTGCGACCAGACCACGACGCAAGATGACAGTGCGCATGGCGCTCTCTCCAAATAATGCGATGAGGGGGTTGGCTGCACCTGCTTGGCCGTTGGCGGCTGAGTAAGGTGAGTACATCTATATAGCGGTGAGGCTGACTTAAATGCTCCAGCGAGCACTCAACAAACGTTCATTCAACACATGCGGGTCCAACGGTTTCGGACGACGGGCCATGGCGCCATAAAGCGTCTCCAGGGCCTCGTGCAAACGGTGTTCGAGGACCGGTACCAGTTGTGCCTGGGCACTGCCTTCGCCGTAGGCGATCTGGCTGTCTTCGGCAAAGATGCCGTGGAGCAGCTCCTGGGCTTTGAGGGCCGACAATACCGGCTTCAGGGCGTAATCCACCGCCAGCATGTGGGCGATGCTGCCGCCGGTCGCCATCGGCAGCACAACCTTGTGGGCCAGGGCGCGCTCGGGCAGCAGGTCGAGCACGGTTTTCAACGCCCCGGAGAACGAAGCCTTGTACACCGGCGTGGCGATCACCAGGCCATCCGCGTTAGCCACCTGTTGCAGCAGGTCAATGACCTTGGGGCTGTCGAAGCGTGCATGCAGCAAGTCTTCAGCCGGGAAGTCCCGTATCTGGTAACTCACCACTTCAACGCCTTTGTCTTGCAACCACTGACGGGTTTTTTCCAGCAAGACCCCGGAGCGGGAACGCTGGCTGGGACTGCCTCCAAGTGTTACGACCAACATGCAGGAATTCCTTGAGCAAGTGCCGGCGGTTCGCTGTGTGGCGATGGCGCCAAGATGGAACAGACCTTATCAGCAGATTCATATATCTATAAATCTTATTTTTTCATTTGTTTATTCTTTAAATGCATATGAGATTTGTAGGTCCCCAGGCGAAAAAAAAGGCCGTAGAAACGGCCTGAAAACCCTTGCTGTGATTCAGTTTCAACGATTGGGCTGTGGAGTAAGCCGCAGGTAGGGCTTCACCGCCCGATAACCCTTCGGAAAGCGCTTCTTGATCTCTTCCTCATCCTTGAGCGACGGC
Organism: Pseudomonas sp. AM8; assembly: GCF_036346475.1. Taxonomy (NCBI): domain Bacteria; kingdom Pseudomonadati; phylum Pseudomonadota; class Gammaproteobacteria; order Pseudomonadales; family Pseudomonadaceae; genus Pseudomonas; species Pseudomonas sp. AM8. The sequence goes on from NZ_JAOTNX010000004.1 coordinate 359,548, forward strand.
ACGATCACCACTTCATCACCGTCCTGCCAGTTGGCGGGGGTGGCGACTTTGTAGTTGTCGGTCAGTTGCAGCGAGTCGATGACCCGCAGGATTTCGTGGAAGTTACGGCCGGTGCTGGCCGGGTAGGTGATGGTCAGGCGGATCTTCTTGTTCGGGTCGATCACGAACAAGGAACGCACGGTGAGGGTGTCACTGGCGTTCGGGTGGATCAGGTCGTAGAGGTCCGAAACCTTGCGGTCGGCGTCAGCCAGGATCGGGAAGTTGACGATGGTGGCCTGGGTTTCGTTGATGTCCTCGATCCACTTGTGGTGCGAGTCCACCGGGTCCACCGACAGGGCAATGGCCTTGACGCCTCGCTTGGCGAACTCGTCCTTGAGCTTGGCGGTGAAGCCCAGCTCAGTGGTGCACACCGGGGTGAAGTCCGCCGGGTGGGAAAACAACACACCCCAGCTGTCGCCCAGCCATTCGTGGAAACGAATCTTGCCGGCGCTGGAATCCTGTTCGAAGTCGGGGGCGATATCGCCCAGTCTTAGGCTCATGGTGTGGCTCCTGGTGAGTACTTATGGAGCCCACTGTGCATGGATTACGGATTATTTAAAAAGAATAAATATCGATTTATCTAGACGATAAAGGAATATTAAAAATCTGTTCATTGGACGCGGGAAAGGGCGAGGCGCAACATCGTTTCCAAGGTTCGAGAAGGCCTTGAGACGCTGTACAAAGAGGGGTTCAGGAAGGGCTTGCGGGGGTTTAGCCCGACTTGAAAAGCAAGACACCTTGCCCGGCGTTGCGCCGGGCAAGGTTTACAGTCTTACAACAGCTTTACGCTACTAGAACAGTGGCAGCGAGTAGCTGACGATCAGGCGGTTTTCGTCCTGATTACGCTGGCCAGCGATGTCGTTGCGCCACATGGCGTTTTTCCAAGCCACGCCAACGTTCTTCAGCGGGCCTTCTGGTACGACGTAGGCAACAGTGATGTCGCGTTCCCACTCGTTCGCGCCATTGGAGTTTACAGTCCGTTGCGGTGTGGTAGCGCCGACGGCACCACGGGTATCGATGTTGTCACCACGCAGGTAAACCACACCAGCGGTCAACCCGGGTACGCCAATCTTGGCGAAGTCGTACGCGTAGCGAGCCTGCCAAGTACGTTCGCCAGCACGGGCAAACTTGGAGATCTGCGAGTCAGTGGTCAGGTAAGCCGACGAACCGTCGCCTTGGTTCAACCATGGGAAGTCACTGTCGCCGTTGCTGACCTGGTAACCACCACCGAAGGTGTGACCCGCCACCGAGTACAGGAACAGGCCGCTGTACAGGTTGTTGTCGACTTTACCTTTGGTGATGTTGTTACCCGCGGCGTTAGTGCCGTAGTCACCGCTGGTGAAGTAGTTGGCGTCGTTGCTGTTGTTACCATCAGCGCGGCTGTTGAAGTAGCGCAGGTCGGTTTTCAACACGCCAGGACCGATGGCCCAGTTGTGCAGCAGGCCCAGGAAGTGTTGCTTGTAGAACTGATCCAGGTTGCCGTAGTAGTACTGGGCAGTCAGGTCTTTGGTGATTTTGTAGTCACCACCGGCGTAGTAGAACTTGTTGCTGTCGCGACCAGCGGCCGTACGACCGTTGGCACCGGCGATGGACAGGTTTTCAACGTTGCTGGAGTTACGACCTTTGGCCTTTTCGATCTGGCCGGCAACCAGCGTCAGGTCCTTGATGTCGCCAGAAGTGATCTGGCCACCTTGGAAAGTCTGTGGCAGCAGACGACCGTCGTTGGTCACGATAACCGGCAACTTAGGTTGCAGCGTGCCCAATTTCAGTTCGGTCTGGGAGATCTTGGCTTTGGCGGTCAGGCCCAGGCTGGAGTAGTTATCAACTGCTTCGCCGTTGGACTTGCTCGGGAAAACCGTGCCGCCGTAAGAACCGTAATTGGTAGCAGTCTTGCCGCTGGCGCCGTTGGTGCCGCCGCCCGAATCCAGACGCACGCCCAGCAGGCCGATGGCGTCAATACCGAAGCCCACGGTGCCTTGGGTGTAACCGGAGATGAAACGCAGGTCGAATGCCTGGCCCCATTCTTCTTGCTTGTTCTGCGCGCCGGCCGCTTTAGTAGCGTCGTCACGGTTATCAGTGTTGATGTAGAAGTTACGCAGACCCAGTGTGGCCTTGCTGTCTTCGATGAAACCGGCAGCGCCTGCTTGCTGAGCGATTACGCCCAAAGCTACAGACAGTGCCAAGGTGGACTTCTTCATGTACCGCTCCTCTCGTTTCTAATTTTTGTATTTCTTTGGTCTCGGGTCTGACGCCCTCGATCCACAGATGCGCGATTAGCACCGGATAGTGACTGACAAGTCAATCGTAACCTTGTGTGTCTACTACCTTCGTCTAACCACCGTTGATTTGGTCCCTGCAGGGTAATGAGTTTTTCATACACCCAAAAAGAATTATTTCATTCTTTTTCATACGATTCAGGAATAAGACTTTCCGTGACGTGGACAGGCCAGCATAGACCACTCGCCACACAAGCTAATTCCTAAAGGGTATTTGTTAGAGCTTTTTTAGATCGATTAGTGTGGCCGCGCTGTTGCATACGTCACCCACGATCAAAAAGGCGACGCCATCATGGCCAAAAGCACATCCTCCCGTCAATTTGTTACAGTTTTTGTGTCACTAATCGTTTCTTTTGCTGTCCAAGCCGCCCATTCGAAGGTTCAGGTGTTGCGAGCGTCCACACTCTATCCATAGCCGCCCACCTGTTATCGGCGTCAGATCAAGAATGCTTAAACTTTAGTCGTGCGTGACGGCAGGCTCTTGCACGAGCCTGCCCGGTGACTTGGGGGTAGGGCTCTACAAGGCCTTCTCGAAAATCTTCGAGTTACGCTGGTAGTTGTACAGCGACGCCCGTGCCGATGGCAGGCGATCCACGCTGCTCGGCACAAAGCCACGCTCACGGAACCAGTGGGCAGTCCGCGTGGTAAGTACGAACAGCGTCTTCAACCCCTGGGCCCGGGCACGGGTTTCGATACGCTCCAGCAGCTCGTCACCCCGCCCGCCGTGGCGGTACTCCGGGTTCACCGCTAGGCAAGCCAGTTCACCCGCGTCCGAATCGGCGATCTGATACAACGCCGCACACGCGATGATCATGCCTTCGCGCTCCACCACGCTGAACTGCTCGATCTCACGCTCGAGCACTTCCCGCGAACGGCGCACCAGGATGCCCTGTTCTTCCAGGGGGCTGATCAGGTCGAGCAAGCCGCCGACGTCTTCAATCGCCGCCTCGCGCACCCGTTCGAATTGCTCCTGGGCTACCAGCGTGCCGCCGCCATCGCGGGTGAACAGTTCGGTGAGCAAGGCGCCGTCTTCGGCGTAGCTGACGATGTGGCTGCGCCCTACCCCGCCACGACAGGCCTCGGCCGCCGCATCGAGCAATTCGGACTGGTAGTTGCTGCTGCCCAGGCGTTGCAGGTGTGCCGGTACTTGTTGCGGGCGCAGTTCGCGGACGAGGCGGCCATTTTCATCGATCAGGCCGAGATCAGCGCCGAACAGCAGCAGCTTGTCCGCCCCCAGATCGATGGCGGCGCGGGTGGCGACGTCTTCGCAGGCCAGGTTGAAGATCTCCCCCGTCGGCGAATAGCCCAGGGGCGACAGCAGCACAATGGAGCGCTCATCCAGCAGGCGATTGATGCCCTTGCGATCGACCCGGCGCACTTCGCCGGTGTGGTGGTAATCCACGCCTTCAAGCACACCGATAGGCCGCGCCGTCACCAGGTTGCCGCTGGCCACCCGCAGGCGCGAGCCCTGCATCGGCGACGAGGCCATGTCCATCGACAGGCGCGCTTCGATGGCGATACGCAGGTGGCCGACCGCGTCGATCACACACTCCAGCGTCGCGGCATCGGTGATGCGCATGCCTTCATGGTAAGTCGGGACCAGGCCGCGCGCTTCAAGGCGCGCTTCGATCTGTGGGCGCGAACCGTGCACCAGCACCAGACGCACGCCCAGGCTGTGGAGCAGCACCAGGTCGTGGACGATATTGCCGAAATTCGGATGATCCACACCGTCGCCGGGCAACATGACCACAAAGGTGCAGTCGCGGTGGGCGTTGATGTAGGGCGAAGCGTGACGAAGCCAATTAACGTAGTCGGGCATGGAACCTGGGCCTGTAATAAAAAGCAGCCGAAAAAGGATGAGTCGTGAAAACGCACAGCGGGCTGATGGTTATCGTCGGAACAGGCTTGGCGACACGCTCGCTCTCCTTATGTACGAATGGACAGGGGTTAATTTACGCAGGTTTCAGGCAGTAATGTTCGATCAGTTCCCGCAATAGACGCACTGTAGGCGTCAAGCGTGACATTTCGAGGTACTCGCCCGGTTGGTGGGCACAGGCAATATCGCCAGGGCCGAGCACCAGGGTTTCACAACCAAGGCGCTGAAGATAAGGCGCTTCGGTGCCGAACGCTACTGCTTCGGCACGATGCCCGGTCAATCGTTCCGCGACCCGCACCAACTCGGCGTCTTCGACCTGCTCGAACGGCGGCACTGCGGGGAATAACGGCGCGTAGTCGATCTTGACCTTATGGCGCTCGGCCAGGGGTTCGAGCTTTTGCCGGATAGCCGCACGCAGCACTTCGGGATCCATGCCCGGCAAGGGCCGCAGGTCGAATTCCAGGGAGCACTGGCCGCAGATACGGTTGGGGTTGTCGCCACCATGGATACAGCCGAAGTTCATGGTCGGTTGCGGCACGCTGAATTGTGGGTTGCGGTACTCGCGCTGCCAGGCCAGGCGCAGGCCGCGCAGCTCGCCGATGGCGTCATGCATGGCTTCCAGGGCGCTGTGTCCCAGGCTGGGGTCCGACGAATGGCCGCTTTGGCCCAGAATGTCGATACGCTCCATCATCACGCCTTTGTGCAGGCGGATCGGCTTGAGGCCGGTCGGTTCACCGATCACCGCCGCGCGGCCCAACGGGCGCCCGGCTTCGGCCAATGCCCGGGCACCGGACATGGAGCTTTCTTCATCGCAGGTGGCGAGGATCAGCAACGGTTGCTTGAACGGTTGGTCCAGCAGCGGCAACACCGCTTCAATCGCCAGCGCGAAAAAACCCTTCATGTCGCAACTGCCCAATCCTACCCAGCGGCCGTCGACTTCCGTCAGCTTGAGCGGATCGGTCTTCCACAACGCAGCGTCATAAGGAACGGTGTCGCTATGGCCGGCCAATACCAGGCCGCCGGGGCCTGTGCCAAAGCTGGCCAGCAGGTTGAATTTGCCGGGGCTGACCGGTTGGATGTCAATGGAGAACCCCAGGTCGCCCAACCAACTGGCGAGCAAATCGATCACCGCACGATTGGTCTGGTCGAGAGACGCTTGGGTACAACTCACCGAAGGCGCGGCAATCAACGCGGCGAACTGCTCTTTCATGGACGGTAACGGCATACGCGGTCTCCCAACTTCCCGGATGAGCCCCACTATAGAGGCATCTGCACGAGACAATAAACCGTTGCGGCGCGTTGCCGGGCTCAGTCCTGTACACTGCACGACCTTGGCAGCCACTCTTTTCCCCGGCTGCGCTCCCGATCCTGGATTTTCCGGCCATGCAGAAAGAAACCGAAATCAAGCTCCGCGTCAGCCGCGAAACACTCGCTGCGCTGCGTGAGCACCCGCTACTGAAAAAACGCAACAAAAGTGGCTGGGAACGCCGTGAGTTGATGAACCAGTACTTCGACACCCCTGAACGTGACCTGGCCCAGGCCAAAGTCGCCCTGCGCCTGCGCAAGGACGGTGACGACATTATCCAGACCCTCAAGACCCGTGGCCAAAGCGTCGCCGGCTTGTCGGAACGCAATGAGTACAACTGGGACCTGCCCAAGGCCAAGCTCGACGTGAAGAAGCTCGACGGCGAGTGCTGGCCTGAGCAACTGGCCGAGCTGGACAAAAAGACCCTCAAGCCGATCTTCACCACCGACTTTGTACGCGAACGCGCCGAAATCGCCTGGGGCCGTGGCAAGACCAAGGTGGTGATCGAAGCCGCCCTGGACCTGGGCCATGTGGTCGTGGGTAAGCAGAAAGAAGAAATCTGCGAGCTGGAACTGGAACTGCGCGAAGGCGAGCCGGCTGCGCTGCTGGAGTTGGCCGCCGAGCTGGCCGCCACCCTCGCACTGATGCCGTGTGACATCAGCAAGGCCGAGCGCGGCTACCGCCTGTACGACGCCAGCAGCTACTCCCTGAGCCTGCCGGCGCCGCAGATCCACGCGGAAATGCCGCTGGACGACGCCTTCGCCGCAATCATGTGGCACCTGCTCGGCAGCAGCCAGCGCCTGGCCGAGCAATACCGCTTCAATGGCCACTGGCGTCTGCTGCAGGACTGGGTCGAAAACCTCGGCGAACTGCGCGCCCTGATCGGCAGCCTCGGCCAGGCCGCGCCGCGTCAATCCACCAGCGAACTGCGCAGCGCACTCGATGCACTGCTGGAAGACTGGCGCCCGCTGGTCCAGGCCGGTGACGACGACGAAGACATCCGCAAAGCCGCACCCGAGCAGTTTGCCGAAGAATTGGACGACGTGCGCTGGGGCTTGTTCTCGCTGAACATGTCACGCTGGCTGATGGCCCGCACCTGGACTGCCGACCGCAACGTGCGCGGCAACCGCCAGGGCGCCGCGCAAATCACCAACTGGCTGCCGCGCCTGCTGGCCGACGATGCCGTCGCCCTGCAACTGCCGCGCTACCAGCAGCAACCGGAAGACCTGGCCGAGCAACTGCCGCGCATCGAACGCATCCAGGCCTGGCTGCACCATGCGCGTAACGTGGTGGACATTGCGGAACTGGATCGTTTGTACGGCGAGCTGAACAAGCTGGCGCAACTGGCCAACCAGCCGATCACCGACGAGTCGCTGGATGCGCGCATGCATCAGGCGATTGCGGTGTATCAGAACCGTGCCTGGAAGACCCTGCTGCGCCTGTAATATCGCCATCGGGGGCCTAGCCCCCGATGAGCCCGATCCTGTCAGCGCAATACTGGCAGGCTGGTGGTCGACTTGATCTCGGACAGCGCCACGATCGAGTTGACCTCCTGAATCCCCGGCACCATCGATAACTTCTCGAAGAAAAACCGCTCGTACGCCTCAATGTCCGACGTCACGATGCGCAGCAGAAAATCCACCGCCCCCATCAGCACATAGCACTCCAGCACTTCCGGAAACCCACGAATCGCGTCGGTGAACTCGGTGAAGTTGGATCGGCCGTGGGCGTTGAGTTTGACCTCGGCAAAGATCTGCGTATTCAGGCCGATCTTCTTGCGATCCAGCAGAGTGACCTGGCCGCGAATCACTCCTTCCTCCTTGAGCCGCTGGATGCGTCGCCAGCACGGCGACTGGGACAGTCCGACCTGTTCGGCGATCTGCGCGCTGGACAGCGAGGCGTCCTCTTGCAGCAGGGCCAGGATGCGGCGGTCGTAGGCGTCCAATTCGCTGTGCATAAAAATACCTTTATGTATGGACTTTATGAATTGATTGATTCAATAAAACGCAAATCAGGCTCATCTTAGATAAGAAATCTCCCGACGCGAATGTAAAAATTTCTCCAGTCGAATCTGGAGAATCAGCATGCATGCCGTCGAAACCACTCACCCCCTGACCCGTGTCGATGTGTGGGCTGCCAGCAGCGCCCATTGCCAGGCGCATTACCGGATCGTCGCCGAGGCGGAGCCCGATGTGTTGTGTCGGGTACTCAACTATTTTGCGTTGCAGTTCCTGACACCGAGCCAGGTCAACGTGAGCCGCCAGGAAGACCTGCTGAACATCGATATCGTGATGGATAGCCTGAGCTGGCATCGCGCCCAAGTGATCGCCGAAAAGATTCGAAACCTGATCAGCGTGTGCACGCTGCACGTGTGGCGCGCTGATTCCGTGGGGCCTGCGGCCGTGGCGGCAGCAGCTCGGTAAAGGCCTGCAACATACGCGGGGAGGAAGATATTCGGCGGCTGGCTAGCCTGAAATTTCGTCCGAGGCTACCCAGGAACACCTTCATGCCTGCTGATCACCGATTGGAACTGCATCAGTTGCTCCCGGCGCTGGTCGAGGGAGGGGTGATTGCTCCCGACATCGCGAAGCGCTTATCAGCGCTGCCCGCCGGCAACGCCCAGCATCCGTTGGAGTGCATCGCCGCCCATGGGCCTTCCCTGGAAACCCTGACCCAGTGGCTTGCCCAACATGTGGGGCAACCTTATTGGCGTATCGACCCGCTGAAGATCGATGTCGCAACGGTCGTGCCGCTGATGTCCCACGCGTTTGCCCAATGCCACGCCATCCTTGCGGTAGCCGTGGACGCGCAGACCGTCACCGTTGCCAGCGCCCAGCCCCATGTCACCAGCTGGGAATCGGGACTGGCACAAGTGCTCCAGCGCTCGATCAGGCGCGTGGTTGCCAACCCCCAGGACATTCAGCGTTGTATCAGCGAATTCTACCGGCTGGCGAAGTCCGTCAGCGGTGCGGATCAAAAGGTGGCGGGGCCTGGCAACGTCGAGTTGCTCAACCTCGGCGCCAGCGACCAGGAGCCGGACGCCAACGACGCGCATATCGTCAATATCGTCGACTGGCTGTTGCAATACGCGTTCGCCCAGCGGGCCAGTGATATTCATATCGAGCCGTGCCGTGAGCAAGGACGCGTGCGCTTTCGCATTGATGGGCTGCTGCACGACGTCTATCAATTTCCACCCCAAGTGACGATGGCGGTGGTCAGCCGCCTGAAAAGCCTCGGGCGGATGAACGTGGCGGAAAAACGAAAACCCCAGGACGGTCGGGTCAAGACCAAAAGCCCTGCAGGCACAGAAGTCGAGTTGCGGCTGTCGACCCTGCCCACCGCCTTTGGCGAAAAACTGGTGATGCGGATTTTCGACCCGCAGGTGCTGCTCAAGGACTTTGACGAGCTGGGCTTGTCGGCCGAGGACCAGCAGCGATGGCACGACATGACGCGCCACACCAACGGCATCATCCTGGTCACGGGGCCTACCGGTTCAGGCAAGACCAGCACCCTCTACACCACGCTCAAACACTTGGCGACCCGGGAGGTCAATCTTTGCACCGTGGAAGACCCGATCGAGATGGTCGAGCCGGCGTTTAACCAAATGCAGGTACAGCCCAATATCGACCTGACCTTCGCCAGCGGCATCCGAGCCCTGCTTCGCCAGGACCCGGACATCATCATGATCGGCGAGATCCGCGATCGGGAAACCGCCGAGATGGCGATCCAGGCCGCATTGACCGGGCATTTGGTGCTCTCGACGCTGCACACCAACGATGCGCCCAGCGCCATCAGCCGCTTGCAGGAACTGGGCATTGCTCATTATTTGATCAAGGCGACGTTATTGGGCGTAATGGCGCAGCGCTTGGTGCGCTTGCTGTGCCCTCATTGCAAGCGGGTGGCGGGCGATGCTCACGAAGCGGTAGGGTGTGCAGAATGCCGAAACAGCGGGTTTCGCGGGCGCGCCGGGGTGTACGAGATCATGGTGCTGAATGACTCGCTCAAGGCGCTGATCACGCCAGGCGCCGACGCGCAGTCCCTGCGCAGGGAGGCGGTGGCGCAAGGCATGTGCGGCCTGCGCATGGCCGGCGTGGGTAAAGTCAAGGCGGGGCTGACCACAATGGCCGAGGTATTGCGAGTGACGCCTGGGGATTCGGTAACAAATGCGTTGATTACCCCGTGCTGAAACCGTCCTTATCGGTGACAAGACCGTTACAATCCGCCGAACGTCGTTTAACTGACACCAACAGATAGGGAATCGCTATGCAGATAGGAACCGTACTGCTTCTTTTCGTGGGCCTGGCCATCGCCATCCTGTTCATGGGCTTCAAGGTGGTACCCCAGGGCTATCAGTGGACCGTCGAGCGCTTCGGCCGGTACACCAACACCCTCAAGCCGGGTCTGAACATCATCATCCCGGTCATGGACCGCATCGGCCGCAAGATCAACGTGATGGAAAGCGTGCTGGATATCCCGCCCCAGGAAGTCATCACCGCCGACAACGCCACCGTGCAGATCGACGCCGTGTGCTTCTTCCAGGTGGTCAATACCGCCCAGGCCGCCTACGAGGTCAACAACCTCGAACACGCTATCCGCAACCTGCTGCAAACCAATATCCGTACCGTGCTCGGCTCCATGGAGCTGGATGCCATGCTCAGCCAGCGCGACGGCATCAACGAAAAACTGCTGCGCACCGTCGATGAAGCCACGGCGCCGTGGGGCATCAAGATCACCCGGATCGAAATCAAGGACATCAGCCCGCCCGCCGACCTGATGGCCGCCATGTCCGGCCAGATGAAAGCCGAGCGGATCAAGCGCGCACAGATCCTGGAAGCCGAAGGCCTGCGGGCGTCGGCGATCCTGACGGCCGAAGGCAAGAAGCAGGCACAGATTCTTGAAGCCGAAGGTGGACGCCAGGCCGCGTTCCTGGAGTCTGAAGCCCGTGAGCGTCAGGCAGAGGCTGAGGCCCGCGCGACCCAGGTGGTTTCCGAAGCGATTGCCACCGGCAACGTACAGGCCATCAACTACTTCGTCGCGCAGAAATACATCGATGCCCTTGGCAAATTGGCGTCGGCCAATAACAGCAAAGTGATCCTGATGCCGCTGGAAGCCAGCCAGGTGATCGGCGCTGTCGGCGGCATCGGCGAAATCGTCAAGGCAACCTTCGACAACAAGAAAGCCTGAGGCGATCGCCATGTGGGATTTCCTGCAGCATCTTTCGTTCTGGGATTGGCTCGCACTGGGTACAGTGCTATTGATTCTTGAAGTATTCGGCGCCGGTGGCTACCTGCTGTGGATGGGCATAGCTGCGGCAGCCGTGGGCGTGATCAAGTTTCTGGTGCCGCCGCTCGGGCTGGAGTGGCAACTGTTGCTGTTCGCTGTGCTGTCGATATTGACAGCGGTGTACTGGTGGAAACGCCAGCGCAGCAGCGCCAAAGCCAGTGACCAGCCGGGCCTCAACGAGCGTGGCTCGGAGCTGGTCGGTCGCGTGTTCGTGGTGCATCAGGCGATTGTGGAAGGTCGGGGCAAGGTAAAAGTCGGTGATGGCGTCTGGATGGTGACCGGGCCTGACAGCCCAGTAGGCGCTCAAGTGCGTGTGGTGGGCCTGGATGGCGTGATCTTGAAGGTAGAAACTGTTTAGTCAGTGATGGAACTCGGCTGGGCTAACTGCAATCAAACGGTACAGATCACCCACCCGGAGTCACCCATCATGCGTCTTAAATATGCTGTCGCTACCCTCGCTGTGCTTTCCCTTCCTGTCGGTTCAGCCATGGCCGACAGTTTCTGGCGCAATGTCATCTCGTCGGGCGCCACTACCGGCTCGACCTACCTGACCTTCAAGGACCACAAGCTGGTGGTTGCCGCACAAGACGACGCAGGCAGCTTCGTTGCCAGCGATGGCGGTATCCGCGGCCCGTACCTGGAAGCCGCCATGCAGAAAGTCCGCGCCGACAACCCTGGCCTGCAGGCCACGGATATGGAGCTGGCCAACGCTATCCTGGCTAAAAACGCTATCGCCGCCGAGTAAAACCGCCGGTTAAAACAGCCGCTCCCTGGGAGCGGCTTTTTTGTGCCGCTTTTCTTCCTACAGCAAAGACTGATGAGTTGACGATTGAACAGGAGAAGTCCTCTCGATCACTGCGCTCACCCGGCGACAAGCTATCGATTCCACCCTTCCCCTCAGTGAATCGATAACCATGCGAAAACTATCTTCCTTTCTGTTCCTCACTGCTATTGCAACGCCTTATGCACAGGCAGAGGCCTGGTACGGCTCGGCAAAATTTAACAGTGCACGCCAGAATCTATCCAGTGCACTGTTGACCAGCCCGCGCGTCACCGAACGAGTGGAAGCGCCTGATAGCACTAAAACATTCACCGGATCCTACGCAGTAGGTTATGCCTTCGCCAATGGCTGGCGCGCGGAAGGGGAATACACCCTCTCCGGCAGCTCGACCTTCGACTCCTTCTGGTCGCCCTTCAATGCCAACGTCAACCGTCTTGAAGCGGACAGTCAGCGCGTGATGGTCAACGGCTATAAAAACATACCGCTCACCCATTGGCTGTCGTTCTACGGCATGGCGGGGATGGGCGTCGCACAAATTGATGCCGAGGGTTTTCAGAGCAATGACACCCGTCGCTTTGCCAGCCACCGCCAATATAATTTTGCCTACAGCGTAGGCTTGGGCCTGGATGCCAAGGTCAACGACCGCATTTCCTTTGGCACAGGTTGGCGCTACGTGGACATGGGCCGTATCGAGACCGGCTACAACACCTTCACCAACCGGATAAACGCTCGTGATGAACAGCTCAAGGGCAAGCTCAAGGAGCAGAGTGTGTTCTTTGAAACCCGTGTGTACTTCTGACCGGCAACAGGAAATGCCGCCGTTCAAGCGGCACTTCCGTGTCCGTGGCATGACGATTCATTCACAGGCGACAGGCTATATTCAGTCTAACCGTGCCACCATGCCGGGACTGAACCCTCGCTTACTCATCGCCAATCTGAAACGGATGCCTTCGTCGTCATGAGCCAACAGCCCTTTCTGCCGTTCTCCAAACCTACCATCGATGAAGCCACCATCTCGGCGGTCGGCGATGTACTGCGCTCGGGCTGGATCACCAGCGGGCCGAAAGTGCAGGCGTTCGAAGCACAGCTGTCGGAATACTTTGGCGGCCGGCCGGTGCGCACCTTCAACTCGGGCACTTGCACCATGGAGATCGCCTTGCGTATCGCCGGTATCGGGCCCGGCGATGAAGTCATCACCACACCAATCTCCTGGGTCGCAACAGCCAACGTGATCCTGGAAGTAGGTGCCACGCCGGTGTTCGCCGACATCGACCCGGTCACCCGCAATATCGACCTGGCCCAGGTGGAAGCCGCAATCACCCCGCGCACCAAGGCGATCATCCCGGTGTACCTGGCCGGCCTGCCCTTGGACATGCCGATGCTGTACGCACTGGCCAACAAGTACAACCTGCGCATTGTCGAAGACGCCGCCCAGGCCCTGGGCTCCAGCTGGGATGGCGAGCGCATCGGCTCCACCGGGGACTTTGTATCGTTCAGCTTCCAGGCCAACAAGAACATCACCTCTTCCGAGGGCGGTTGCCTGGTGTTGAACAATGCCGAAGAAGCCCGCCTGGCGGAAAAATACCGCCTGCAGGGCGTCACCCGCACCGGCTTCGACGGCCTGGACGTGGATGTACTGGGCGGCAAGTTCAACATGACCGACATCGCAGCAGCCATCGGCCTGGGGCAGTTTGCCCAGATCGAGAAGATCACCGCCCATCGCCAGCACCTGGCCCGGCACTACTTCAAGTGTTTCGGCAGCGATTTCGAGGAAAAGTACGGCGCGCAACTGCCGCCGGCCGACTTCGAAAACAGCAACTGGCACCTGTTCCAGTTGGTGCTGCCGGAGCGTCACGATGGCCTGCCGGCCCGCGCAACCTTCATGGAGAAAATGCAGGCACAGGGTGTTGGCATTGGCTATCACTACCCGCCGATTCACCTGCTGAGCCTTTATCGGGCACAGGGGTTCAAGGAAGGGATGTTCCCGGTAGCGGAAAAGGTTGGACGTTTGATCGTGTCGTTGCCGATGTTCACGGCGATGACAGAGACAGATGTGGAGCGGTCGGTGGCGGCGGTAAAGGCAGTCCTGAAAGCGAACTGAACACTCACGGCTCACGACGATTGAATGTGGGAGGGAGCTTGCTCCCTCCCACATGGGTCTTGCGGTTACTCGCCGATGGCGGCTTTGTAGCCAGCCGCATCCAGCAGTTTTTCCAGATCAGCCGGGTTGCTTGGCTTGAGCTTGAAGATCCACGCGCCGTAAGGGTCGGAGTTCAGCAGCTCAGGGCTGCCACCCAGCTCCTCGTTGACGGCAATCACTTCACCGGCAACCGGGGCGTAGATATCCGAAGCAGCCTTCACCGACTCAACCACACCCGCCTGGCCTTTGGCTTCAAACGTAGCGCCGACTTCGGCCAACTCAACAAACACCACATCACCCAAAGCTTCCTGAGCATGGTCGGAGATCCCGACGGTCACCGTACCGTCAGCTTCCAGACGGGCCCATTCGTGACTTTCGGCAAAACGCAGGTCGGCAGGGATATCGCTCATAGTCTGTGTCCTCAAGAAGAAATGTCAGCAGCCATTGGCCTGCCGGAAATAGTTAGATCAAGGTTTTGCCATGGCGCACGAAGGTCGGTTTGACCACTCGAACCGGGTACCACTTGCCGCGGATTTCCACTTCGGCCCGATCGGCAGTCGCCGTCGGTACACGCGCCAGGGCAATGGATTTGCTCAGCGTAGGTGAGAAACTACCACTGGTGATCTCCCCTTCGCCAACATTGGCGATGCGAACCACCTGGTGAGCACGTAAAACCCCACGTTCTTCCAGTACCAGCCCGACCAGTTTGAACTGCACACCGGCGGCCAACTCTGCTTCCAGCGCCGCTCGCCCGATGAAATTGCGCTCGGCAGGTTCCCAGGCGATGCTCCAGGCCATGTTGGCCGCCAGGGGCGAAACGTCCTGGTGAATATCCTGGCCGTACAGGTTCATGCCGGCTTCCAGCCGCAGGGTGTCCCGCGCGCCGAGGCCTATGGGGGAAATCCCCGCACCGACCAGATCGTTGAAAAAACCCGGCGCCTGATCGGCAGGCAGGACAATTTCCAGGCCGTCTTCACCGGTGTAACCCGTGCGTGCGATAAACCAATCGCCGTCGGCATGCCCTTCAAAGGGCTTGAGCTGGTGGATCAGGGTACCGCGAGACTGGGTGACCAACTCGGCAATCTTCTGCCGGGCGTGGGGACCTTGAATGGCGAGCATGGCCAACTCGGGCCGCTCATGCAGGTGCACCTGATAGCTGCCAAGTTGCGCCTGGATCCAGGCCATGTCCTGGTCTCGGGTGGCGGCGTTGACCACCAGCCGGTATCCGGTCTCGGTGCGGTAGACGATCATGTCGTCCACCACGCCGCCCTGCTCGTTGAGCATGGCGCTGTACAACGCACGGCCACAGCCGTGCAAACGCTCGACATCATTGGCCAGCAGGTGCTGGAGCCAATCCTTGGCCTGGGGGCCGGTGACATCGATCACGGTCATATGAGATACATCGAACACCCCGCAGTCGCGCCGCACCTGATGATGCTCCTCAACTTGCGAGCCGTAGTGCAAAGGCATATCCCAACCGCCAAAATCGACCATTTTCGCGCCGAGGGCGAGATGCAGGTCATACAGAGGCGTACGCTGTCCCATGGGTTTCTCCTTCCGGGCTTGGCGAAGGTGCGCAGCGTCGTTGCCCGTGCCGGACACCTTGAATGACAAGGCCTGCAGCCACGTACAGCGACTCGATCCGAAGGACGGACCGCACCGAATGCCGCGCATTGTAGCCGCAAGCCGTAGGACTGGCACCTAACCGATTGGTCGGGCGGAGCGTCGGATCAGCCCGATGACCGGCAGCAGCCCCACCAGCACCAGCGTCAACGCTGGCAGAGAAGCCCGCGCCCACTCGCCTTCGCTGGTCATTTCAAAGATCCGCACCGCCAGGGTGTCCCAGCCGAACGGGCGCATCAGCAGGGTTGCGGGCATTTCCTTGAGCACGTCTACGAACACCAGCAGTGCTGCACTCAGGGTGCCGGGCAGCAACAGCGGCAGATACACTTTGCAAAACAGTCGCGGCCCACTCACGCCCAAACTACGCGCTGCTTCCGGCAACGAAGGCCGGATGCGCGCCAGGCTGTTTTCCAGCGGCCCGTAGGCCACGGCCAGAAAGCGCACCAGATACGCCAGCACCAGCGCCGACAGACTGCCCAGCAACAATGGCTTGCCCGCCCCGCCGAGCCAGCCGGACAGCGGTACCACCAGCTCACGGTCCAGGTAACTGAACGCCAGCATGATCGACACCGCCAGCACCGAGCCCGGCAAGGCATAGCCGACATTGGCCAGGCTGATACCGGAGCGAATCGCCCGGGTCGGCGCCAGGCGGTTGGCGAAGGCCAGTACCAGCGCCACGCTGACCGTGATCAACGCGGCAATGCCGCCCAGGTAAAGGGTATGGACGATCAGGCCCGAATAGCGCTCATCCAGGTCGAACCGGCCGCGCTGCCAGAACCAGGCGACCAATTGCAGCATCGGGATGACAAAGGCACAGGCAAACACCAATCCACACCAGGCAGTGGCAGCCGCCGCCTTGAACCCGCGCAAGTGGTACAGCGCCTTGCCCCGTGGCCGTTCATTGCTGGATCGACTGGCGCCCCGGGCACGCCGTTCGCCATACAGCACCAGCATCACCACCAACAGCAACAGGCTGGCCAGTTGGGCCGCGCTGGACAGACTGAAAAAGCCGTACCAGGTCTTGTAGATAGCGGTGGTGAAGGTATCGAAGTTGAACACCGACACCGCACCGAAATCCGCCAGGGTCTCCATCAGTGCCAACGCCACCCCGGCCCCTATCGCCGGCCGCGCCATGGGCAGGGCCACATGCCAGAATGCCTGCAAGGGCGACTGTCCCAGCACCCGTGCCGCCTCCATCAGGCCCTTGCCCTGGGCGAGGAATGCGCTGCGCGCCAACAGGTACACGTAGGGATAGAACACCAGCACCAGCACAATGATCACGCCGCTGGTGGAGCGCACCCGTGGCAGGCGCAAGCCGGTGCCGAACCATTCGCGCAGCAGGGTCTGCACGGGGCCTGAAAAATCCAGCAGGCCCACAAACACGAAAGCCAGCACATAGGCGGGAATGGCAAAGGGCAGCATCAACGCCCAGTCGAGCCAACGCCGGCCGGGGAATTCGCAGAGGCTGGTGAGCCAGGCGAGGCTGACCCCCAACAGGGTTACACCGACGCCGACCCCCAGCACCAGGGTCAGGGTGTTGCCCAGCAACCGCGGCATCTGGGTTTCCCACAGGTGGGACCAGATTTGCGCGTCGATGCTTTGCCAGGACAGCAACAGCACGCTCAGCGGCAGTAGCACCAGGGCGGCGACGCTGAAGACCGGCAGGTACCAGCGGCGTTGGGCGGGGTGGGCCAAGGGTGGGTTCTCAATAATGAAATCTTCAAATCACCACAATCCAATGTGGGAGGGGCTTGCCCCCGATGTCGGAGTGTCAGTCCACGATGAGTAGACTGACACTCCGACATCGGGGGCAAGCCCCTCCACATTTGGATCTGCGGCGTCCTACAAATTGTACTTAGTTCCAGCCCGCCCGATCCATCAGGCGAATGGCTTCAGCCTGGCGCTTGCCCGCCACTTCCACCGGCAATGTATCCGCCACGAACTTGCCCCAAGTCGCCACTTCAGCCGACGGCGGTACCGCCGGATTGGCCGGGAATTCCTGGTTCACGTCGGCAAAGATCTTCTGCGCCTCAGGCGTGGTCATCCACTCCACCAATGCCTTGGCGGCTTCCGGGTGTGGTGCGTGCTTGGTCAAGCCGATGCCCGACAGGTTCACATGCACGCCACGGTCGCCCTGGTTCGGCCAGAACAGCTTCACCGCCAGGTCCGGCTTCTGCTTGTGCAGACGGCCGTAGTAGTAGGTATTGACGATACCCACGTCGCATTGCCCGGCGTTGATTGCCTCCAGCACCGCGATGTCATCGGAGAACACGTCGGTAGACAGGTTATTCACCCAGCCCTTGACGATTTCTTCGGTCTTGGCCGCGCCGTGGGTTTCGATCAGGGTGGCCGTCAGCGACTGGTTGTAGACCTTTTTCGCCGTGCGCAGGCACAGGCGGCCTTCCCACTGTTTGTCGGCCAGGGCCTCGTAGGTGGTCAGGTCACCCGGTTTGACCCGGTCGGTGGAGTACGCGATGGTCCGCGCGCGCAGGCTCAAACCGGTCCAGGCATGCGCCGAAGAGCGGTATTGCAGGGGAATGTTCTTGTCGATTACCGGCGAGGTGAACGGTTGCAGAATGCCCATTTGCTCGGCCTGCCAGAGGTTGCCGGCATCCACGGTGAGCAGCAGGTCGGCGGTGGCGTTTTCGCCCTCGGCCTTGATGCGCTGCATCAGCGGGGCTTCCTTGTCGGTGATGAACTTCACCTGGACACCGGTCTTTTGGGTGTAGGCGTCGAACACCGGTTTGATCAGTTCGTCGATACGCGAGGAGTAGACCACCACTTCGTCGGCTGCCTGCACGGTGGTGCTGCCGATCAGGGTGAGTGCCAGGGCAGTCAGGAGGCGCTTGGGTGCCAACATGGGGGCGGTCTCTCATTTGCAAAATAAGCGCAAATGATAGGGACTCACATTTGGTAACGCTCGGCGGAGCCGTTACCAAATGTTGCACAAACCTGTCAGGGCTTGGCCAGGTCCGGCAGATCCCCGCTCAACCCGAGGGCCTGGCGCACAAACACGGCCTTGGCTTCGGGCATCTGGTCGACCATCTTCAACCCGGCATTACGCAACCAGCGCAGCGGCAGTTGATCGGCCTGGAACAGGCGCTCAAAGCCTTCCATCGCCGCCATCAGGGCCAGGTTATGGGGCATTCGTCGGCGCTCGTAACGGCTGAGCACCTTCACATCGGCCAGACGTTCACCGCGCTCGGTGGCCGACAACAACACTTCGGCCAGCACCGCCGCATCGAGGAAACCCAGGTTGACGCCCTGCCCGGCCAATGGATGGATGACATGGGCGGCGTCGCCGATCAATGCCAGGCCCTCGGCCACATAGCGTTTGGCGTGGCGCTGACGCAAGGGTACGCACACACGCGGATCGGCGCTGACCACGCTACCGAGGCGCCCTTCAAAGGCGCGCTCCAGTTCACGGCAGAAGCTTTCAT
Source organism: Pseudomonas sp. AM8 (assembly GCF_036346475.1). NCBI lineage: Bacteria > Pseudomonadati > Pseudomonadota > Gammaproteobacteria > Pseudomonadales > Pseudomonadaceae > Pseudomonas > Pseudomonas sp. AM8. The sequence continues at coordinate 378,312 of NZ_JAOTNX010000004.1, forward strand.
CATCCAGCGCCATCAGGCGTTCGGATTCAACCGGCGTAGTCGACCAGACGATCGAGCACCAATCTTGCTGCCCGTCCCGCTCCAGCGGCAAAAACGCCAGCGGGCCGGTGTCGGTAAAGCGTTGCCAGGCCGTGCGCTGGTGCGGCTGGCTGCTGCGCACGCTGGTAACGATGGCGTTATGCAGGTAGTCCCATTCACGGGTCGCGGTGCCGGTCAGGCGGCGCACGGCGGAGTTGGCGCCATCGGCGGCCACCACCAGCGGCGCGCGCAATGTGCGGCCATCGGCCAGGGTCAGCAGCCAGTCATCGCCGGAACGGCGCATCTGCTCCAGGCGCGCATTCGCCAGCAGGCCCAGGTCGCAGTCGTGCAGACGCTCGAGCAAGGCATCCTGGACCACACGGTTCTCGACAATATGCCCGAGCACTTCGGCATGCACACTGGCCGCCGAAAAGTGAATCTGCCCGGTGCCGCTGCCGTCCCACACCTGCATCTCGCCGTACGGGCTGGCGCGTCGTTCAACGATGCCATCCCACACACCGAGGCGCTCGAGGATGCGCTGGCTGGCCGCCGACAAGGCACTCACACGGGGTTCGAAGGCCGCCGCGCGGTCGAACGGCTTGACGCTCAGCGGGCTGCCGTCGAGCAGCAACACTTGCAGGCCGCTGCCTTGCAATGCCAGCGCCAGGGCGCTTCCGACCATTCCGGCCCCGACAATCAGCACATCTGCGCGCATGTCCATGCTTTAAGCCTGTCTCGCTGGCGGCTTGCACCGCACGTAAAAGGATTGATAAGTCTCACGCATCGGGACGGGTACCCAGGCCCATGGCCTGACGGGCGAACCAACGCTTGGCCGGTGGCAGCAGGTCCAGGCCCAGCAGGCCCATATTGCGGCCCAGGGCGACCAGCGGTTGCGCGCTGCCAAACAGCCGCGTGACCTGGTCGGAGAAACCCACGGTCAACTTCTGATCCATGCGCTGACGCTCGCGATAAGCCTGCAACGTCGCCAGGTCGCCCGGCACCGCCGGCCCGGCCAGCAAGGCCTCGGCCAAGGCGTGCGCATCACGCAGGGACAGGTTGAACCCCTGCCCGGCAATCGGGTGCAGGCTGTGGGCGGCATTGCCGAGGATCGCCAGGTGCGAGCGCACTTGCTCTTCGGCTTCCACCAGGGTCAACGGATACAGATGACGGGCGCCGACTTGCTTGAGGGTGCCCAGGCGGTAGCCGAACACGCCCTGCAACTCGCTCAGGAAGCTGCGTTCATCGAGACTGGCCAGGCGCTGTGCGTCCATGCCGATACGGGTCCATACCAGTGCGCAACGGTTGTCCGGCAGCGGCAGCAGGGCCATCGGGCCTTCATCGGTGAAACGCTCGAACGCTTCGCCGTTGTGGGCTTCGCTCGGGGTGATGTTGGCGATCAGCGCGCTCTGGTTGTACGGACGGGTTTTCACGCCAATGCCCAGTTGCTCGCGCAGGCCGGAGCGGCCGCCGTCGGCGAGCACCGCGAGGTCGCATTCCAGCACGGTTTCATCGTTGAGGGTCAGGCGGTAGCCATCGGGCAGCGGCTCCATGCGTGTGACTTCCGCCGGGCAGCGCCAACTCACCACGTCCTTGTCCAGGCCTTGCCACAGGCATTGACCGAGCCAGGCGTTTTCCACCACGTAACCGAGGGCTGGCACGCCCTCCTCCATGGCGGACAGTCGCGCGGTGGAGAAGCGCCCACGGTCCGACACATGGATCTGCTTGATCGGCTCGGCGCGGCGCGAGATCTGCTGCCACAGGCCCAGGCGCTGATAAATCTGCCGGGCGCCGTAGGACAGCGCCGAAGACCGCGCATCGTAGCTCGGCTGGTAGCTGTCGCCGGGCGCGAAGGGTTCGATCAGCACGACCTTCCAGCCACGCGCCTTGGCACCGGCCTGCAACGCAAGCGCCAGGCTCGCGCCCACCAGGCCGCCGCCGATAATCGCCAGGTTGACCCGGCTCATCGGGCGGCCGCCATCAGGGCTTCGATTTCAACGACGCTCTTGGGGGCGCCGCCGGTCAGGATTTCACAGCCTTGCTTGGTCACCACCACGTCGTCCTCGATGCGCACGCCAATGCCACGCCATTTCTTCGCTACGGTCTGGTTATCCGGCGAGATGTAGATGCCTGGCTCCACGGTCAGTGCCATGCCGACTTCCAGCACTCGCCATTCGCCACCCACCTTGTACTCGCCGACGTCATGCACATCCATCCCCAGCCAATGGCCAGCGCGATGCATATAAAAGGGTTTGTAGGCTTCACTGGCGATCAGTTCGTCGACGTCGCCCTTCAGCAACCCCAGACTCACCAGCCCGGCAGTGATGACCTGCACCGTCGCCTCGTGGGCCTGGTTCCAATGCTTGTTCGGCGCGATCTCGGCAAAGGCGGCCTCCTGGGAGGCCAGCACGATTTCATAGATCGCTTTTTGTTCCGGTGAAAACTTACCGTTGACCGGCCAGGTGCGCGTGATGTCGCTGGCGTAGCAGTCGATTTCGCAACCGGCATCGATCAGCACCAGGTCGCCGTCCTTGAGCACGGCGTCATTCTGCTGGTAATGCAGGATGCAGCTGTTGCGCCCGGTGGCGACGATGGAGCCATAGGCCGGCATCTTTGCGCCGCCCTTGCGGAATTCGTAATCCAGTTCGGCTTCCAGGCTGAACTCATGCAAGCCGACGCGACTGGCCTGCATCGCCTTCACATGGGCCGCGCAGGAAATGCGCGCTGCCTCGCGCATCACCTTCACTTCCGCCGCCGATTTATACAGGCGCATGTCGTGGAGCAGATGATCCAGGGCAACAAACTCGTTCGGTGGCTGGGCGCCAAGGTGCGCTTTGGAGCGGATGACGTTGATCCACTCCATCAGGTGCCGATCGAATTCGGCGTTGCTGCCCATGGCCGAATACACCCGGTCGCGGCCTTCGATCAGGCCGGGCAGGATGTCGTCGATATCGGTGATGGGGAAGGCATCGTCGGCGCCAAAGTCACGGATGGCGCCTTCGGTACCGGCACGCAGGCCGTCCCACAATTCGCGCTCGGCATTGCGTTCGCGGCAGAACAGCACGTACTCGCCATGCTGGCGACCGGGCATCAGCACGATCACCGCTTCCGGCTCGGGGAAACCGCTCAGGTACTGGAAGTCGCTGTCCTGGCGATAGACGTGCTCCACATCGCGATTGCGGATCGCCACGGCGGCAGCCGGCAGGATCGCGATGCTGTTGGGTTCCATCTGCGCCATGAGCGCCTTGCGACGCCGGGTGTATTCCGCTTTGGGGATATGGATCATGGGCAGATTGGCTTCCTTTCTCTTTTAGTGCAGCGAAGGCTTGGGTGCAGCAGGCTCAGCGGACTTCCTGGTCTCGGTGAACAGCAGCAACGGCGCGACGCGCAGGTATTCCATAACTTCCATGTAGTCGCCTTCGCCGTCTTCGGACTCTTCCAGGGCATCTTGCACCTGGGAGATGGCCGCCAGGTCCTGCAGCACTTCCTTGGCGTCGGTGCTCAGTTCCAGGCCGCCGGCGTTCACGCCGAAACCGTGGAGGAAGCCCTGGCACCATTGGCCCAGTGCGGCGGCGCGTTCGGGGAGCGGTGCATCGTCGGTCGGCAGCAGCAGGACCACGGTGACGTCATCACCGGTCAGTTCGCCCTTGACCATCTCTTGCAGGCCGATCAGCGCGTTACGCACGTTTTCGGTCGGTTCGGTTTCCAGCAGCTCGGCCACATCGGCCAGCCAGTTGTCGGCATCAAAGCCAACACCGGTGCAACTGCGGCCGAGCAGCACGCCATGCAGCTCGGCGGGCGAGCAAGGATGGCCGCTGGTGCTCAGCAGTTTGGAAAAAGCATCGTACGGGGAGTTCTGAATGGGCATGGTGAGCTAGGCGCCAGACGGCGCAATGTCTAGAATGGAGCGCTGTATCCTAGCACCGGCAGACGTACCAAGACTATCGAGGGCGTCAGATCGTTTATCCTGCAGTTGCCATTCATCAGACAAATCCAGTGGAACCCAATGGAAGACACCGACCTGCAAGCGCTGATGGCCAGACTCGAATTGCTAATTACTCGGGTCGAGCAACTTAAGAGTCAAAACGGACTCCTATTAGCTCAGGAAAAGACCTGGCGCGAGGAACGCGCTCACCTCATTGAAAAAAACGAAATCGCCCGGCGTAAGGTCGAATCGATGATTTCGCGCCTGAAGGCCCTGGAGCAAGACTCATGAGTTCAAGCAATAGCGTCACCGTGCAGATCCTCGACAAAGAATATTCAATCATCTGCCCCCAGGAAGAGCGCAACAACCTGGTGAGCGCCGCCCGCTACCTGGACGGCAAGATGCGCGAAATCCGCAGCAGCGGCAAAGTCATTGGTGCCGACCGCATCGCCGTAATGGCCGCCCTGAACATTACCCACGACCTGCTGCATAAGCAGGAGCGCCCTGACGTACAGGCCAGCGGCTCGACGCGCGAGCAGGTGCGCGACCTGCTCGAACGCGTGGACCTGGTGCTTTCCAGCGACACAGAGCAACCCAAGGGCTGATTGCCGCGACTGTTTAAGGTATACTCGCCCCACTCCCTGGCGTGCTTGCCAGTCGGCGATGTCCCGGAGCCGATTCGCACTACCCTGGAAGTTGCACGTTGGGCTGGTGTGCATGTCCGCTAGACGGAAAGCCTTAAAGCCTACTGCTTCTTCCACCTTGAACTTTCGGGTTCAAGGGCTGAGTCGACAGCGGCTCTGTCGGGGAGCCTGAATTCCAGAACTCAATGCCAGTCCCCGGACTGGCATTGTTTTATGAGCCGAAAAACCATGAACGAACCTGCGCCGCTTTCCCGTCCGCACCTTCGACGCATGTTGCGCAAAGCCCGCCGCGCCCTCACGCCCAGCGAGCAGCGCCAGGCCGCCCATGGCCTGTATCGGCAACTGGCACAGCACCCGCTGTTTCGCCGGGCCAAACATATTTCCCTGTATCTACCGACGGACGGTGAAATCGATCCGCGCCTGCTGCTGCGTGCGGCACAGCGCCGGGGCAAGGCCACTTACCTGCCGGTGCTCAGCGCCTGGCCACGGACCAAGATGGTGTTCCAGCGCGTGAAGCCTGGGGAAACGCTGCTGCCCAATCGCTTTCGCATTCTGGAGCCACGGGTCAATGCCAGGCGCCAGCGCAAGGTGTGGGCGCTGGATCTGGTGTTGCTGCCGTTGGTGGGATTCGATGATGCCGGTGGCCGCCTGGGCATGGGCGGCGGTTTCTACGACCGCAGCCTCGCCTACCTGGCACGCCGCAAAAGCTGGCGCAAGCCGGCGCTGCTGGGCCTGGCCCATGAATGTCAGAAGGTCGATCGATTGGCACAGGCCAGCTGGGATGTGCCGTTGGCTGGCACCGTTACCGACAGGCAGTGGTATGTCGCAGAAACGCCGCAGGAAGCTACGGCGCCTTGAAGAAGGGTCAGCGCTTGAAGGGTTGCGGCTGCTGCTGAGTCAGTTCAACTGGCGCATCGGTCTTGTTCGACCATAAGCTTTGCGCATACCCGGTGGTCACGACGCCCAGACCAAACAAAATCACCAATATCCATAGTAAATCCGGTTTACGTTGCATCGATTGCCCCCCTTCAGGCATCTCGTACACGATGACAACAACGTTCCAAAGTAGTCCGTTGCAGCTGCGTCAAGCTTAAAATCCCGGCATTCTCCGATAACGTGAACCAACACGCAAACCTTGACGCCAACCGACTGTCGGTTTGTCATCAAATTGCCTGACAACTTGCCCACTGCTTTTTCAGGAGCGCAAAAATGGCCTACTGGCTGATGAAATCCGAGCCCGACGAACTCTCCATCAACGGCCTGGAAACGCTGGGCGAAGCGCGCTGGGACGGGGTACGCAACTACCAGGCACGCAACTTCCTGCGCGCCATGGCAGTGGGTGACCAATTTTTCTTCTACCACTCCAGTTGCCCCGAGCCCGGCATTGCCGGCATCGGCAAGATCATCGCGGCCGCCTATCCGGACCCTACCGCGCTGGAACCGGACAGCCACTACTTCGACGCCAAGGCCACCCCCGAGAAAAACCCGTGGAGTGCGATCAACGTCGCGCACGTTCAGACCTTTCCCAAGGTGCTGGGCCTGGGCTACCTGAAACAGCAAACCGCCCTCGCCGAATTGCCCCTGGTACAAAAAGGCAGTCGCTTGTCCGTGATGCCGGTCACGGCAGAACAATGGGCAGCGGTGCTGGCACTGCGCTGACCAGAACCCTGCGGTCACGCTCCCGGCGCATGCATCTGCACCTGAACCGGGTTAGGCTTGCGCTTCATTTGACCGGCATCAACGCCCCTCGGGCTGCCTCGGTCAAACTAGGACGCTAACGCCGCAGGATGCACCCATGTCGATCACGCCCCGCTCCTCCCACCTGTTTGCCGCTTTGTTGATTGCCTTGTTGCTCGCCGCCGGCGGCTTCGGTTACTGGAAGTCCACCCAGGATCGCCTGCCCGAAGGCTTGGGCATGGGCAACGGTCGCCTGGAGTCCACCGAAGTGCAGATCGCCGCCAAGATCCCCGGTCGCCTGGCCGAGGTGCGGGTGGATGAAGGTGACAAGGTGCTCAAGGGCCAGTTGCTGGCGCGCATGGACACCCGCACCCTGGAAGCCCAGCGCGCCCAGGCCGAAGCCGAAGTGCTGCGCGCCAGGGAAAACTTCGCCGCCGCCGAGGCCAATGTGCAACTGCGTCAAAGCGAGCAACTGCTGGCCAACCAGGAACTCAAGCGTACCCAGGAACTGTACAAGCGCGGCTTTGCCAGCAGCCAGTTGATCGACCAGCAACAGGCCCGCCAGAACACCGGCAACGCCGCCGTGATCGCCGCGCAAGCCCAGGTCAATTCGGTCAAGGCCGCCATCGGTGCCGCCCAGGCCCAGGTCGCCCAGTTGACCAGCGAAATCGATGACAGCAGCTTGCGCGCGCCCATCGACGGCATTATCCAACTGCGCCTGGCCGAGCCCGGCGAGGTCCTCGGTGCCGGCGGGCGCGTGCTGTTGCTGATCGACCCCGAGGATCAGTACATGAACCTCTACCTGCCCGCCTCCGTCACCGGTCGCCTGACGGTTGGCAGCGACGCACGCATCCTGCTCGATGCCCTGCCCCAGCAACCGTTGCCGGCCAAGATCAGCTTTGTCGCCGCCAAATCGCAGTTCACCCCCAAGGAAGTCGAAACCCGCGACGAACGCCAGAAACTGGTGTTTCGCGTCAAGCTGCGCCTGACCCAACCCAGCGCCGTACCCCAGGCCAAACCGGGGATGCCCGGCGCCGGCTACGTGCGCATGGCTGACATCGACTGGCCGGCCAACCTGCAATGACCGGCCTGGCGCTGCACGCCACCGGCATCAACCACCGTTACGGCAAGCAGCAGGCCTTGATCGACATTGCCTTCAGCCTGCCCACCGGCACCCGCTGCGGTCTGATCGGCCCGGATGGGGCCGGCAAGTCGAGCCTGTTGGGATTGATCGCCGGGGTTAAAAGGCTCCAGGACGGCCAACTGGAGGTGCTCGGCGGCTCAATCGCCAACCGTCGTCACCGCAACAGCCTGTACCCACGCATCGCCTTCATGCCCCAGGGCCTGGGCGGCAACCTGTACCCCGAACTGTCCATCCGCGAAAACATCCGCTTCTTCGCCACGCTGTTCGGCCTGTCCAAAGCCGACTGCGACCAGCGCATGCACAACCTGCTGTTGGCCACCGACCTTGCACGCTTTGCCGAGCGCCCGGCCGGCAAGCTCTCCGGCGGCATGAAGCAGAAGCTCGGCCTGTGCTGCGCGCTGATCCACGACCCGGACTTGTTGATCCTCGACGAACCCACCACCGGCGTCGACCCGCTGTCGCGGCGGCGCTTCTGGGAACTGGTCGAGACCGTGCGCAGCGAGCGCCCGCAACTGACGCTGCTGGTGGCCACGGCCTATATGGAGGAGGCCGAGCAATTCGAACATTGCATGATGCTCGACCGTGGCAAGCTGATCGCCGACGGGCTCAGCAGCGAACTGGCGGCAGCGACCCCCAGCGGCAAACTGGATGAGGCCTTCACCCACTTCCAGGGCGACAGCGCCCATGACAACCAACCGCTGGTGATCCCGCCCAGGGAAAACGCCAACACCGATATCGCCATCGAAGCCCACGACCTGACCCTGCGCTTCGGCGACTTCACGGCGGTGAACAAGGTCAGCTTTGCCATCGGCCGTGGCGAGATCTTCGGCTTCCTCGGCTCCAACGGCTGCGGCAAGACCACCACCATGAAAGTCCTCACCGGGCTGATGCCGGCCACCGAAGGCAGCGCCACGCTGCTGGGCAACCCGGTAAACGCCAAGGACCTGGCCACCCGCAAGCGCGTAGGGTTCATGTCGCAAAGCTTCTCGCTGTATGGCGAACTCAGCGTGCGCCAGAACCTGGTGTTGCACGCGCAACTGTTCGATTTGCCCAAGGCCGACAGCGGCCCGCGCATCGATGAGCTGATCAAGCGTTTCGACCTCGGTGAGGTGGCCGAGCAGCCCTCCGGGGAGCTGCCCCTCGGCCTGCGCCAACGCTTGTCATTGGCCGTGGCGGTGCTGCATCGGCCGGAAGTGTTGATCCTCGATGAGCCCACCTCGGGCGTCGACCCGGCAGCCCGGGATGATTTCTGGCGACTGTTGATCGAGTTGTCCCGTGAACAAGGGGTAACGATCTTCCTGTCTACCCACTTCATGAATGAAGCCCAGCGCTGCGACCGCATCTCCTTGATGCATGCCGGCAAGGTACTCGCCTGCGACACACCGGATGCACTGCAACGGCAGTTCAACGGCGACACCCTGGAAGCCGCGTTCGTCACCTGCCTTGAGCAAGCCCAAGGCGATGCCGAACCCGCCACGTCGGCCAAAACCGTCAGCGAAACCCATGCGCCGCCCATCAGCAAGCGTGGTTTCAGCCTGTCTCGCCTGCTGGCCGTGGCCAGCCGCGAAGGCAAGGAACTGCTGCGCGACAAAGTACGCATGGCCTTCGCCCTGCTCGGTGCGATGTTCATGATGGTGATCTTCGGCTACGGCATTTCCCTGGACGTGGAAAACCTCGCCTTCGCCGTCTACGACCAGGACCAGACGCCACAAAGCCGCGCCTATCTGGAAGCCTTCCGCAGCTCGCGCTACTTCGCCGAGCAGGCGCCGATCCAGGATGCCAATGAATTACACCGACGCCTGCAACGCTCGGAAATCAAACTGGCCCTGGAGATCCCGCCCGGCTTTGGTCGCGATCTCTATGCCGGGCGCCAACCCACCGTGGCCGCGTGGCTCGATGGCGGCATGCCGTTTCGTGCGGAAACCAGCCGCAACTATGTGGAGGCGGTGCACCAAGGCAACCTGCAGCAACTGGCCGAACTGAGCAGCCTGCCGCGCAGCGCCCAGGCAGCCGCCAAACTGGAAACCCGTTTTCGCTATAACCAGGACGTGGTCAGCGTGAATGCCATCGGCCCCGGCGTGATGGCACTGATCCTGGCGTTTATCCCGGCGATGCTCACCGCCCTGGGCATCGTGCGCGAGAAAGAACTGGGTTCGATCACCAACTTCTACGCCACACCCCTGACGCGCCTGGAATTCCTGCTCGGTAAACAGGCGCCTTACCTGGCCGTGAGCCTGGTCAACCTGGCGCTGCTGGTGGCGATGAATCGCTGGCTGTTCGGTGTGCCGTTCAAGGGCAGCGGCCTGACGCTGGCGTTTGGCGGGCTGCTGTATGTGCTGGCCACCACCAGCATGGGCCTGCTGATTTCCGCGTTCACCCGTACCCAGATCGCGGCGATCCTCGGCACCATGATCATCACCAGCCTGCCAACCATCCAGTTTTCCGGGCTGATCGTGCCGCGCTCGTCCCTGGAAGGCGCCGCCGCCTTGATGGGCGCACTGTTTCCGGCCGGGCACTTTTTGGATATTGCCGTGGGTACCTTCACCAAGGCCCTGGACCTGCGCCAGTTGTGGCCGCAATGCCTGGCGCTGTTCGGCTTCTTTATCGGGTTCACCGGGTTGAGCCTGGTCATGCTCAAGAAGCAGGAGGCCTGATGCACAAGCTCGCACACATCTTCCGGCTGGGCATCAAGGAACTCACCAGCCTGCGCCACGACAGCGTCTTGCTGCTGTTTCTGTTCTACGCCTTCACCGTCGCCATCTACATGCCCGCCGCCGGCTCGGTGATCGGCGTGCACAACGCCAGCGTAGCGTTTGTCGATGAAGACCACAGCGCGCTCTCACGGCAGATGGCCGAGGCGCTGCAACCGCCCGAGTTCCAAGCACCGGCACCGTTGGCCTATGACCAGTTGGACAAGGTGATGGACAGCGGCCAGTACACCTTCGTGATCAACGTACCGGCCAACTTCCAGGCCGACCTGTTGGCCGGTCGCCAGCCTGGCGTGCAGGTGAACGTCGATGCCACGGCGATGAGCCAGGCGTTCATGGGCGCGGGCTATATCGGGCGGATCTTCCAGCGCGAATTGCTCAACTACAGCGGGCAAACCGACGCCACCCGCCAGGCGCCCGCGCTGCTCACGACCCGAGCACTGTTCAACACCAACCTGGAGGGCGGCTGGTTCCTGGCCGTGATCCAGATCGTCAACAACATCACCATCCTGGCCATCGTGCTCACCGGCACCGCGCTGTTGCGCGAGCGCGAGCACGGCACCCTCGACCACCTGCTGGTACTGCCGCTGACCGCACTGGAAATCATGCTGGCGAAAATCTGGAGCAATATGCTGGTGGTGGTGCTGTGCACCTGGCTATCGCTGGAGGTGGTGGTCAAAGGGCTGCTCGGCGTGCCGCTGGCCGGGTCGCTGGGGTTGTTCCTGTTTGTGACTGCCCTGTATCTGTTTGCCAGTACGGCACTGGGGATCTTCCTCGCCACCCTCGCCCGCTCGACGCCGCAGTTCGGCTTGCTGGCGATTCCGGTGATTATCCCGATGCTGCTGTTGTCAGGCGGCAGCACGCCGCTGGACAGCATGCCCGAGTGGTTGCAGTGGGTGATGCAGGGCTCGCCGTCGACGCACTTTGTGAGCCTGAGCGCAGCGATTTTGTTTCGCGACGCGGGGGTGAGTGTGGTGTGGCCGGACTTGCTGGCGCTGGCGGGGATCGGGCTGTTGTTTTTTGCGGTGGCGTTGGCGCGGTTCAGGAAGAGCCTGGCTTCCTGACGAAGCCCCCGTAGCAGCTGCCGAGCGCAAGCGAGGCTGCGTCGGCCGCGCTGCCGATTCAGGACCGAGTCGCGCCCTACGCAGCCTCGCTTGCGTTCGGCAGCTGCTACGGGGCAGCGCGTTACTGAATGATCAGGTTATTGAACAGCAGATCTTCCACCATGGGCTTGCCCGTCTCGTCGTTCATCACTTGCTGGGTTTGCTTGAGGGCTTCCTGGCGCAGCTTCTCCTTACCGTCGACCGTGCTCATGGCCTCGTTGGTCTGCTGGGTGAACAGCGCGACCAACTGGTTACGGATCAATGCGTCGTTGGCCTTGACCGCTTTGGCTGCTTCCTCGCCGGTCACGCGCAGGGCGATGTCGGCCTTGAACACTTTGAGCTTGGCTGTGCCATCCAGGCCGTAGTTACCCACGAACGGTGGGCTCAGGCTGATGTAACTGACCTTCGGCGCCTCGCCTTCTTTGGCTTCTTCGGCCTGGGCTGCCATCGGCAAGGTCAGGGCCAGCATCAATAGGATCCACGCTTTCACAGTTCATTCCTCACATTCGGTTGCCGGGTAGCATAACGCTAGCAAGGCAGAGCACAAGCTTATGGCGACTTATCAGGGCCGAGCATGCTCGTTGACCCACAGGCCTACCCTCCTACACTTATCGGCCACGACACCAAAAGGAATAGCCCGATGAAAGCTGTGCTGTGCAAAGCCTTCGGCCCCGCCGAAACCCTGGTGCTGGAAGACGTCGCGAGCCCCACGATCAAGAAGAACGAAATCCTGCTCGACGTGCATGCCGCCGGGGTCAACTTCCCCGACACCCTGATCATCGAGGGCAAATACCAGTTCAAGCCACCCTTCCCGTTCTCGCCGGGTGGCGAGGCGTCGGGGGTGGTCAGCGAAGTGGGGGAAAAGGTCAGCCACCTGAAAGTCGGCGACCGGGTCATGGCGCTCACTGGCTGGGGCAGCTTCGCCGAACAGGTCGCGGTGCCAGGCTACAACGTGCTGCCGATCCCGCCGAGCATGGACTTCAACACCGCCGCCGCCTTCAGCATGACCTACGGCACCTCGATGCACGCGCTCAAACAACGCGCCAACCTGCAACCCGGCGAAACCCTGCTGGTCCTCGGCGCTTCCGGCGGCGTGGGCCTGGCCGCCGTGGAAATCGGCAAGGCCATGGGCGCGCGGGTGATCGCCGCCGCGAGCAGCGCCGACAAACTCGCCGTGGCCAAGGCCGCCGGCGCCGATGAGTTGATCAACTACAACGAAGCCAACCTCAAGGACGAGATCAAGCGCCTGACCGACGGCAACGGCGCCGATGTGATCTACGACCCGGTGGGCGGCGACCTGTTTGACCAAGCCATTCGCGCGATTGCCTGGAACGGCCGCCTGCTGGTGGTGGGTTTTGCCAGCGGGCGCATCCCGGAACTGCCGGTGAACCTGGCGCTGCTCAAGGGCGCAGCGGTGGTCGGGGTGTTCTGGGGCTCGTTCGCCCAGCGCCAGCCCCAGGACAATGCGGCGAACTTCCAGCAACTGTTCACTTGGTTCGGTGAGGGCAAGCTCAAGCCGTTGGTGTCGCAGGTGTATCCGCTGGAGCAGGCTGCCCAGGCGATCAATGACCTCGGCCAGCGCAAGGCCGTCGGCAAGGTCGTCGTCCAGACCCGCTAACCGATCTGAAATGCAATCAAATGTGGGAGGGGGCAAGCCCCCTCCCACATTTGTTCTCCTGCGGTCTTAAAATCGATAACGACCCACACGTATCCATTTACGACATGTTCATAAGAGAACATGCAATTGCTCTCATTTCCTGTGTTTGCGCATAAGAGGCAATGCTATTTTCGGTAACGAAACTGTAACATTCGCATCCGCAGTCAAAACAAGAAATCTGGAGCTCTTGAATGTTTGCTTTCTTTCGTCCTGCCGCACACCAGGCGCCTCTGCCTGAAGAAAAAATCGACAGTACCTACCGACGGCTGCGCTGGCAGATCTTCGCCGGTATTTTCTTCGGTTATGCCGGGTATTACCTGCTGCGCAAGAACTTCTCCCTGGCCATGCCCTACCTGATCGACGAGGGTTACACCCGCGGTGAGCTGGGCCTGGCGATGTCGGCGATCGCGATCGCCTACGGCCTGTCCAAGTTCCTCATGGGCCTGGTGTCCGACCGTTCCAACCCGCGCTACTTCCTGCCCTTCGGCCTGCTGGTTTCAGCGGGGGTGATGTTCATTTTCGGTTTCGCACCTTGGGCAACGTCCAGTGTGACCATGATGTTCATTTTGCTGTTCATCAACGGCTGGGCCCAGGGCATGGGCTGGCCGCCAAGTGGCCGGACCATGGTGCACTGGTGGTCGCAGAAAGAACGCGGCGGCGTGGTGTCAGTGTGGAACGTGGCGCACAACGTCGGCGGCGGCCTGATCGGCCCGCTGTTCCTGCTGGGTATGGCTTGGTTCAACGACTGGCATGCGGCGTTCTACGTACCGGCCACCGTGGCCTTGGCCGTGGCGGCATTTGCCTTCATTACCATGCGCGACACCCCGCAATCGGTCGGCCTGCCACCGATTGAGAAATACAAGAACGACTACCCGGAAGGCTACGACGCCAGCCACGAAGACGAATTCAGCGCCAAGGAAATCTTCGTCAAGTACGTGCTGCGCAACAAAATGCTCTGGTACATCGCCTTCGCCAACGTGTTCGTCTACCTGCTGCGTTACGGCGTATTGGATTGGGCACCGACCTACCTCAAGGAAGCCAAGCACTTCACGGTGGATAAATCGTCCTGGGCGTACTTCTTCTACGAGTGGGCAGGTATTCCGGGCACGCTGTTGTGCGGCTGGATGTCGGACAAGATCTTCCGTGGCAACCGTGGCCTGACCGGCATCGTGTTCATGGCGCTGGTGACCGTGGCGACCCTGGTGTACTGGCTCAACCCGCCGGGCAACCCGATGGTCGACATGATCGCGCTGTTCTCGATCGGCTTTTTGATCTACGGCCCGGTGATGCTGATCGGCCTGCAGGCGCTGGAACTGGCACCGAAGAAAGCCGCCGGTACGGCTGCGGGCTTCACCGGTCTGTTCGGCTACCTGGGCGGTTCGGTGGCAGCCAGTGCGGCCATGGGCTACACCGTGGACCATTTCGGCTGGGACGGTGGTTTCGTGCTGCTGATCGGCGCATGCCTGCTGGCCATCGCGTTCCTGATCCCAACGCTGTGGCACACCAACAGCGTCAGCTCGGCGCGTTAATCGCCTGAGCAATCCTTGGCACAACGCTTGAGCCGCGCCTCCAGGTTTTTATCTGGCATGGCGTGGCTACGCAGGGCGTTGACGGTCTGCTCGACATAATCGCGAGTGGTACCGTAACGCCCGCAAGCGCTTTGCAGCACATGGTTAAGCACAATATCGGGCAAGTTGCCGGCGTAGCTGGGCAAGTGCCGTTCCAACACAAACCCCAACGCCTGCACCTGGCTGCCATCTTCAAGGCGGCAACTGAGCCAGTGCGGCCGGTAGGACGGGTAAGGCATCTCGCGCTGCCACAAGGCGTAAAGCGAAGCCTCCAGTTGATCTTCCGGCAAGCGATAGGCAAAGCCGCTGCACGAGCCTCCGCGATCCAGGCCAAAGACCAGGCCCGGCAACTCCGGCGTGCCCCGATGCTCGTGGGACCACAGGTACAGGCCCCGGTGATAACCGTGGACCCGTGCCCGCACCCGCTCAGTCGACGAACATTCCGGGCGCCAAATCAGCGAACCATACGCAAATAGCCAGACCGGGCCACCCTTGTGCCGGCCCATGGTGGCCTGCATCGAGCTCATTAACTGTTCGTGAGTGAGTTGCGGCCCCAGATCGAGCCGCGGAGGGTAAGCCAATTGCAGAAGATCGGATTCAATGGCGGTCATGGCGAAAAGCGGTACGCCTCCTGTGTGTTACCAGTTGTAAGCAACTTTACCGTAATAAAACGCGCCGCTGTAACCGTACGGCGAAAAAGTGCTATAGGCCAGATTGCCACCACTGCTGGCGAAGGCGTTGACCTTCTCCGGGTATTTATCGGTGACGTTGTCGCCGCCCAGGGTGAAGGTCCAATTCTTCAGCCTGTAGTCCGCCGACAGGTCCAGCACCCAGGCCGCCTTGAAGGTCTGGTCGTTGACCTTGTCCGCCTGGTAGCTGGTGAATTCACCATAGCGCACCAGGTTGCTGTGCAGGGCCCAATGGCCGTAAGTGAAGTCGTTACCCAGGCTCAGCTTGTGCTGCGGCGTGGTATCCCCCAGCAAACCGATGCGCTCGCGGCGGTCCACGCGCACCAGGTTCGCGCCCAGGCTGTCGAGGATGGCCGGGTTGGCCTTCACATCCGTCACCTTGGTGTGGTTGTAGTTGTAGCCCACGGTGCTGTTCCAGCGGATGCCGCTGTCGAACTGATAGCGATAGTTGGCGACCAGGTCGACGCCGTCGGTGCTGGTGTCGGTGGCGTTAGTGAAGTAGCGGGCGGTGGTGTAGTCGATATTGCCGACACCGTTGGCCTGCAAATAGGCGCGCGTCGCCGCGTTTATGCCGAGGTTGGACGACAGGCTGATACGGTCACGGATGTCGATGCGGTACACATCCACCGTCACCGTCAGGTCATCGGCCGGCTCCAGCACCAGCCCAAGGCTGTAGTTGCGCGACTTCTCGGCCTTGAGGTCTTCGGCGCCGAGTAAACGCGCCACCTGGCTGTTGGCCGGGAAGGTGCCGGCTTCCTGGATGGTGCTGCCGATCAACTGCGATGAGGTGTAGGCAAAGTTCTGCTGGGCCAGGGACGGCGCGCGGAAACCGTTGGAAACACTGCCGCGCACAGCCACCTGCGGGGTGAAGTCATAACGGGCCGACAGCGAGCCGCTGACATTCGAGCCAAAATCGCTGTAGTCCTCATGGCGCACCGCCGCCGAGGCACTGAGTTTTTCGGTGAAGTTGGTTTCCAGGTCCAGGTACTGGGCCCAGTTGTGGCGCGTGCTGGTGCCCGCGTCGGCATCACGGAAACCACCCAGTCCGGAACTGCCGGTCTGGAAGTAGGAGGCCGGCTCGCCCGCCTCGATTTCATAACCCTGGTGCAGGTATTCACCGCCAAACGCCACGGACACCGGGTAAGGCAGCCAGCCCACGTCGAACTCGCGGGACAGGTCCAGGCTGACTTGCTTCTGGTCGTTGCTCAGGGTGCCATTGTCGAACTTGCGCGGCGTGGCCAGGCCCAGGGAGGTGTTGATGGTTTCGGTGCTGAGTGCGTACTCGTTCTTGCCGTAGTTGGCCGACAGGTCGTAATGCCAGTCGTAGGCCAGCAAACCGCGCAGGCCCACCACCAATGAGGTGTCTTCAAGGTTGCCCTTGATCAGCGGCAGGTAACCGTTGGGGTTGAGCGCCGGGATGTTGTTGGACGCATTACTCGCCCGGTAGAACGCCGCCGTCTCGCCGCGCCGCTTGCTGTAGCCGCCGAAGGTGTAGAACTCGGCCGCATCGTTGAAGGAATATTCGGAGTTGAACTGGAACTTGCCTTCATTGGTGGCCGGCTCACCCTGGCGGAACACCTGCTGGCCGTAAGTGGTAGAGCCAACGCTGCCAGGCCGGAAGTCTTTACCGGCACGGTTGGTGTAATCGTTATCGGCCCCTTCGGCCGACAGGTTGATAAAACCGTTGTCGCCCAGTGCCAGGCCGGTATTGCCGCTGACATTGCGCTGGATACCATCGCCCTTCTTGTATTCGCCGAACTTGGTGGAGATCGAACCGCCATGGTCGGCGTGCTTGAGGATCACGTTGATCACCCCGGCAATCGCATCCGAGCCGTAGCGGGCGGACGCACCGTCACGCAGCACTTCGATATGGTCCACCGCCGACAGCGGGATCGCGTTCAGGTCCGCCGGTGCCGACCCACGGCCCACCGCACCGCCCAGGTTGACGAAGGCACTGGTGTGGCGGCGCTTGCCGTTGACCAGCACCAGCACCTGATCGGGTGACAGGCCGCGCAACTGCGCAGGGCGCACCAGTTCGGCACCATCCACCAGGCTTGGGCGCGGGAAGTTGATCGACGGAATCAGGCGCGCCAGCACCGCCCCCAACTCATCAGAGCCCGTGCTGCGCAGGCTATCGCCGGAAATCACATCGATCGGAGACAGCGAAGCACTGGCGGTACGCTCCTGGGCGCGGGTGCCAGTGACGATCACGGTGTCGAGTTTGGGTGCATCGGTGGCGGGCGCTTCGGCCGCCAGGACAGGATTGAAGCCCACAGCGGCCAGCAAATTAGCCGACAAAATCGCTGTGTACAGCGCGTGTTGCGTGTAGCTCCCCATACCGCTCCCCTTTGAATCAAGAATCAGAACGTCAGTGTTCTGAGTTCGCAAGATCGATCCGGCTGGCGGGCGGTGGCGGTCAGTTAATGGTTATTGGAAGAAAATCGGTAGTCCGTTGAGATATAGCTTAAAGATATTTATGTAACAAATTAAATACCTTTAAAGCATAAGCGAATGCATAAGCCCGACGCCCTTTCGTCAGGATTGCACAGGGCAATCCGGCTACTTTCAGCCCCGGTTCAGCCTGGGAGCACGCCAAGCCGTCAAACTGGCGCGCACGTCCACGACCCACCTAGCCGCCCATCAAACCGCCTATCGAGGTCGCACCCATGAAGAAATTTCGACTGCCTGGCCTGCTGTTCCTGGCCCAGGCCACCACCGCACTGGCTGGCGAAACACCGCCTGCCGAGGACGACAAAGGCTTCTGGTACGCGCAGACCAGCGTCTATACCCGGCACTTCGCGCCGGACAAAGACCACAACAACAACCAGGACCTGATCGGCCTGGAGCGCAATGAGGCATCAGGATTGGTGTATGGCGGGGCGACGTTTCGCAACTCGTTCAGCCAGCGCTCCTACTACGTCTACGCAGGCAAGCGCTATGAGATAACCGACTCTGCGGTGTACCTGAAGGTCACAGGCGGGGCGATCCAGGGCTATCGCGGCAAATACCGTGACAAGATCCCCCTGAACCGTTTCGGCGTGGCGCCGGTGATCATCCCGTCGGTAGGCACCCATTACGGGCCGGTGGCAGCGGAACTGGTGCTGCTGGGGTTCAATGCGGCAATGGTCACGACCGGAGTGCGATTCTGAGCGAGCGCAAGCCCCGCTCCACAGTTCGGTTGCGTCAGGGCCGCGGGGCGTAGGCGAATACGTCGGCGCGCATCTGGTGCGCATCCATGCCGGCATCGACCAGTGCATCCAGCGTGCCGTAGATCATCGCCGGTGAACCGCTGGCGTAGACATGCACCGCCTTGAGGTCAGCAATGTCTTCGCATACCGCTTCATGCAGCAGGCCGCAGCGCCCTTCCCAACCACACAGGTCGCTGACCACCTTGTGCAGGAACAGGTTGGGCAGTTGCAGCCATTGGTCCCAGTGCTCGATCTCGTAGAAATCTTCCGGGCGACGCACGCCCCAGTACAGGTGCACCGGGTGCTTGAAGCCGGACGCGCGGCAATGCTCGATCAGGCTGTGCATCTGCGCCATGCCGGTCCCGGCGGCGATCAGCACCAATGGCCCGTCCGGCAGCTCGGCCAGGTGGGTGTCGCCAAAGGGCAGCTCGATGCGCGCCATCTGGTTGCGCTGCAATTGCTCCAGCAAGTTGCGCGCGCTGTCCTCGCGGGCCAGTACATGCAGTTCCAGCTCGCGACCGGCGTGGGGCGCCGACGCCAGGGAAAATGCCGACTTCTCGCCATTCTCCCGCTCGATCATCAGGTATTGCCCGGCGTGGTAACGCACCGCCTTGCCCGCCGGGGCCCGCAGGCGCACGCGCCACACATCGCCGCCCACTTCCACGCACTCGCTCAATTGGCACGACAACTTGCGCAACGGCAACTCTCCCGGCGCCAGCACGCCATCCCACAACACAACGCAATCTTCCAGCGGCTCGGCGATGCAGGTGTAGAACTCGCCATGGTCGCGCACTTCACCGGCTTGCTGCACCCGGCCCTCCACCAGCAGTGCGGCGCACACGTGGCACACGCCATTGCGACACGCCTGGGGGCATTCGTAGCCCAGGCGGCGCGCGCCTTCGAGGATTCGCTCGCCGGGGACCAGCTCCAGCACGGCGCCGGAAGGTTGCAGGGTTACACGCATCAATCTATTCCCAATTCTTTCCAAATCGCATCGACACGTGCCGTGACGGCCTCATCCTTGACGATCACCCGGCCCCATTCGCGGGTCGTTTCACCCGGCCATTTGTGGGTAGCGTCCAGGCCCATCTTCGAGCCCAGCCCCGACACCGGCGACGCGAAGTCGAGGTAGTCGATCGGCGTGTTATCGATCATCACCGTGTCGCGCTTGGGGTCCATGCGCGTGGTGATGGCCCAGATCACATCGTTCCAGTCCCGGGCATTGATATCGTCGTCGGTGACGATAACGAACTTGGTGTACATGAACTGTCGCAAAAACGACCACACACCCAGCATGACCCGCTTGGCATGGCCGGGATACGACTTCTTCATGGTCACGATGGCCATGCGATATGAACAGCCTTCCGGCGGCAGGTAGAAGTCGGTGATTTCCGGGAATTGCTTCTGCAGGATCGGCACGAACACTTCGTTCAGCGCCACCCCCAGAATCGCCGGCTCATCCGGCGGCCGACCGGTGTAGGTGCTGTGGTAGATCGGCTTGATCCGATGGGTGATGCGCTCGACGGTGAACACCGGGAAGCTGTCGACTTCGTTGTAATAGCCGGTGTGGTCGCCGTACGGGCCTTCATCGGCCATCTCGCCGGGGTGAATCACGCCTTCGAGGATGATTTCAGCGGTGGCCGGCACTTGCAGGTCATTGCCACGGCACTTCACCAGCTCGGTGCGGTTGCCACGCAACAACCCGGCGAAGGCATATTCGGACAGGCTGTCGGGCACCGGGGTCACGGCGCCGAGGATGGTCGCAGGGTCGGCGCCCAGGGCCACGGAGACCGGGAACGGCTTGCCGGGGTGCTTCTCGCACCATTCACGGAAGTCCAAGGCACCGCCACGGTGGCTCAGCCAACGCATGATCACCTTGTTGCGGCCGATCACTTGCTGGCGGTAGATCCCCAGGTTCTGGCGGTCCTTGTTCGGGCCCTTGGTGACGGTCAGGCCCCAGGTGATCAGCGGGCCGACGTCGCCGGGCCAGCAGGTTTGCACGGGGAGCATGGCGAGGTCGACGTCATCCCCTTCGATGACCACTTCCTGGCACACCGCGTCCTTGACCACCTTGGGTGCCATGGCAATGATCTTGCGGAAGATCGGCAGCTTCGACCAGGCATCCTTCAAGCCCTTGGGCGGCTCGGGCTCCTTGAGGAACGCCAGCAGCTTGCCGATCTCGCGCAATTCGCTGACCGCCTCGGCGCCCATGCCAAAGGCCACACGCTCGGGGGTACCGAACAGGTTGCCGAGCACCGGTATGTCAAAACCGGTCGGGTTCTCGAACAGCAGCGCCGGGCCCTTGTTGCGCAATGTGCGGTCGCAAATCTCAGTCATTTCCAGTACCGGGGAGATCGGCATCTGGATACGTTTCAACTCTCCGCGCTGCTCAAGTTGCTGCACGAAATCCCGAAGATCCTTGAATTTCATTAACCATGCCACCCGTAAAATAGGCGTACATCCTACCTGCTCTGAGGGCGGCTGGCAGCTTATCGCGGCGCATTTGGGTCAGGAACAGGCTTAAAAAACGCGCAAAAAAAAATGGCGCCCCTGGAGGCGCCATTCTTTCGGACCTGAAACGTCGTATTACTTACGTTTCATCGACAGGAAGAACTCGTCGTTGGTCTTGGTGGTTTTCAACTTGTCGATCAGGAACTCGATGGCCGCAACTTCGTCCATCGGGTGCAGCAGCTTGCGCAGGATCCACATGCGCTGCAGTTCGTCGTCGGCGGTCAGCAACTCTTCGCGGCGGGTGCCGGAGCGGTTGATGTTGATCGCCGGGAACACGCGTTTTTCCGCGATGCGACGGTCCAGGGGCAGTTCCATGTTGCCGGTACCCTTGAACTCTTCGTAGATCACTTCGTCCATCTTCGAACCGGTTTCAACCAGTGCGGTGGCGATAATGGTCAGCGAGCCGCCTTCTTCGATGTTCCGCGCGGCGCCGAAGAAACGCTTCGGTTTCTCCAGGGCGTGGGCATCGACACCACCGGTGAGGACCTTGCCGGAGCTCGGGATCACGGTGTTGTAGGCACGGGCCAGACGGGTGATGGAGTCGAGCAGGATCACCACGTCCTTCTTGTGTTCGACCAGGCGCTTGGCCTTCTCGATCACCATTTCGGCAACCTGCACGTGGCGGGTCGGCGGCTCATCGAACGTCGAGGCAACCACTTCGCCGCGCACGGTGCGCTGCATTTCGGTGACTTCTTCCGGACGCTCATCGATCAGCAATACGATCAGGTGAACTTCAGGATTGTTACGTGCGATGTTCGCTGCAATGTTCTGCAGCATGATCGTCTTACCGGCTTTCGGCGGTGCGACGATCAGGCCACGCTGGCCTTTGCCGATCGGGGCGCACAGGTCGATCACGCGACCGGTCAGGTCTTCGGTGGAACCGTTACCGGCTTCCATCTTCATGCGCACGGTCGGGAACAGCGGCGTCAGGTTCTCGAAGAGAATCTTGTTTTTCGCGTTCTCGGGACGATCGAAGTTGATCGTGTCGACCTTGAGCAGGGCGAAGTAACGCTCGCCTTCCTTCGGTGGGCGGATCTTGCCAACGATGGTGTCACCGGTGCGCAAGTTGAAGCGACGGATCTGGCTCGGCGAGACATAGATGTCGTCTGGGCCGGCGAGATAGGAGGCGTCTGCAGAGCGGAGGAAGCCGAAGCCGTCCTGGAGAATCTCCAGCACGCCATCACCGGAGATTTCCTCGCCGCTTTTCGCGTGCTTTTTCAGCAGGGAGAAAATCACGTCCTGCTTGCGCGAACGGGCCATATTTTCTATGCCCATTTCTTCGGCCAGTTGGAGCAGGTCGGTAATCGGCTTTTGCTTGAGTTCAGTCAGATTCATATAGGAATGACGTAATCATTTATGGAGGGGGGGGAAATTAAGCTTTTGGCTTAATGAGGCCGCGCCGCGGAGAAGGCGACAGGATCGCGTACTAATCGAAAGGAATGCGTCGGCGACGGCTTGCAGGGGGCAGTGGAGAAACCAGTGCGGGGCCGAATGTACCACCTGAGTTTCGGAGCGTCTAGCCCTGTTTCACGAAAAAGCCCCGCTATTTGCGGGGCTTTTTGACGACGCTTAGATGTTGGCGTCGAGGAAAGCTTGCAGCTGGGACTTCGACAGTGCACCCACCTTGGTGGCCTCGACGTTGCCGTTCTTGAACAGCATCAGCGTAGGAATACCGCGCACGCCATGCTTGGCCGGGGTTTCCTGGTTGTCGTCGATGTTCAGCTTGGCAATGGTCAGCTTGCCTTCGTAGGTGGTTGCAATGTCGTCCAGGACCGGAGCGATCATTTTGCAAGGGCCGCACCATTCAGCCCAGTAGTCAACCAGCACCGGGCCAGCAGCCTTGAGTACTTCGGCCTCAAAGGTCGCGTCGGTGACGTGCTTGATAAGATCGTTGCTCATGGATGTCTCCGGATTGTAAGCAAAAAAAACGTTGCCCATCATAGCCGCCCTTCCCCCGTTCAGGAAGCCGCCTCTGATTGAGTCTTCCTATGATGGCGCATGAGTTTGCGCATAGCCCAACTCAGGGCGTCACGGGAGTCACGAAGGCAATCCCCGTGCGCAACGCCGCGTTGCGTACGTGCTCCTGCATGGTTTTCTGCGCCGACGCACTGGCCCGTCGGGCCAGAGCGCGCAGGATTTTGCGATGTTCCTGCCAGGTTTCCATGGCCCGCTCCGGCCGGATGAACGGTAGTTTCTGGCTTTCCAGAAACACCTCGGCACTGGCACTCAGGATGCTCACCATCGCCTGGTTGCCGCTGGCCAGCAGGATGCGCTGGTGGAATTCGAAGTCCAGCCGTGCGGCCGCCTCGAAGTCGCCGGCCTTGAGCACCTTGCGCATGGCCTCGACGTTGTCTTCCAGGCTGTCCAGCTCATCGATCGTCAACGTGACCGCCGCCAAACCCGCCGCAAACCCTTCCAGCGCATAGCGCAACTGGAAGATATCGAGCGGCGTGGCCTGGGCTGCAAAAGGCCAGGCAAAGCCCGGCGCATCCTCCACCGCCTGCACGAACACACCTTTGCCCGGCTGCACACTGACCACACCCAAGGCGCTCAAGGACGACAGCGCCTCGCGCAGCGACGCCCGGCTGACGCCCAACTGCACCGCCAGGTCGCGCTGGGACGGCAGTACATCGCCCGGCCCGAAGCCTTGCTCCTTGATCAGTTTCCGGATGGCCTGCAGGGCCGCTTCCGGTACGGCTTGGGCGATGGAATTCATAAAAAACTCGAGGTTTTTGTCAACAGAACGGCTAGTTGTAAAGCTATTCGTGGACCACGGCAAGCCACGCCCCAAAGGGGCTCGCGCAGTTTTACCGACGCTCGAAAAGGGTGCGAAAACGCGCACAACTGTTCAGACCAGTAAGACCACCAAAGCTCAACAAACTCGCGTCTCGCAGACGATCTGCGCCGTACTGGCATGGGCTGTGCACTGAGCAAATCCAGAAAATTCCTTCGCCCTTCTCGGAGAGTTGCCATGACCAAGCGCTGCAGCGCCCTGCTCACTGCCCTGTTTGCCAGCCTGATGCTGAGCCAGGCACCCGCCCAGGCCAACGGTCTGGACGATATCGTCGCCCGTGGCACCCTCAAGGTCGCCGTGCCCCAGGACTTCCCGCCGTTCGGCTCGGTGGGCCCCGACATGAAGCCCCGTGGCCTGGACATCGACACCGCCAAACTGCTGGCCGACCAACTCAAGGTCAAGCTGGAGCTGACCCCGGTCAACAGCACCAACCGCATCCCGTTCCTCACCACCGGCAAGGTCGACCTGGTGATCTCCAGCCTGGGCAAAAACCCCGAGCGCGAAAAGGTCATCGACTTCTCCAAGGCCTACGCACCGTTCTACCTGGCCGTGTTCGGCCCGCCTGATGCCGCCATCAGCAGCACCGACGACCTCAAGGGCAAGACCATCAGCGTGACCCGTGGCGCCATCGAAGACATCGAGCTGACCGCCGTAGCGCCGAAGGAAGCCACCATCAAGCGCTTCGAAGACAACAACTCCACCATCGCAGCCTACCTGGCCGGCCAGGTCGACCTGATCGCCAGCGGCAACGTGGTCATGGTGGCGATCAGCGAACGCAGCCCGAAACGCGTGCCGGCGCTGAAAGTGAAGCTCAAGGACTCGCCGGTGTACGTGGGCGTGAACAAGAACGAGCCGGCGCTTCTGGAGAAGGTCAACCAGATCCTGGTCGCGGCCAAGGCCGATGGCAGCCTGGAAAAGAACGCGATGCAGTGGCTCAAAGAGCCATTGCCTGCTGATCTCTGAAGCGGAGCTGATTGATGGCCTATCAATTCGACTTTGTGCCGGTGCTGGCCAATACCGATCTGCTGTTGCGCGGCGCGCTGTTCACCCTTGAGCTGACGGCCATCGGCGCAATCCTGGGCGTCGCCCTGGGCACTGTCGGCGCCGTGGTGCGGGCGTGGAAGATCCAGCCCTTTGCCTGGTTCTTCGGTGTGTATGTCGAGTTGATCCGCAACACGCCGTTCCTGGTGCAGTTGTTCTTCATCTTCTTCGGCCTGCCCTCCCTGGGATTGAAAATCACCGAGTGGCAAGCAGCCGTATTGGCGATGGTGATCAACCTGGGGGCCTACTCCACGGAGATCATCCGCGCCGGCATCCAGGCCATCCCGCGCGGGCAACTGGAAGCCGCCGCCGCGCTGGCGATGACGCGTTTCGAAGCGTTTCGCCATGTGGTGCTGCTGCCGGCGCTGGGCAAGGTGTGGCCTGCCCTGAGCAGCCAGATCATCATCGTGATGCTCGGTTCGGCGGTGTGTTCGCAGATCGCCACCGAGGAGCTGAGCTTTGCCGCCAACTTTATCCAGTCGCGCAATTTCCGCGCGTTCGAAACCTATGCCCTGACCACCCTGGTGTACCTGTGCATGGCGTTGATGATTCGCCAGTTGCTCAACTGGATCGGCCGCCGCTTTGTGATGAGGAATAGCCGATGAGTGATTTTTCCTTCTGGGACATCGTGCGCAACCTGCTTACGGGCCTGCAGTGGACGCTGTTGCTGTCGATCGTGGCGTTTATCGGCGGCGGCCTGATCGGTTTGCTGGTGATGACCATGCGCATCAGCCGCAAGGCATTCGCGCGCAATGTTGCGCGCACCTATATCGAACTGTTCCAGGGCACCCCGTTGTTGATGCAGCTGTTCCTGGTTTTTTTCGGCATTGCCCTGCTCGGCGTGGATATTTCGCCCTGGCTGGCGGCCGCGATCGCCTTGACGCTGTTTACCAGCGCCTACCTCGCCGAAATCTGGCGCGGCTGCGTCGACTCCATCGCCCATGGCCAGTGGGAAGCATCGGCCAGCCTGGCGTTGAACCCGCTTGAACAACTGCGCTACGTGATCCTGCCCCAGGCCCTGCGGATCGCCGTGGCGCCTACCGTGGGCTTCTCGGTGCAGGTGGTCAAAGGCACCGCCGTCACTTCAATCATCGGCTTTACCGAACTGACCAAGACCGGCGGCATGCTAGCCAACGCCACCTTCGAGCCCTTCATGGTCTACGGCCTGGTGGCCCTCGGTTACTTCCTGCTCTGCTACCCCTTGTCCCTCAGTGCGCGCTACCTGGAAAGGAGACTGCATGCCTCTGCTTAGAATTTCCGCCCTGCATAAGTATTACGGCGATCACCACGTCCTCAAGGGCATCGACCTGACCGTTGAAGAAGGCCAGGTCGTGGCAATCATCGGTCGCAGCGGCTCGGGCAAGTCCACCTTGCTACGGACCCTCAATGGCCTGGAATCGATCAACGACGGCGTGATCGAGGTGGATGGCGAATACCTCGACGCCGCCCGCGCCGACCTGCGCAGCCTGCGGCAGAAAGTCGGCATGGTGTTCCAGCAGTTCAACCTGTTCCCGCACCTGACCGTGGGCGAAAACGTCATGCTCGCACCGCAAGTGGTGCAGAAAGTGCCTAAGGCCAAGGCAGCACAACTGGCCAGGCAAATGCTGGAACGCGTGGGCCTGGGTGAAAAATTCGACGCATTCCCCGATCGCCTGTCCGGCGGCCAGCAGCAACGCGTTGCCATCGCCCGCGCCCTGGCCATGTCGCCCAAGGTGCTGCTGTGCGATGAAATCACCTCGGCCCTGGACCCGGAGCTGGTCAATGAAGTACTCAGCGTGGTGCGCCAACTGGCCAAGGACGGCATGACCTTGATCATGGTGACGCACGAAATGCGCTTCGCCCGGGAAGTCGGCGACAAGCTGGTGTTCATGCACCAGGGCAAGGTGCATGAAGTCGGCGATCCGAAGGTATTGTTTGCCAACCCGCAGACTGCTGAGTTGGCGAACTTCATCGGCACTACCGAAGCGCACGCCTGATCGCCCAGCCATCGGGCACCATTTCGAAACGGCCTCCCCCCTCCAGCAGGGTTTTATCGCGCACGGCGGGGTGGGTGCCCGCTAGATAGGTATCGACCTGCACCTGAGCCGAAAAGACTCGACCGGTGATTGGCTGCCCGGCCCTCAGTGGCACCAGCACACCGCCGGGGCGCAGCTGCCCGTCTCGTTCAGTGCGGTTGTGCATCGACACCAGTTCGACGGCCTGGCCATCCAGCAATGCCTGCCGAAGGCTCAGATCAAAGCGCCCGTGATGGCCAAAACTGAAACCCTGCGCATCGGCTGGCGCACCGCGGAAACGCAGCGCAATCACCGCCGCCTCAGGGCAAACCACGCTGAGGTGCACCGTGCGTCTACCGATGGAAACACCGTGGGGTCCGGGCTGTGTGTCGACGCGCAACGGCCCGTAGTCGATCTGCGGCCGGCTCAATGACAGGTGGCATTCCGACGCCGAAACGTCAGCAATCATCAAGAGACCCGCCAGTAATCCCACCCCGCCTGGAAAGCGTCCCGAGGCAAGGGCAGCCTTAACGACAGACTGCCGAGGAGGTTTCATACAGTTGGCCGTCATAGCTGGGCTCCGCCAGATCGAGTTGCAGTTTGCAGGGAGTCGCATTCGGCGACGACAAGGTCAGTACCTGGGAATGCTCAATATTGTTGAGGAAGATCATTCCGTCCCCCACCACCGTGGTCAGGAACGTGTTATCGGCGGCAAGCACCGACGTCCCCTTGGGCAACGGCTGCCCGCTTGGGTCGCTGACACGCACCAGCATTCGGCGAACCTTCGAGACCTCAAACTCGACCGTACTGAACGAGCCTCGCCCGACCTCCAGCATCTTCGTGCCATTATTGAGATCAACCTGGCGTGGCAAGCTTTTACCGTCCACCTCGACAAGGCTGCCCTGATAAGCGGGTAAGCCGGGAATCACGGCCATTCCCCAGCGGTCGGTCCAGACGGGCCCCTGAGGGGTACTGATGCGAGCACCCGGAATATTCCCCACCGACGCCACACCGAAAGTGTCCTCTACACGGTAGGGAGACAGTGTCAGGCCTCGCTCGTGAGCAACCACGGCGCCCTGTAGCTGCCCGCTATAGATCGTGCTGGACGAGTCTCGATTGAGCCCCAGGCCGAGCTGGGTATAACGAGACGTCGCGTTGAGCGTTCCACCCACCGACTGATCGCTGGTACCTCTCAGGTCGCGTTCGCCCCTTAACTCGTAGTTCAGGGTGTCATTCACGCGCTCGCTGTAGGCTGTACCGATACCGGCATGACGCCCTTGGCGTCGAACCGTCGAGGTCACGGAGCGGTCACTGCCCAGTGGAACAGTGATCTGCAAGCGCATGCCCAAGCCATCATTTTTGTCTCTGGAGTCGCCTGACGCACCTATCTGGGAGTCAATGCTCACCGCAACATTGGCGTGCCTGAAGTTTTTGTTCCACGCGCCGTAGATATGCTGGGAAGTACGATTGTCGAAATGAGCCGAACGGGAATAACCGACAGCGAAGCCACCCAATTGAGGGTCTGACCAACTGAAGCCTGCCGTGTACTGGTGCCTGGCGCGCGCGCCCTGTACCTCGCCGGGCTCGCCGCCAACAGCTTCGAGCACATCCCGGTAACCCGACGTCTGGCGAGTGGCGCTCAAGTTCATCTGGACGTTGCCCGGCAGCGTACTGCCAAACGAAACGCCGCTACGCGAACCGCGTGCCTTTTGCTTACGGTCATGGGAAAGGTTATTGCGCAATCCCAGTGAAAACCGCTGGTCAAAGCTACTGTCCAACGCCAGGCCCACCGAGTGGTAGTTGTCCGTGCCCTGAACTCCCGAACTGAGGGCCGTATCCTCCCCTAACGCCCACGTTCCGCTGGCCATGGCCAACAGAGGTTCGGCGGCGCCCCTTCGATCCACATCACGCACCTTTCCTATTGCAGCGGTATATCCCGATTTAATCGGAACCGATCCACGGAACGAGGCGGCCGGCACGATAAAACTGTGTTGCCCCCCCTTGATTTCGATAACCCTGACGTCGAGGTCGCTGGTGCCATTGAGCAGTGGCAAATTGCGCAAGGTGAACGGCCCTTCCGGGACGAGAGTGGTATAAATCAATGCGCCGGACTGCCGGACCTCCACCCGCGACTGACTCCGCGCCCGCCCTTCAACCAAAACGCCATTGCTGCTGGTGCGGTTTTCCATTCCGTCAGGAAACAGCTGTGCACCGATCAGTTGAACACCACCGAACACGGGGCTATCAGCCGATATCTGGCCTGCCTGAAATGTCGAAGCCAAGGGAGCGATATCGCGCTGCGCGTATGCATACAGATGCTCAGTCGCCGAACGCTCATCGTTGGAGAGATAGAGCTGACGACTGCGGACGATCCAATTGCCCACATTGAAACCCATTTCCGTTGAAGCGGATAAAAAGCGCCCTCGATCCCCCCGCGAGTGGGCATTGACGCCTTGGACATCGTAGTTGACCAGCGCCGCTGCACCTCCCCGGGCGTAATGACCAGTGCTTTGTTGCATGTCGCGCAGCGCCTGGGTCGGGACGACCAGCACAACCTCCTCACGCCCTGGGCGCAAGGTCACTACCGTTTTCGGATACTCGGCAATAAAGTCATGACAGGCCTGGGCGGCAGAGACTTGCTTATCGATCACCGTGGCGGGAATCTGCAGTCCCGCCCGATCCAATAGCCCACGATTGAAACACAGCGCGCCTTCATGGTTAAACCGCGCGTCAGTCAACCCGATGGGATTACCGTTGACCGTCAAATCGACGACGCGCGTGCCCTCGCTGAACCGAGGGGCTTGCTGAAAGTAGCGCGCAACTGAAGGGTCGATACCACGCGCCTGCAAGGTGGCAAGGTCAAATCCGAGCACCGCCGCCGGCGCGGCGTAAACGTCAGCGGCCATTCCCGACACCACCACCGCCCAAACCGAAAGGCTGATTCCGCTTCGCCTGAAAGCCTCCTCAGGTTTTATTGGCGCCCGGGATGGCTGCCCACGTACGGCGCTACAAAACCTGCTGGCTTTTTTTCCCATGGCAGGTCACGGCTGATTCGCTACGAGCAAAGCCTCGTAGCTATCGACGGAAAACCCATAGAGCGTGGCCGGCATAAGGGTGACCGACGTGGCTGCAGAACGTTTTTCCACGGCAACGCTGAGGGTTTCGCCCGGCAAGATATAGGTACGCGGCAAAAGCGCATTCACCTTCTGCGGGTTCAAGACCACCTCAGCCGCCAGGCGCACCACATAGGGGCTGTTGTTGCGTGCGCTCAAGGTATTGCCGTGAAGGCTCCAGGTCAGCAGTTCCCACGGTGCATGATGTTGGGGTAAACCTTTGGGGTGGAGAATGAGCGGCAGGTTTTGCCGTAGGCTGATACCAATTGTCGCGCCCGAGCCGGGTTGTGCCTGGGGAATACCTTCAAACGTAATGCGCTTCAAACGTTGGGTTTTGAGAGGCTCCTTATTGATTGCCATAACCCTGACCATTTGCCGCTCACCGCTATCGACACGCGCAACGGGCTGAGTAATGACGGCTAAAGGCTCCGGGTCTTCCGGTATATCTTCGATAACTGAATGAAGCAGGGCAGGACTTGGGTCCGTATTGGTGACATTGATGCTGACTTCACCATCCGCCTCATTGAGAATGACAACTGTTGTTTCCGGTTCCATGCCGTCTGCATACGCGGCACGGCAGAAAACAAAACCGAGACACAAACAACCGGCCAGAATAGATTTTTTTCTTGTAGAAACAAGCATCAACACTTCCTTCACAGCAATAACGAAACACGCCGAATCAGGTGGGCTGTCGCCAAAGAGACTGCAAGCCGACCTGAATCGCCTGGAAGCTTTTAGAGATAGACCAATTCCAGGGTTGTATGGCCATCAAGTTTTATTTCGTTATTCATGCTCAGCGCAGAGGTTTTATTGATCACTGGTTGAACATTCAAATTCCCCGAGACGACGGTTATTTTAATCGGCGAATAGCTGGCGCTCGTACGCCAACTTCCAACGTTGGCTGACTGCCCCAAGACAGGATCGGTGATCCCCCAACTCGCGCCATTATTATTAGACCGCGCAGCCCGTACAGTTTTACCATCGGCAATGTTGTTTTCCATGAAAACCACGTAGCCGCCGATTTTTTCATTCTTCGAGGTAAACCCAAGACCATAATTGAAATCATCGTTATAAGTAATATTGTACTGACTCACCATCATGCCGCGCACCTTGCTGGACGCGCGGTTATCCTGTGCCTTAATACCAACAAACGTGGGCGATGCACACCTGACGGTGTAAGGCGTCCCCTTTTTGGCCAGTTTGGTGTAGTTAGTAGCACTCAGTGACCTAGGATCAATCCGACCGTAATCTATCGTTGAATTAACAATAGTAAAACTGCAACTGGCAGGCGCAATGGAGCCTCTCACTCGTAAGTCAGCAGCTTGCGCACTCAAACCCAGCATAGCGAGAAACATACCTGATAACGAAATAATCTTCTTCATAGCAATCATCGATAATAGCCAAAGAGACACGTGCTGATTGACACTTCATAGTCAGCACGCCATGGATACCTGTGTGGAGAAGCCTAGAGGTAGCGCAACTCCAGGGTGAAATGGCCGTCCAGGTTGATCTGGTTGCTCATATCAAGTTCGGACGTCTTGTTTATGACGGCTTGAACTTCAACATTGCCGGAAACAGCATTAACCAATATCGGCGCATACACATTCCCCGCACGCCAACTGGCTATATTGGCAGTGTGGCCTACTGCCTGGGTACTGTTTGGTTCCCATCGTACGCCGTTATTTTCCGAGCTAACAATCCCTACCGACTTGCCGTCAGCTACAGAATTTCGAAGATGCACTACATAACCTCCGATTTTCTGCCCCCTGGAAGTGGCCCCCAGACCAAAATTGTAGAGATCCTTATAGTTCCCGCCAAACTGCCCCAGCATCATGCCTGGTATTCTCGAGTCAGCTCGATTATCAACGCTCTTGATACCCACTTTTATTTTAGACTGACCACTGCACCTCACCGTATAGGGAACACTCTTCTTATCCAGCTTGGTATAACTTGTCGGACTCAGGCTGCTCGGGTGAATAGTTCCATAGTCAATGACCGAGCGGGTGAGTGTAAAACTGCAACTGGCTGGAGCGATCGCGCCTTTTACACGTACATCGGCAGCCTGGACAGTCAGGCTCGCAACGACGAGGCATAGGCCCGCCACTACTGGGTAATTCTTCTTCATCTAACTTTCATCCATAGCAATGACCATAGGCTGGCCAGTTATTGAATGATCAGAACACCTCCCCTGCGTCACGCCTGGTGCGCATATGAATATCTCGTCCTTGAAGCTCCGACCTATAAACACCACCCGGGACAGGTGCCGAACGTGAGTATTCATATTCCAAGAGAATAATAAAACCGGAAAAAATGACACCTCATGTAAGAGTGATCCCTATCTCCACTCTAAAAAACAACCTCATGTATACGAACAGGGACACAGCAAGTTAGGACAAACATAAAACGGCGTAAGACTTATCGACACACTCAATAAAACCAAGAATAGCCAGTACAAAATCCAGTGCTTTCTGGCTTTGTAATACATCATTTGTGGGCCGGTCCTACGTGCCACGCAGAAAGCACTTATAGGTATACGAGGAAAAATCCTCTGTTACTACGCGTTGGCTCCAGCGATCGATCGTGGCACGATGGCAAGGTTATCGACCGAGACCCCCAAACCATGCCGCAATCCCAAGCCAAGAATCTGTCCCTGATCGCCGCCATCGACCTGGGCTCCAACAGCTTTCACATGGTCGTGGCCAAGGCCCAGAACGGCGAAATCCGCATCCTTGAGCGGCTCGGAGAGAAAGTGCAACTGGCTGCCGGGATCGACGATGAGCGCCAGCTCAATGAAGAATCCATGCAACGCGGGCTCGACTGCCTCAAGCGTTTTGCACAGCTGATCAACGGCATGCCCCTGGGCGCCGTGCGAATCGTCGGCACCAACGCCCTGCGCGAAGCCCGTAACCGGGGCGAATTCATCCGTCGCGCCGAGGAAATCCTCGGCCACCCCGTAGAAGTCATCTCCGGCCGCGAAGAAGCACGCCTGATCTACCTCGGCGTGTCCCATACACTCGCAGATACCCCCGGCAAGCGCCTGGTGGCGGACATCGGCGGCGGCAGTACCGAGTTCATCATCGGCCAGCGCTTCGAACCGCTGCTGCGCGAAAGCCTGCAGATGGGCTGTGTCAGTTATACCCAACGCTATTTCAAGGACGGCAAGATCACCCCGGCGCGCTACGCCCAGGCCTACACGGCAGCGCGTTTGGAGATCATGAGCATCGAGCACGCCCTGCACCGCTTGACCTGGGATGAAGCCATCGGCTCGTCCGGCACCATCCGTGCCATCGGCCTGGCGCTCAAGGCCGGCGGCCATGGCACCGGCGAGGTCAACGCCGAAGGCCTGGCCTGGCTCAAGCGCAAGCTGTTCAAGCTGGGGGATGCCGAGAAGATCGACTTCGACGGCATCAAGCCCGACCGTCGCACCATCTTCCCGGCCGGCCTGGCGATTCTCGAGGCGATCTTCGACGCCCTCGAACTGCAACGCATGGACCACTGTGACGGCGCCCTGCGCGAAGGCGTGCTGTATGACCTGCTGGGCCGCCATCATCATGAAGACGTACGAGAGCGCACGCTCACTTCGCTGATGGAGCGCTATCACGTCGATCAGGAGCAGGCAGCCCGCGTGGAGCGTAAAGCCCTGCATGCGTTCGATCAGGTCGCCGAAGACTGGGACCTGGAAGACGGCGTATGGCGCGAACTGCTCGGCTGGGCGGCCAAGGTGCATGAAGTGGGCCTGGATATCGCCCACTACCACTACCACAAGCACGGCGCCTACCTGATCGAGCACTCCGACCTGGCGGGTTTCTCCCGGGAAGACCAGCAGATGCTCGCGCTGCTGGTGCGCGGCCATCGTCGCAATATTCCCAAGGACAAGTTTGCCGAGTTCGGCGATGAAGGCATCAAGCTGATCCGCCTGTGCGTGCTGCTGCGCTTCGCGATCCTGTTCCACCACATTCGTGGCACCCAGCAGATGCCCCAGGTAACCCTGCGTGCCAATGGCGACAGCCTGGATGTCGTATTCCCCAAAGGCTGGCTGGATGAGAACCAGCTGACTCAGGCGGACTTCGCCCAGGAAGCGGAGTGGCTGACGCGGGTGGGGTTCAGCCTGAACCTGCGCTAACCCGATCTCATGAACACTGCAAAAACAAATGTGGGAGGGGCGGTGCGACGACTCGACTTGCTCCCGATTACGGTGTGTCAGTCGCGAATACTTTGACTGAACCACCGCAATCGGGAGCAAGTCGAGTCGTCGCACCGCCCCTCCCACATTTTCAGAGCGTGTTGTCTGTTAGTTCACCGACAGAATCGGGCTACCCAACTTTTCCAGCAACGTCGCCTGGGCGCTGCGCGGATTCTGGTTGCCGGTCGGCGTGTTACGCACGTAACGGCCATCCGACTGCAGGCTCCAGCTGTGGGTGTTATCGGTGAGGTAGCTTTCCAGCTCCTTCTTGACCCGCATGATCAGCTTCTTGCCCTCGACCGGGAAGCAGGTCTCCACACGCTTGTCGAGGTTGCGCTCCATCCAGTCGGCACTGGAGAGGAACATCTGCTCCTCGCCGCCGTTAAGGAAGTAGAACACCCGCGTGTGTTCCAGGAAGCGGCCGATGATCGAGCGCACATGGATGTTATGCGACACGCCGACAATGCCCGGACGCAGGCAGCACATGCCACGCACCACCAGGTCGATACGCACGCCGGACTGGCTGGCCTTGTACAGCGCGCGGATGATCTTCGGATCGGTCAGCGAGTTGAACTTGGCGATGATGTGCGCCGGTTTGCCCTCGAGGGCGAACTGGGTCTCGCGGGCAATCATGTCGAGCATGCCCTTCTTGAGGGTGAACGGCGCGTGCAGCAGCTTCTTCATGCGCAACGTCTTGCCCATGCCGATCAACTGGCTGAACAACTTGCCGACGTCTTCACACAAGGCGTCGTCGGAAGTCAGCAGGCTGTAGTCGGTATAGAGCTTGGCGTTGCCGGCGTGGTAGTTGCCGGTGCCCAGGTGGGCGTAACGCACGATTTCACCGGCTTCACGGCGCAGGATCAGCATCATCTTGGCGTGGGTCTTGAAGCCCACCACGCCGTAGATCACTACCGCGCCGGCCGCTTGCAGGCGGCTGGCCAGTTGCAGGTTCGACTCTTCGTCAAAGCGCGCGCGCAACTCAATCACCGCCGTGACTTCCTTGCCGTTTCGCGCGGCGTCTACCAGGGCATCGACGATTTCCGAGTTGGCGCCGCTGCGGTACAGGGTCTGGCGTACGGCCAATACATGCGGGTCCTTGGCGGCCTGGCGCAGCAGGTCGACCACCGGAGTGAAGGACTCGAACGGGTGCAGCAGGAGGATGTCCTGCTTACTCACCACGCTGAAGATGTTCTCGCTGTTTTGCAGCAGTTTCGGGATCTGCGGGGTGAACGGCGTGTATTGCAGTTCCGGATGACTGTCCAGGCCAGTGATGCTGAACAGGCGTGTGAGGTTCACCGGGCCGTTGACCTGGTACAGCTCGGATTCGGCCAGGTTGAACTGCTTGAGCAGGTAGTCCGACAGATGTTTCGGGCAGGTATCGGCCACTTCCAGGCGCACCGCATCGCCGTAGCGCCGCGAGAACAGCTCGCCGCGTAGGGCACGGGCCAAGTCTTCGACGTCTTCGGAGTCCAGCGCCAGGTCGGCGTTACGGGTCAGGCGGAACTGGTAGCAGCCCTTGACCTTCATGCCTTGGAACAGGTCATCGGCGTGGGCATGGATCATCGACGACAGGAATACATAGTTGTCGCCAGCGCCCCCCACCTCTTCCGGTACCTTGATGATCCGTGGCAGCAAGCGCGGCGCCGGGATGATCGCCAGGCCCGAATCGCGGCCGAAGGCATCGATGCCTTCCAGCTCGACGATAAAGTTGAGGCTCTTGTTCACCAGCAATGGGAACGGGTGCGTCGGGTCGAGGCCGATGGGGGTGATGATCGGTGAAATCTCGTCACGGAAGTACCGGCGCACCCAGGTTTTGATCTTGGTGGTCCAGTGGCGGCGACGAATGAAGCGGACCTGATGTTTTTCCAGTTCCGGCAGCAGAATGTCGTTGAGGATCGCGTATTGACGGTCCACATGACCATGCACCAGCTCGCTGATGCGCGCCAGGGCCTGGTGCGGCTGCAGGCCGTCGGCGCCGGCTTGTTCACGGGCGAAGGTGATCTGTTTCTTGAGGCCGGCGACGCGGATCTCGAAGAATTCATCCAGGTTGCTGGAGAAAATCAGCAGGAACTTCAGGCGTTCCAGCAACGGGTAGGACTCATCCAGTGCCTGTTCAAGCACGCGGATGTTGAATTGCAGTTGTGACAGCTCGCGGTGGATGTACAGGCTGCTGTCATCCAGATTGGTCACTACGGCGGCCACCGGGGCCGGGGCTGGCGCTTCGGCTACCACCACAGGCGCGGCCGGCTCGTGCTCCGGCGGGGTCTCGGTGACTTGTTCCACCACCGGGTGAGCGTCTTTTACGGCAACTTCGGAGAGTCCTTCGGTATTCATCGAATGTTCCTGTGAGGGCTATTGTTGCTCTCTAAGCAATTGGGCGGCGCGGGCGGCGAAATAGGTCAGGATGCCATCAGCCCCGGCACGTTTAAAGGCCGTCAAGGATTCTAGGATTACCCCTTCACTCAACCAGCCATTTTGTATTGCAGCCATGTGCATGGCGTATTCGCCACTGACCTGATACACAAAGGTCGGCACTTTGAATTCCTCTTTGACTCGGTAAAGGATGTCCAGGTACGGCATCCCCGGCTTGACCATCACCATGTCGGCGCCTTCGGCCAAATCCGCCGCCACTTCGTGCAAGGCTTCATGGCTGTTGGCCGGGTCCATCTGGTACGAAGCCTTGTTGGCCTTGCCCAGGTTCAGCGCCGAGCCCACCGCATCGCGAAACGGGCCGTAGTAGGCGCTGGCGTACTTGGCCGAGTAGGCCATGATCCGCACATTGACGTGGCCGGCCAGTTCCAGGGCTTCGCGAATCGCCTGGATGCGGCCATCCATCATGTCCGACGGCGCAACCACCTGGGCGCCTGCTGCCGCATGGGACAAGGCCTGCTTGACCAGCGCGTCGACGGTAATGTCGTTCTGAACATAGCCGTCTTCGTCAAGAATGCCATCCTGCCCGTGGGTGGTGAACGGGTCCAACGCCACGTCGGTGATCACCCCCAGCTCCGGGAAACGCTCGCGCAGGGCGCGGGTGGCGCGCTGGGCGATACCGTCCGGGTTCCAGGCTTCGGCAGCATCAAGGGACTTGAGTTCAGACGGCGTGACCGGAAACAACGCCAACGCCGGAATCCCCAGGTCGACCCAGCCCGCCGCCTCTTCAAGCAGCAGATCAATGGTCAGACGCTCTACACCCGGCATCGACGCTACCGATTCCCGGCGATTTTCACCGTCGAGTACAAACACCGGCAGGATCAGATCATCCGTCGTCAGTACGTTTTCACGAACCAGGCGGCGAGAAAAATCATCACGGCGATTACGGCGCAGGCGGGTAGCAGGGAACAGGCGATTGGCAGGGGTAAAGCTCACGACAGACTCCTGAGCCCGGGTTCACGGGCGAGCGTTGCAGTTATAAGCGGGCATTATGACGAAGGTATGACAGTTGTGCTTAACGATGCGACCTGTAGTCGCATTCGTCGGTTAATGTAGGAATTGTTCACTTCGTGACACATCTCGATACTTTCATGAATGTTCACGAAGGCGTAGGCTGCGCGTTCATTTCGCCAGCACCCAGACCATGCTTCAACAATTTCTGCATGACTTCGGCTACTTTGCCCTCTTCCTAGGCACGTTCTTCGAAGGCGAAACCATCCTGGTTCTCGCAGGCTTCCTGGCGTTCCGTGGGTACATGGATATCAACCTGGTGGTGGTCGTTGCCTTCTTCGGCAGCTACGCCGGCGACCAGCTTTGGTATTACATGGGGCGCAAGCACGGCCGCAAACTGTTGGCGCGCAAGCCGCGCTGGCAATTGATGGGCGACAAGGCCCTGGAACATATCCGCAAGCACCCGGATATCTGGGTGCTGAGCTTCCGCTTTGTCTACGGCTTACGCACGGTAATGCCTGTTGCGATCGGCCTGTCAGGCTACCCGCCACTGCGCTACCTGATCCTCAACGGTATAGGTGCTGCAATCTGGGCGGCGGCCCTGGGCGCTGCGGCTTATCATTTCGGCGCGGTACTGGAAGGCATGCTGGGCAGCGTCAAGAAATACGAGCTATGGGTACTGGGCGCCTTGCTGCTGCTGGGCTTTGGTCTGTGGCTGCGCCGCCGCTTCAAGAACGCCCGTATCGCCCGCCAGGCCTGTGCCGATGCCAAGGCGCGGCTCGCCGCCACCGAGCCCGTCCCGGTAGAAGCGCCTAAGACACCAGTCGAGTAAGCCGGCCCCTGCAACAGTAGAGGCCAATCACGCTGAGCAGGCTGTAGCTCACCAGGCCCAGCCAGCCCAGGTTGCTGGCCGGCCACAGCCCGACCACCGGCGCCAGCCACACCAACGGCACATTCAGCGCCAGGCGTATCAGCTCTGCCTTTAACGCCCACGGGCGATTCTCCAGGGCTACCCCCAGGGTGAACAATCCAAGCGCCATCGCCCCCCAGCCGACAATCAGCGCTGCGCTGGGCAGACCCTCGCCGACATTCATCAAATAGCTGCCAAACCCCACATACGCCGCGAACTGCAGGGCGATGTAGACCTGTTGGCGCGCGTCCAGTGGCACGTCGAATTTGCGGAACTGGCTCAAATCCGGCTTGGCCACGGGGTATTTGGCCTTCACGTCCGCCGGGCGCCAACCGGTGCGCATGAACCAGATGCGCAGCTTGTCCCACTTACTTTCGGTACGCCGTGCATCACGCCAAAGCTGTGCATAAAACTGCAGGTTGGCCCATAACGGATTCCAGCTGGCCAAGGGTGTGGTCACGCCGAAAATCACCGGCTCGTTGTCGTCTTCTTCCTGGAAGGTGCCGAACAGCCGGTCCCAAAGAATGAACACACCGCCGTAGTTGCGATCCATGTAGAGAGCGTTCTGTGCATGGTGGGCCCGATGATTGGAGGGCGTGACGAAAAACCACTCGAACCAGCCAAGCTTGGGCACGTGCCGGGTATGCACCCAGAATTGATACAACAGGTTGAGGGACGCCACGCTGATAAACACCACCAGCGGCACGCCAAGCACGGCCAGGGGCAGGTAGAAGATCCAGCTCAGCAGGAAGCCGGTGCTGGTCTGGCGCAGGGCGGTGCTGAGGTTGTAGTCCTCGCTCTGGTGATGCACCGAGTGCGCGGCCCACAGGATATTGCGCTCGTGCCCCATCCGGTGCAGCCAGTAGTAGCAGAAGTCGTAGAACACAAAGGCGAATACCCAGGTCCAGACGCTGTGAGCAGGCAGTTCGATCAACGCCAGGTGCTTGAGGGCGAACGCGTAGGTCAGCAGCCCCATACCCTTGGTCAACAGCCCGGTGGTGGTGGACAGCACGCCGGTGCTGAGGCTGTTGATGGCGTCCGCCACCCGGTAGTTGCGCTGGCCACGCCAACGGTCGGCGAGCAGCTCCACCACAATCAAGGCAATGAAAAACGGTACCGCGTAAGGCACGAAGTCCATGGTCTGGTCCGGTCTATTTTTGTTACATCAAGATTAGGTGCAGCAGCGCGAGATCCCATTGGCAACAGGTGACAAATTAGTAGACATTTAACGCCAAGACTCCAGGAGAAATGCCCATGAGCAAAAAGATTGCAGTGATCCTTTCCGGCTGCGGCGTGTACGACGGCGCAGAGATCCACGAAAGCGTGATCACCCTGCTGCGCCTGGATCAGCGCGGTGCTCAGGTCCAGTGTTTTGCACCCGATATCGCCCAGTTGCATGTGATCAACCATCTGACCGGCGAGGAAATGCCCGAGTCGCGCAACGTCCTCGTGGAGTCGGCCCGCATTGCCCGGGGCGAGATCAAGGATATTCGAGACGCCAACGCCGACGAGTTCGATGCGCTGATCGTACCCGGTGGGTTCGGTGCGGCGAAGAACTTGTCCAACTTTGCCGTCGAGGGCGCGGGTTGCAGCGTCAACCCGCACGTGCTGGAACTGGCCGAAGCCTTTGCCGAAGCGGGCAAGCCGGTGGGGCTGATCTGCATCTCGCCGGCCCTGGCCGCGAAGATCTACGGCCCGGGCGTGACCTGCACCATCGGCAACGACACCGACACTGCCGCGGCCCTGGACAAGATGGGCGCCACCCACCAGGAATGCAGCGTGGAAGACATTGTCGAGGACACCGCACGCAAGTTGGTCAGTACGCCCGCCTATATGCTCGGCAAGAGCATCAGTGAAGTGGCCTCAGGCATCAACAAGCTGGTGGACCGGGTGCTGGAGCTGACCCACGAGAACGATTAGTGGGGATGCCGGGCTCCCTCTCCAACGGATCAGGACTGGCGCATTAACCGCGTCAGTATCCTGTCGAGTGAGTTGGCAAATGCCTGCTTGTCCTTCTCCCCATGGGGCGGTGGTCCACCGCCCATCTGGCCCTGCTCGCGCAGGTCGGTAAACAGGTTGCGCACCGCCAATCGCTCACTCATGTTCGCCGGGCTGAACTCCTTGCCCCGAGGGTCGAGGGCCGTGACGCCCTTCTTCACCAGGCGGTCGGCCAGGGGCACATCGCTGCAGATCACCAGTTCGCCGGGCACTGCGTGCTCCACCAGATAGTCATCTGCTGCGTCCGGGCCGCTGGGCACCACGATCAACTTCACGCACGAGAAGCTCGGCTTGATCTGGCTTTGGCCGGCCACCAGGACGACCT
This sequence comes from Pseudomonas sp. AM8, assembly GCF_036346475.1. NCBI lineage: Bacteria > Pseudomonadati > Pseudomonadota > Gammaproteobacteria > Pseudomonadales > Pseudomonadaceae > Pseudomonas > Pseudomonas sp. AM8. The sequence continues at coordinate 418,880 of NZ_JAOTNX010000004.1, forward strand.
CGAACTGGCGCTTGAGGGCGAACTTCACCACCTGCTCCTTGGCGGCCCGGGGGCAGGCGTCTGCATCGATCCATACGCGCATGTTATGCCGCCACTCGCTGCTTTTCTGCCAGCCGGCTGCGGCCATAGAGCACCACAATGGCCAGGATCGCCACGGCCTGTGCGCTCAACGAGTACGCATCGGCGTGGATGCCCAGCCAGTCGAAGTCAAAGAACGCCACTGGCCGCGTGCCGAAGATGCCGGCTTCCTGCAACGCCTTGACGCCATGCCCGGCGAACACCACCGACAACGCGCACAACAGCCCCGCATTGATGCCGAAAAACAGCGCCAGCGGCAGTTTCGCCGAACCGCGCAGGATCACCCAGGCCAGGCCCACCAGCAGCACCAACGCCGTGGCACCACCCGCCAGCACCGCGTTGTGCCCGGCCGGGCCCGCTTGCAGCCACAGGGTTTCGTAGAACAGGATCACTTCGAACAGCTCGCGATAGACCGAGAAGAACGCCAATATCGCAAAACCGAAACGCCCACCGCCGCCCACCAGGCTGCTCTTGATGTAGTCCTGCCACGCCGCGGCATGGCGGCGGTCGTGCATCCACACGCCAAGCCACAGCACCATCACACTGGCGAACAGCGCCGTGCAGCCTTCGAGCAATTCGCGCTGGGCGCCGCTGACATCAATCACATACGCCGCCAATGCCCAGGTGGCCAAGCCGGCCAATAGTGCCAGGCCCCAGCCGACGTTGACGCTGCGCACCGCCGATTGCTGGCCGGTGTTGCGCAGGAACGCCAGGATCGCCGCCAGCACCAGGATGGCTTCCAGGCCTTCACGCAGCAGGATCAGCAGACCGGAAATGTAGCTCAACGACCAGCTCAAGCCATCGCTGCCCAGCAAGCCTGCGGACTCGGTGAGCTTGCCCTTGGCCACGTCCAGGCGCTGCTGCACCTGCTCGATCGGCAGACCGTCCTGTAACGACTGCCGGTAAGCCATCAGGGCCTTCTCGGTGTCCTTACGCACGTTGGCATCGACGTTATCCAGTGAGCTTTCCACCAGCTCAAAGCCTTCCAGGTACGCCGCCACCGACAAATCATAGGCTTGCTCGTGGTCACCGTTACGGAACGCTGCGAGGCTCTTGTCCAGGGTGCTGGCGGTGTAATCGAGCAACTGCGCCGGGCCACGCTTGACCTGCGGCGGTTGCGCACGCTGGGCGCGGAAGGTCGCGGCAGCGGTTGGGCCATTTGCGGCCAGCACTTCATTAGGCGTCTGGCGGGCCAGGTCGGCGAGGTTGAAGGGCTGCTCGCTTTTCGCCGCAGCCGGGTCGGCGGTGAAGCCGGCGATGTAGGTGGCCAGGTCCCAACGCTGGCGGTCGTCCAGTTGGTCAGCAAAGGACGGCATGTCAGTGCCTTCGACACCCAGGCCCAGGGTGTTGTAGATCGCGTAAAGGCTCAGGCGATCCAGGCGCGCAGCATCCGTCAAGTTGGCCGGAGGCGGCGTCATCCCCACGCCGGCCGGACCATCGCCGGCACCGGCAGTGCCGTGGCACACCGAACAGTGCTGGGCGTAGAGCGGTGCGCCGCGCGTCGGGTCGGGCGTGATGGCCGGGGCTTGGCTGACTTCATACGCGACTGCCAGCTTGGCGCCCAACTGGCGGGCCTGGCGAGCGACGGTCGCGCCGTCTGCATGAGCGGTGACAGCCGCCAGCAGTTCCTCGACCCCCTTCACCAGTTCCGCGCGCTCAGGCTTTTGCGGCAAATCCGCCACCAACCCCTGCAAGACCCCAAGAAACTCCACCTGCTCGCGGTATTCCGAATCATCCACCACCTTGCCCGCCTCTACCGTCGGTGGGTAGTCGGCGCCAATGTAGTCCAGCAGATGCAGGGCTTGTGGAGCGCCCTCGGCAGTCGCGGCCAGCAGGTTGAAGCTGCACGACATCAATGCCGGCAACAGCAGCCAGGCGAGAAAACGGAAGGGGCCAGTCATGAATGAATCTCAAGTGGAAATACGAAGTAACACATTGTTAAGCGTTAAAGGGTTTGACTCAAGGCGTTAGTGATTTGTCGTTTGGGCGGACGGGGCATTTTGGAGATGGGTTACTGGCATTGCTGTCAGCTCAATCGAGGCAAAAAGCCATTGTTTTGCCAGTAACGATGCTTATAATGCCGCGCCCTGTTAGTGCGAAAGGGAATTTCGTTCCTCGGTTTTATGAGGAATAACCATATTGGTTGACTACTTTCAGGGAAGAAGTGACATGGTTTTTCGCGCCTTACCTCCGCTCGCGCTCGCGGCAGTCACTTTGCTCAGCGGCTGTTCAATGTTCCGCAGCTACGACGCCGAGCTGCAAGCCACCAACCAGCAACTCGCCACCGGCAATGTCGACGCCGCCCTGACCCTGCTGGAAAAGAACAACACCGGCGAAGACAAAGACCTGCTGTATTTCTTCGAAAAGGGCGAGTTGCTGCGGGCCAAGGGCGACCTGACCGGCAGCCAGACCGCCTGGCGCAGCGCCGACCTGCAAGTCTACAAGTGGGAAGAGTCGGTCAAGTTCGACAGCGCAAAATACCTTTCCCAGTTCGGCAGCTTCCTGGCCAATGACAAGGTGCGTCGCTACGAAGGCTATGACTACGAAAAAGTCATGCTGACCACGCAGATGGCCCTGAACCTGCTGGCCTTGAACGACTTCGACGGTGCACGCACCGAAATCAAGAAGACCCACGAACGCGAAGCGGTGATCGCCGACCTGCGCGACAAGGAATACCTCAAGCGCGAAGACGAAGCCGAGCAACAGGGCGTGACCACCCAGATCAAGGACCTGCACGGCTACCCGGTGCAGGCCCTCGACGCGCCGGAGGTGGTCGGCCTGAAGAACAGCTACCAGAGTGCGTTCAGCCATTACCTGGCCGGCTTCGTCTACGAAGCCCTGGGCGAAAAAGACCTGGCAGCCCCCGGTTATCGCAAGGCCGTCGAGCTGCGCCCTAACACACCACTGCTGGAAAAAGCGCTGCTCGACCTGGACAAATCCAAGGTCGGCAGTGACGAAACCGACGTGCTGATCGTGGTGCAGAGCGGCCTCGCCCCCGCCCGCGACTCGATACGCCTGCCGCTGCCGATCCCGATCAATGGCAATCTGGTGATCACCCCGCTGTCGTTCCCGGTGATCAAGGCCGACACCTCCACAGCGACCTTTGCCCAGATCGGTGTCGACGGCCAGCAACAGAACCTCACGGCGCTCAACAGCACCACGGCCATGTCCCGCCGCGCCCTGCGTGACGACATGCCAGGCATCATCCTGCGCACTACCGTGCGTGCGGTAAGCCGTGGTGTGGCGCAGAACAACCTGAACAAGACCAACCCCATGGCAGGCCTGGTACTGGGTATCGCCTCGGCCGTGACCGAAGGCGCCGACACCCGCACCTGGCGCACCCTGCCGGACATGACCCAAGTCACGCGTCTGCGCCTCAAGCGTGGTGAACACCAGGTCAGCCTGCCCAACGCCCTGGGTGGCACGCTGGTAACGATCAAGGCCGACCAGCGCTACCAGGTGATCACCCTGCGCGTGGTCGGCAACCAAGTGTTCGCCGGTGGCCTCGCCGCCCATGTGCTGCCCGGCACGACAACCCAGGCCATCGCCCTCAAACAACCTTAAGGAGCACCCTATGCGTCACTTTATCCTCGGCGCACTGGCGCTGGTCCTGCTTGCCGGCTGCGCCACCCCGCCACCACCGGAGCCTGGCAGCGCCGCGAGCAAGATCGTGGTGATGGGCAAGTTCAAGGGCATCGCGGTCGGCGCCATTCGTGTGGCCCGCGAGAACGGCTTCCTCACCGCCAAGGTGCAACTGAGCAATATCACCAGCAGTAACCAGATGATGTATTACCGCTTCGCCTGGCTGGGCGCCGATGGTTTCCCGGTGGGCGATGAAGAGACCTGGAAAGTGCTGAACCTGTACGCCAACCAGGCGACCTTCCTGCCCGCCATTGCCAATGTGCCCCAGGCCGCGGACTTCCGCCTTGAAGTCAAAACCCCTTGAGCCGTTCATTCTTTTTGCTGCTGAGAGATTTCCCCATGCTTGCACGCTTCTCGATTCTCGCCGTGGTTGCCGTCCTGGCCAGCGGCTGCGCGAATACCTCCCCGGTACTGGGTGGTAAAAACATCAGCTACGGCGACACCAAGGCCGTGGAACTGGTGACCAACGAGTTCGGCTCCACCGACCTGCAGATGATCGCCGAAAGCATGACCCGCTCCCTCGCCCAGTCCGGCATCCTGCAAGGCCGCCCGGTGGTGCAGGTGTATGACGTGAAGAACAAGACCAGCGAGTACATCGACACCCGTGAGATCACCACGTCGATCAAGACCCAGCTGATGAAGACCGGCACCGCACGCTTCGCCAGTGACAACACCGACATGCAAAGCCAGGTCGACCAGCTCAAGCTGCAGAACCAGAGCGGCTTGTACAAGAAGTCCAGCGTCAGCAAGACCGGCAACATGGTCGCCGCCAAGTACCGCCTGGAAGGCTCCATCAGTTCCATCGTCAAGCGCAGCTCGGACTACAAGGACGTGTTCTACAAGTTCAGCCTGCAGCTGATCGACGTCGAGAGCGGCCTGGCCGAATGGATGGACGAAAAAGAAATCCGCAAGACCACGGAGCGCTAGGCAATGCGTGCATGGATCGGTTTGATCGGCCTGTTGTGCGCCTTTGGCGCCTCGGCTGCACCCAAGATCGCGGTGACCGACCTGGCCTACCAGGCGCAGGTCGAGGAGTACATCCACCATGTTTCGGCCAGCAACAACTTCCAGGCAAGCAGCTACAACGCCAGCGGTGCATCGAACTACAGCGAGTACGAGAGCCGTAGCAGCTACATCGAACAAACCGAGCTGCGCAAGTTCAGCGGTGATATCAAGGGGGAGATTCTCAAGTCCCGCCAGTTCCAGCTGGTGCAGGGCACGCCCTACACCGCCGATGCCAAGGGTGACGTCTATGACGTGATCAAGCGCATAAAGGCCGGTCACTTCAAGGGCGCGGACTATGTGCTGTTCGGTACGCTGTCAGACATCGACTTCACCCAGGACATCAACGCCCTGGACCACACCAACAGCTACTCGGCGGTGCTGGGCCTGACGCTGGTGGCGGATTTCAGCCTGATCAACACCCGCACCTACGAAATCACCTCGGCGTTTACCGCCATGGGCGAAGGCCAGGACACCAAGCTGGTGAACAGCCGCGACATACGCGTGAGCCTGAACCGGCCGCGGGTGGTGAAGGAAGTGTCGAAGGCGCTGGGTGAGGACGTGGCACGGCAACTGGCGGAACAGTTGGGCGGCGGCTATCAAGAGCCTGGCCAGCCGGTGTTGCGCAATAACCTGCCAAGGGATGAAGCGCCGAAGATCCTGCGCTGAAGGGTAATCCTTTGGAAACACACAACCCATGTGGGAGGGGGCTTGCTCCCGATAGCAGGGTGTCAGTCAGCTTAGCTGTAACTGAGACACCGCCATCGGGAGCAAGCCCCCTCCCACACTTTTAACTCGGTTTCTTCAGAGGTACCGAGGTTTACGCCGTTGCGCGATGCAAGCTGGCCAGGAAACCCGCAGCCCCCACGAACAACCCGGCAAACGTACGGTTTACGCGCTTCTGCTGCTTGGGCGTGCGCAACAGCCGCAGGACTTTGGACGCCAACCCCGTATACCCCGCCATCACGATCATATCGACGCTGATCATCGTCGCACCGATGATCAGGTACTGGACCAGCAACGGCGCCTGGGGATTCACGAACTGCGGCAGCACCGCCAGCATGAACACCAGGGCCTTGGGGTTGCTGGCGTTGACCAGGAAACCACGGAACATCATCGCCATTGGCTTGCCGAGCGGGCGTATCGCCGCGTCATCGGCCATGTCCATGGGCAAGGCACGCCATTGCTTGACGGCCAGGTACACCAGGTACGCCACGCCAAACCACTTGATCGCATAGAACGCGGTCGACGACGCCGCCAGAATGGCACCCAAACCGCCCGCTACCACGGCAATCTGCATGGCCAGGCCCAGTTGCAGGCCAATGGCGTTCCAGTAACCGCGCAGGAAGCCGTATTGCAGGCCGCTGGACATCGAAGCGATGGCGCCGGCGCCAGGGGAAAGGGAGATGATCCAACTGGCCAGGAAAAAGGCCAGCCACGTGTCGAGTGCCATAGCACACCTCGGGGAAGAGTCAGCGATTGTCGGGCCTTAAGCTAACTCCGCCGAGCAGAGGCTGGCTATAGATTTTTACACGCGGTAAATGCTAGCGGTCGCCAGGGAACACATGGGTGCCGGGCCAACGCCGCACCGAGCGCTGGAAGAACAGGCTGTTAGGCACCTGTACGATGGCGCTGTCGGTGCCTGCCGCTTCCACTTCGATCAGTGTGGTGTAGAGCAAGTTGATCGCCACTACCCTGCCCTTCACGCCGGGCTTGTCGACGGTATCCACCAACTCGACGATGTCACCGAGGCGAAACGGTCCGACGGTAAAGATCAGGATCGCACACAGCAGGTTGGACAACACCGACCACATGGCGAAGAACGCCACTGCCGCCACTGCGACAAACCCCGACAGCGCGGTCCACAACACCGTGGCGGACACACCCAGCCGGCCCAGCACAAAGATCAACGCACTGCCCATGATCAGCCAGCGCAATCCGCCACGCAGGGGCATCAGCAGTTGTGGCGGAAACGGGTAGCGCTCACCCAGGCGCGTCAGGCCCTTGGCGACAAACCGCTGGGCGAGGTAGCCGGCCAGCAGGATCAGCAGGATTTGCACGCCGATCCATACAGGCTCGATCCATTGCGCAGGCAACGGCAGTTGCAAGGCTTCCATCAGGACAGCGCCTCCAGCTCCGCTTGCAGGGTTTCCAGCAGTTCGAGGGCTTCCATCCAGGTTTCCTCCAATTGCCCTTCGCGCACCTTGAGCCTGGCCTGTTCGGCCAGCAGGTCGCGCAGCTCATCCTTGCGCGCAGCCTCGTACACGGCGCTGTCGCCCAGGCTGGCTTCGATCTTGGCCAGGCGCTCGTGCACTTTGCCCAACTCGGCCTCAAGCTTGTCGGCTTCGCGCTTGTGCGGCGCCAACTGCTGGCGCAGTGCGGCAGCGGCCTGGCGCTGGGCTTTCTTATCGGTCTTGTCCGGGTTGACCGGGGTGTTGCTGACCGGCGCATTGCGCAGGCGGTAGTCCGTGAGCCAGCGGGCGTAGTCGTCCAGGTCGCCGTCGAACTCTTCGACCTTGCCATCCGCTACCAGCAGGAAGTTGTCGGTGGTGCTCTTGAGCAAGTGGCGATCGTGAGACACCACCAGGACCGCACCGCTGAACTCCTGCAAGGCCATGGTCAGCGCCAGGCGCATTTCCAGGTCGAGGTGGTTGGTCGGTTCGTCGAGCAGCAGCAGGTTCGGGCGGTCCCAGGCAATCAACGCCAGGGCCAGGCGGGCTTTTTCGCCGCCGGAGAAGTTCAGCACCGGCTCATCGATGCGCGCGCCACGGAAGTCAAAGCCACCGAGGAAGTCGCGCAGGGTTTGCTCGCGCTCGGTCGGCGCCAGGCGTTGCAGGTGCAGCAACGGGCTGGCCTTGGCGTCGAGGGAGTCCAACTGATGCTGGGCGAAGTAGCCCACCACCAGGTTCTCGCCACGGGTCAAACGACCGGCCAGGGGTTGCAGCTCGCCCGACAGGTTCTTGATCAGCGTCGACTTGCCCGCGCCGTTCGGGCCGAGCAAACCGATGCGCGCACCTGGGGTGAGCTGCAGCTTGACCTTCTCCAGGATGGTTTTCTCGCCATACCCCAGGCGGGCATCCGAGAGGTCCAGCAACGGGCTGGAGATTTTCACCGATTCGCGGAACACAAAGTCGAACGGCGAATCGACGTGGGCCGCCGACAGTTCTTCCATGCGCTCCAGGGCCTTGATCCGGCTCTGGGCCTGGCGGGCCTTGGTGGCCTGGGCCTTGAACCGGGCGATGTAGCTTTCCATGTGCGCGCGCTGCGCCTGCTGCTTCTCGAACGCCTGCTGCTGCTGGGCCAGGCGCTCGGCACGCGCCCGTTCGAATGCGGTGTAGCCGCCACGGTAGAGCGTGATCTTCTTCTGTTCGACGTGGGCAATGTTGTCGACCACGGCGTCGAGGAAGTCCCGGTCGTGGGAAATCAGCAGCAAGGTGCCCTGATAGCTCTTGAGGAAGTCCTCCAGCCACAGGATCGCATCGAGGTCCAAGTGGTTGGTCGGTTCGTCGAGCAGCAGCAGGTCCGAGGGGCACATCAGCGCCTGGGCCAGATTAAGGCGCATGCGCCAGCCACCGGAGAAGTCGGCGACCGGACGATCCATCTGTTCGTTGGTGAAGCCAAGACCGGCAAGCATCTTGCGGGCGCGGGCGTCGGCGGTGTAGCCGTCGGCGCTGTCGAGTTCCGCGTGCAGGCGGGCCTGGGCGGCGCCGTCCTGGGCTTTCTCGGCCTCGGCCAGGTCGTGCTGCACCTGGCGCAGGCGCAGATCGCCATCGAGCACGTAGTCGATCGCGATGCGGTCCAGGGTGTCGATCTCCTGGCGCATATGGGCGATGCGCCAGTCGGCCGGCAGCAAGCAGTCCCCGGAATCCGGGGTCAGCTCACCCAGCAACAGGGCGAACAACGTGGATTTGCCGGCGCCGTTGGCACCGATCAGGCCGGCTTTGTGACCGGCGTGCAGGGTCAGCTCGGCGTCTTCGAGAAGACGTTGCGGGCCACGCTGTAATGTTAGGCTTTGAAGTCGGATCATAATGGCGGCGGAGTCTACCAGCTTCGTTGGCCGCTGGCTTGGGTGTGAATATGAACGCTGACCTGTGGAGCTTTGCTCTCTCGACTTACGCCCGTCCGGGCGTCGAAGCCGCCTGCCTGCGCTTGCAGGAGCAAGGGGCGGACGTGTGCCTGTTGCTCTGCGGCGCGTGGCTGGAACAGCGGGGCGTGGCACTTGAGCCGGAGCGTATGCGCACCCTGCAACAGCTGGCCCGGCCGTGGCAGGCGCAGGTGATCGAACCCTTGCGGCAGTTGCGTGTGCAATGGCGTGCCATGGTGCAGCAGGATGAGCAACTGGCGGCGCTGCGCGAGCGGGTCAAAGCCCTGGAACTGGATGCCGAACGGCAATTGCTGACGCGCCTGGAAGCGTTGACGCAGGCATGGCCGAAAGGGGAGATGACTCAACCGCGGTGGTTGGAAGGACTGGCGGCTGAGGATGCCGCCAACCTTGACCATGACGCGCTGCAGCAGCTGCGCGTCATGATCACCGGCACTTAGGAAGCGCTGGTTGGGGTGGTGCTTGGCGCTACCGGTGCAGGGGTGCTGCTGGCCGATGCGGTTGGAGCGGTGGTCGCTGCCGGGGTAGCAGCAGGTGCTGCTGGCTTGGCCGGTGCTGGTTTCGCAGCAGCAGGCTTTGCAACTGGCTTGGCGGCTGGCTTTGCAGCAGCAGGCTTTGCAGTTGGCTTGGCGGCTGGCTTTGCAGCCGCAGGTTTGGCAGCCGGTTTTGCAGCAGTAGGTTTGGCGGCTGGTTTGGCGGCAGTGGTTTTAGCAGCTGGCTTCGCGGCCGGCTTTGCAGCAGCGGTTTTAGCAACTGGCTTCGCGGCTGGTTTCGCAGCAGCGGTTTTAGC